>JAHEKJ010000209.1 GCA_024638385.1 Gammaproteobacteria bacterium | reverse complement strand
GGGAAACGCGAAGGGCGCGACGATCGCAACCGCCAGGATGACCGCGTAGAGAATTGCCTTGTTTCTGGCCATTATTTCAGTACCTGGCGGTGGCGCATCTGTTGCAGCAGCCGGATGAACAATACCAGCAGCAGCAGCATGACCGCGATCGCCTGCTGGTAGCCGATGCCGAAGATGTGCGCGCCGTATTGCTCGAGCGCGCCGATGCCGAGCCCGGCGGCGATTACGCCCGGCAGGTTACCGAGCCCGGCCGCGGTGACGATGACGAAGGCGCGAATCGAGTGGGTGATGCCGTAGAACGGCTGGATGACCCAGACCATGACGATGATCGCGCCGGCCGCGCCGCAGATCGCGGCGTTCAATGAAAACGTGAAGGCGTAGACTTTCTCGGTGTCGATGCCGAGCACGCGCGCGGCGCGGGCATCCTGCGACGTCGCGCGGATCGCCTGCCCCATACGGCTGTTCTTCATGAACAGGATGACCGCGGCGGCGAGCGCGCCGGCCATCAGCACGCCGATCAGCTTGGCGATCGGTACGTCGATCAGGCCGTCGGCAAAATACAGCGTGTCGTAGCCGAGGTCGACCGATTGCGTATCCGAGCCGAACATCAGGTTCAGGATCTGCGCCATCATGATCGCGAGGCCGAAGGTCGCGAGCAGCGACGTGAACAGGTCGCGCTCGATCACGCGCGTGATCACGAGCTTGTAGGCGATCCAGCCGATGCCGGCCATGACGACGAAAGCCGCGGGCACGCCGAGCAGCGGATGGATACCCTGCTGCACCAGCCACCAGGACACGTAACCGCCGGCGATGACGAAATCGCCCTGGGCGAGGTTCTTGACGTTCATCACGCCCCACACCAGCGCGAGGCCGTAGGCGGCAAGCGCGAACAACGCGCCGATCATGACGCCGTCGATGACGATTTTGAGATTGACGACCGGGAACTGAAACAGCAATCCGAGATTGCCGAAGATTTGATCCATGGTTAATTAGCCCAATAAAAACCGAAACAGGACGCCAGCGGCGTCCTGTTTCGATCGGGTTTACTATTTACGGGGCCAGTTCAGCTTGTGCGACGCGAACTTCGATGGCGCCACCACGTTGTACTCACCGTTCTGGATCTGGCGCAATACCATCGGCTTGGCGATGTTGTTGCCGGCCTCGGAAAACTTGATGCCGCCGTAGAACGTCATCAAGTCGGTCGCGGCCAGCGCGTCGCGCACCATTTCCTTGTCCAGCGAGCCGGCGCGCTCGAATGCATCCTTGAAGACGTAAACCGCGGCCGAGGCCTGCGCCGTCTGATACGGAACCGACTTGTTCTTGTACTCGGGGAATGCCATCTTGAATTCCTTCTCGTAGTTGGCCGCGGTGCCGAAGATCGGATCTTCGTAGGCGAGCGTTTCCGCCCACTGCGTCGAGCACAGAATGTCGTTGGCTGCGTCGCCGAACTTGCCGGTCACGTCGGCGGCTTCACAGTGCGTGATCGCGATCATCGGCGCCTTGATGTTTTGCTCGTTTATCTGGCGCACAGCGGTCGCCGCACCCTTGGAGTGGCCGCTGACGATCAGCAGGTCGGGTTTCAACAGCTTGACCTTGGTCAGGATCGCGCTCATGTCGGACAGGTCGCGCGGCAGCTGCTCGTCGATGACGACGTTCATACCGTACTTCTTGGCGTCGTCGAGCACGCCGGCGCGGATATCGAGCGAGAACGGATCGTTCTCGACCGCGACCGCGACCTTGACCGACGACGGGCTCTTGCCGTTGTTCTCGGCCATCTCGGCGGCCAGCGTTACCGCCGACGCGAGATACTGCTCGGAGGTCGACAAGACCGCGAACAGGTACTTGTAACCCTTGTTGAACAGCGAACGCGATGCGCCCTCGGCCTCGACCATCGGGATCTTGTACTTCTCGGTGACCGGCGCGATCGCCTTGGTCAGACCCGAGGAATAGGGCCCGAGCATGTACTGGACCTTGTCCTGGCTGATCAGGCGCTCGGCCAGCGTCGCGCCGCGGTCGCCCTTGGACTCGTCGTCGTAATAGGTGACCTTGAAGTTGTAGCACTTGCCGCCGAACTGGACACCGCCGTTCTCCTTGATTTTCTGGATCGCGAATTCGTAGCCGTTCTTGGCGTGGATGCCGTTGGTGGCGTACTTGCCGGTCAGCGAGATCGCCGAACCCAGGTGGATCTCGCCGCAGTGGCCGCTCGCCTGGCTGGCGGGCGAAAACATCAGCGAGCACGCTGCCATCAGAATCGACAGCACGGACAATTTCTTCATGTTGCTCCTCCGGTAACCAACCCGCATTTACGCGGGTTTATTGATCTTATGAACGCTGAATTCTATGCGCTAAGCCAGGTCAGGGCAAGTCAGATCAATTCGTCCTTGCGGTCGTCGGTTTCGCCGTAGCGCGCCAGCGCCGGTCGCTTGAGCCCGGCGTAGACTTTTTCCAGGTTGGCGTTGACCAGCGCGCCGTGCTGCGCGAACAGGCTGTTGCCGGCGAGATCGCTCTCGACGATGAACGGGCCGAAGTTCTCGACCTCGAAGACCCACATCGCCTGCGCGTTGCCGAGCTCCTCGAGCCAGTGAACCGCGCGCACGCCCCTGATGCCGCGGCCGAGCAGCGCGCCGGTACCGTAACCGACCGTGGTCAGGTAAATCGCGCCCGCCGGCACGAGAATATTGCGGTAATCGTCGGCCGCCATGCCGCCCTTGCCGATGATGATTTTCGCGCCCGAGCGCGCGAGCCATTCCGGCATCCACTTGGCGAAGCGGAAGCTCGCGGTCGCGGTCACGCCGCCGACGGTATAGCTGCCGTCGGGCTCGACCGCGGCCGCCGGCGAACAGTGAAAGTTCGCGTTGCTGAGTCCGGTCAGGCCCTCGGGCAGCTCGGCGCCGTCGCCGATGACTTTCTGGTAGACGCCCTCGCGGCCGGTGTAGACCAGGCCGTCGAGGTAGACGACGGTGCCGATCGCGAGCGGCTTCAGGTCGTCCGCGCTAACCGGAACTCTCAGGCTGACGCTGTCGCGTCCGTGTTTTCGCTCGACCATTCGACTGTCTCCCGGCGCATGTAAGGGGTGAACCACCGCGGGTCGTGGCGGTACTCGGTGCTGCCATCGGCGTGAATCCGCACGGTCGCGCGCCGCGACGACAGGCAGAAGGCGTGCACGCTCATCGGCATGCCGCCGGTGTGCGTGTAACCGACCTCGATGTGGCAATCGGCGACCATCGCGTTGCCGACGAAACCCATCGCGCCCATGCCGATGCTGTTGCCGAGTTTCTTCAACTCGAGTTCGAGTTCGGCGACCTTCGGATCCGGGTTGCGATCGCCGACCGTGCGCAGGCAGGCCGCCTGCTTGCCGAGCACCATGGTCGTGTCCTTCGAGCCGCCGAGGCCGACGCCCATGATCGCCGGCTGGCAGGCCAGCCCGCGCTTGCCGAAGGCGACCAGCGT
>JAHEKJ010000104.1 GCA_024638385.1 Gammaproteobacteria bacterium | reverse complement strand
GCCGATTTCGGCATGATCGAGGCCGGCGACCGCGTGATGGTTTGCCTGTCGGGCGGCGCCGACAGCTACACGCTGCTCGAGCTGCTGCTCGGCCTCAAGCGCGTCGCGCCGATCGACTTCGAGCTGATCGCGGTCAACCTCGATCAAAAGCAGCCGGGCTTCCCCGCGCAAGTCCTGCCGGCCTACCTCGAGGCGCGCGGCATCGACTACCGCATTCTCGAGGAAGACACCTACAGCGTGGTCAAACGCGTCGTGCCGGAAGGCAAGACGACCTGCGGACTGTGCTCGCGCCTGCGCCGCGGCGTGCTCTACGATGCCGCCGCCGAACTCGGCGCGAGCAAGATCGCGCTTGGCCATCACGCCGACGACATCGTCGAGACCGCGTTCCTGAACCTGTTCTACAACGGCCGGCTCAAGGCAATGCCACCGAAGCTTCGCAGCGACGACGGCCGCAACGTCGTGATCCGGCCGCTGGCCTATCTGCGCGAGGCCCTGATCAAGCAGTATGCCGCGCTCAGGGCGTTTCCGATCATTCCGTGCAATCTGTGCGGCGCGCAGGCGGACCTGAAGCGCCAGGCGGTCAAGGTGATGCTGCGGGACTGGGACCGGACGCATCCCGGCCGCGTCGAGAACATATTGAACGGCCTTTGCAGGGTGACGCCGTCGCATTTGCTCGATCCGGGGCTGTTCGATTTCAGGGAACTGAAAACCGCGAAGTAGCGGGATGGCTGGCAGCGGGTGAGGGGGGCAGAGCAAAAATTGATGGCTGGCAATAAAACTGATTCGGGGCTGTCGCCGGGACGACGCCTGCGGCGTCGTTTTGGTCTGTCCCCGATCTTGCACGACGCGGAATCCGACGCCTCATCGATGCCGCGCGAGCGGGGTCTAACCAGGGTTCGCTCGAGAGCCCGATTCGCGCACGGCCGGGACAGGGAAGATTTGCTCCGAACCCCGGCAACGATCGCCAGCCATCCCGGTTGTTGCGGGGACACGCCTGCCAAAAGAAAGAGCCTGGTCTCGCCGACCAGGCCCAGTGATAACCACGAGGAGAGTGGTAACTGACCCGGGATCCGTGAAATTTCCGGAATCCGTCGCAGCGCCGCCCGCGCTTGCCGTCCGGTTCCCGTGTCGTGCTAGTATACTGCCACGACCGGCGCCGGATCGACACCGCGGCCGCGCTGCGATCCTGTCAGCTTGCATCGATCATTCCTGTAGGCCAGGTCCTACAAACAGCACAACGGAGAGCGACGACCGTATGTTATATCCGGCTATCCAGCCCGCCCGAACCTGGCGGTTTCCGGTTACCGACCTGCATACGCTGTACGTCGAGGAGAGCGGTAACCCGGACGGCGTGCCGGTCGTGTTCCTGCACGGCGGCCCGGGCGGCGCCTGCGAGCCGGGGCACCGGCGATTTTTCAATCCCGAAGCTTACCGCATCATCCTGTTCGACCAGCGCGGCGCCGGCAAGTCGCGACCCCACGCGAGCCTCGAGGACAACACGACCTGGGATCTCGTCGCCGACATCGAGAAGATCAGGGAAATGCTCGAGATCGAGCGCTGGGTCGTGTTCGGCGGTTCCTGGGGTTCGACGCTGGCGCTGGCCTACGCGCAGACCCACCCGGAGCAGGTCCTCGGCCTGATCCTGCGCGGCATCTTTCTGGCCCGTGAAAAGGACGTGCGCTGGTTTTTCGGCGGCGATGCCGCGCGCGTGTTCCCCGAGGCCTGGGAGCACTTTCTCGAGCCGATTCCGATCGATGAGCGTGGCGACCTGATCGGCGCCTACTACCGGCGCCTGACAAGCGACAACGAGATCGTACGCATGGGCGCGGCCAAGGCCTGGTCGATCTGGGAAGGCTCGTCGGTAACGCTGCTGCCGGACAAGAACGTCGTCGATCATTTCAGCGACCCGCATATCGCGTTGTCGATCGCGCGCCTCGAGTGCCATTATTTCAGCCACGGCTGTTTCCTGCGCCCCAACCAGTTGCTCGACGACATGGAGCGGATTCGGCACCTGCCCGGGTTCATCGTCCACGGGCGCTACGACATGGTCTGCCCGATCGACCAGGCCCTGCTGCTCAAGCAAAACTGGGACACGGCCAGGCTCAAGATCGTCAACGATGCCGGTCACGCCGTCACCGAACCCGGCATCAGCAACGCGCTCGTCGAATGTTGTAACGCGATGCTGGAACTGCTGGCTTGATTACGCTGTTGCAGCGGGTCAGCGAGGCCCGGGTCGAAGTCGAGGGAGAAATCGTCGGCTGCATCGACGCCGGCCTGCTGGTGCTGATCGGCGTGCAGGCCGACGACGACGAAGAACTCGCCGGCCAGTTTGTCGAACGCTTGCTGAACTACCGGGTGTTCGCCGACGCCGCCGGCAAGATGAATCTTTCGCTCGCCGACGTCGACGGCGGACTGTTGCTGGTGCCGCAGTTCACGCTCGCCGCGAATACCAAAAAGGGCCGGCGGCCGAGCTTCACGTCGGCGGCCAACCCGGCGCACGGCGCCGCGATCTTCGAACGCATGGTCGCGCTCGCGCGCGAACGCCACGCAGCGGTCGAATGCGGGCGCTTCGGGGCCGATATGCAGGTGCATCTCGTCAACGACGGGCCGGTTACCTTCATCCTCGATTGACACGCGGCGCGCCGCCGATTAGTGGTCGAATTTGGCGACGATGTCGATTATCATCCGAGGCTCTCAAAATCGCCCCGGACAGGACATGACCGAACGCACCGCCAGCGTCCAACGCGATACGCTCGAAACGCAGATCAGCGTGACGCTGAATCTCGACGGCAGCGGCCAGGCCAAACTCGATACCGGCATTCCGTTTCTCGAGCACATGCTCGAACAGGTCGCGCGCCACGGCGCTCTCGATCTCGAGGTTACCGCCAGCGGCGATCTGCACATCGACGATCACCACAGCGTCGAGGACATCGGCATTACCCTCGGCCAGGCGTTCAGGCAGGCGCTTGGCGACAAGCAGGGCATACTGCGCTACGGCCACGCCTACGTGCCGCTCGACGAGGCCCTGTCGCGCGTCGTGATCGATTTTTCCGGCCGCCCCGGCATCCACTACCGGGTCGAGTTCGCGCGCCCGCGCATCGGCCAGTTCGACGTCGACCTGATTCACGAATTCTTCCAGGGTTTCGTCAACCACGCGCCGGCGACGCTGCATCTCGACAATCTGACCGGCAAGAACGCCCACCACGTCGCCGAAACGCTGTTCAAGGCCTTCGGCCGCGCGCTGCGCGTCGCGGTATCGCGCGACGAGCGCATGCCCGGCGCGATCCCGTCGACCAAGGGATCTCTCTAGCTCATGCAATCGATTGCCGTGGTCGATTACGGCATGGGCAATCTTCGCTCCGTCGTCAACGCGCTGGAGGTCGTCTGCGAGGGCAGCCAGCGGGTCACGCTGACCTCCGACGCCGCGCGCATCGGCGAGGCCGACCGTGTCGTGTTTCCGGGGCAGGGCGCGGCCGCCGATTGCATGCGCGCAATCGACGATTTCGGCCTGCGTAATGCGATCCTCGGCGCCGCCCGCGATCGACCCTTTCTCGGCATTTGCATGGGCATGCAGGTGCTGATCGACCGCAGCGAAGAGAACCGGGGCGTCGATTGCCTCGGCCTGTTGCGCGGCCGGGTGCGCTATTTTGGTGATAGTCACAGGGACTCAAGCGGCGTTAAACTAAAGGTTCCGCACATGGGCTGGAACCGCGTCGAGCAATTCCGGCAACATCCCCTGTGGGATTCGATCGACGACGGCAGCAGGTTTTACTTCGTGCACAGCTATTACCTCGATACCGAAGATTCGGGACTCATTGTCGGCGAGACCGACTACGGATTGCGCTTTACCAGCGCGATCGCGCGCGACAATCTGTTTGCGCTGCAGTGCCACCCGGAGAAGAGCGCCGCCACGGGGCTGCGGCTATTGCGCAACTTCGTTGCCTGGGACGGCCGGCCATGATGCTGATCCCGGCCATCGACCTGAAGGAAGGCCAGTGCGTGCGCCTGCGCCAGGGCAACATGGAAGAAAGTACGGTGTTTTCGGACGACCCGGTGTCGATGGCCGGCAAGTGGATCGACATGGGTTGTCGCCGGCTGCACCTGGTCGATCTCGACGGCGCCTTCGAGGGCGAGCCGATCAATGCCGACGTAATCGAGGAAATCTCCGACTCGTTCCCGGACATCGAGATCCAGATCGGCGGCGGCATCCGTTCGATCGAAACCGTCGACGCCTACCTCGAAGCCGGCGTCAAATACGTCATCATCGGCACGATGGCGGTCAAGCGTCCCGAGTTCGTGACCCAGCTGTGTTCCGAGTTTCCGGGCAGCGTCATCGTCGGCATCGACGCGCGCAACGGCAAGGTCGCGACCCACGGCTGGGCCGAGGAATCGCAGCACAACGCCTGCGACCTGGCGCTCAAGTTCGTCGACCAGGGTGTCGCCGCGGTGGTCTATACCGATATCAATCGCGACGGCATGCTGTGCGGTGTCAACGTCGACGCGACCGAGGCGCTGGCGAAGAAACTCAGCGTGCCGGTAATCGCCTCGGGCGGGGTCACCGGCATGGACTGCATCGTCAAGCTCAACGCGATCAAGGCTTGCGGGATCGGCGGCGTCATCATCGGCCGCGCGCTCTACGAGCGCACGATCGATCTGCGCGAAGCGCAGGCCTATGTCGACGCCCATTAGAATGACCCGCCATGCCGCTCGCCAAACGCATCATTCCCTGTCTCGACGTCGATAACGGCCGCGTCGTCAAGGGCGTGCGCTTCGTCGATATCCGCGACGCCGGCGACCCGGTCGAAATCGCACGCCGCTACAACGCCGAGGGCGCCGACGAGCTGACCTTTCTCGACATCACCGCGAGCTCGGACGATCGCGAGACCATGGTGCACGTGGTCGAGGCGGTCGCGCGCGAGGTCTTCATCCCGTTGACGGTCGGCGGCGGCATCCGCGAAGTCGGCGATATTCGCCGCCTGCTCAATGCCGGCGCCGACAAGATCAGCATCAATACCGCGGCCGTGTTCGACCCGGAATTCGTGCGCGCCGCGGCCGAGCGGTTCGGTTCGCAATGCATCGTCGTCGCGGTCGACGCCAAGCGCACGAGCGGCGACGGCGAGCCCGGGCGCTGGGAAATCTTCACCCACGGCGGGCGCAAGCCGACCGGCATCGACGTGCTCGAGTGGGTCGCGCGCATGGACGCCTATGGCGCCGGCGAAATCCTGTTGACGAGCATGGACCGCGACGGCACCAGGAGCGGCTTCGACAACGAACTCAATCGCCGGGTTTCGGAGACCGTGCGCGTGCCGGTGATCGCCTCAGGCGGCGTCGGCACGCTCGCCCATCTCGCCGAAGGCATCCTCGAAGGCCGCGCCGACGCGGTGCTCGCGGCGAGCATTTTCCATTTCGGCGAGTACACGATCGGCGAGGCCAAGGCCTACCTGCGCGGCCGCGGCATCGAGGTGCGCGATGACTGACTGGCTCGACGAGCTCGCGTGGAACGACGACGGCCTGCTGCCGGCGATCGCGCAGGACGACGCCAGCGGCGACGTGCTGATGCTGGCCTGGATGAATCGCGACGCGCTGCGCCTGACGCGGGAGGAGGGGCGCGCGGTCTACTGGTCGCGTTCGCGGCAAAAACTCTGGTTCAAGGGCGAGCAATCGGGCCACCTGCAGCGGCTGTGCGAAATCCGCGTCGATTGCGACGCCGACGTCATCCTGTTGCGGGTCGAACAGGTAGGCGGCATCGCCTGCCACACCGGTCGGCGGCGCTGTTTCTTTCGCGTCCTGCGCGATGGCGAGTGGCTGGCCGACGAGGAAATTATCCGGAATCCCGACGAGATTTATCGATGAGTGATGATATACTCCAGCGCCTGATGGCTGTACTCGCGTCGCGCAAGGGCGCGGACCCCGACTCCTCCTACGTGGCGGGACTGTATCGTCAGGGCCTGGATTCGATCCTCAAGAAAATCGGGGAAGAATCGGCCGAGACGATCATCGCCGCGAAATCCGGCGACCCGCAGCAAATCGTGGCTGAGACCGCCGACCTGTGGTTTCATTGCCTGGTTCTGCTGGCGCATCAGGATCTCGATGCGCGACAGGTGCTGGACGAGCTCGAGCAACGTTTCGGCAGATCCGGGGTCGAAGAGAAAGCCGCGCGTGAACAAGCGAAATGAGGTGAAACATGGGTTTTGGTGGAATTAGTATCTGGTCGCTGCTGTTGGTCCTGGCGATCGTGATCCTGTTGTTCGGAACCAAGAAATTGCGCAACGTCGGCGGCGATCTTGGCAGCGCGATCAAAAATTTCAAGAAGTCGGTCAAGGACGAGGAAGCGGCCAAGGCCGATGCCGACAGCGAGCCCGAAGCGCAGGTTATCGAAGGCAAGGTGACCGAGGAAAAAGACAAAGTCTAGACGCGCGCGGGCTATCGCTGGAGAACGCCGATGTTCGACATGGGCTTCACCGAGATCATGCTGATCGGCATCGTCGCGCTGATCGTCATCGGCCCCGAGCGCCTGCCCGGCGTCGCGCGCACCGCGGGCAAGTACTTCGGCCGGCTCAAGCGCTTCGTGACCAGCGTCAAGGCCGACGTCGAGCAGGAGCTGCGCGCCGACGAACTCCGCGAAATTCTCGCCAAGCAGCAACGCGAACTCGATTCGCTGCGCGACACCATCTCCGATGCCGGCCGCGAACTCGAAAACGAGGCCGGCGCGATCGGCAAGGCCGGCGAAGCGATGGCGCAAGGCCTCGACGACGCCGCCGGGGCGGCCACCGATGCCGCGTCGAGCGAAGAGCCGGCCGCCGGGGCCGCGGCGAGCGCCGGCGAAAGTCGCGACAAGGCGGGCGACGAGGACGCCGTCGCGGTCAAGCAAGCCAAGTCATGAACGACGAGTCCGAGCCCGATCAGAGTAAAAGCGGCAGCCTGATGTCGCACCTGGTCGAGCTGCGCGACCGGGTCGTGCGCATGGTGCTCGCCGTGCTGATCATCTTCCTCGGCCTGTTCTACTGGGCCAACGATATCTACATCTACCTCGCCGAGCCGCTGACGCGGCACCTGCCCGAAGGCGCCAACATGATCGCGATCGACGTCGCCTCGCCGTTCCTGACGCCGTTCAAACTGGTGCTGATGGTCGCGGTGTTTCTGGCGATGCCTTATATTCTTTACCAGCTCTGGGCCTTCGTCGCGCCCGGCCTCTACGCCAACGAAAAACGCATCGCCGGCCCGTTGCTGGTGTCGAGCATCCTGTTGTTCTACGCCGGCGTCGCGTTTGCCTACTACATTGTTTTCCCGCTGGTTTTCGGCTTTTTCACCAGCATCGGTCCCGAGATCGTCAACATCTCGACCGACATCGGTCGCTACCTCGATTTCGTGCTCGCGCTGTTCTTCGGCTTCGGCCTCGCCTTCGAGGTGCCGATCGCGACCATCATCCTCGTCGCGATCGGCTTCACTACGCCGAAGAAGCTGGCCGAAAAGCGGCCCTACGTGATCGTCGGGGCGTTCATCATCGGCATGCTTCTGACGCCGCCGGACGTTATTTCGCAGGTCTTGCTGGCGTTGCCGATGTGGGTCCTGTTCGAGGCCGGCCTGATCGCGTCGAAAATCATCTTCAGGGACCGCGACTGGAACGAATACGAGGACGAGCCGGTCGCCGCGACGCCGGGGTCGACCCCGGCCGCGAACCCGGGTGGCGATTCCGGGCTGACCGATGCGGAGATGGATGCCGAACTCGACCGCGCCGAAGCCGACGAGCACGACCTCGACAACAAATCCTGAAGTATTCTCCCGCGGAGGCCTGTGGGCCACCGCGGTAAATTTGCCCGCGAAATCCCGACGTTCGGAACGGCAGGTCGACTCGGGCTCAATATTGCGAGTGACGGTCCGATACAGGGGGCATGGGACGGATCGGTCGACAGGTTTTTATCGGGCTGCTGGGGTTGGCGCTGGCGGGGCCGGCGGCGGGGCTCGAGCTGTTCGGCGTCGAGCTCGAATCGACCGACCGCGACGCGTTGCGCGCCGCGGTCAGGCAAGCCGGCGTCGAACTGATTCGCGAGGGTGGTGACGAGGCCTGGTTCGACGTTTACGACAGCGCCGCCGTGCTGCCCGGTTCGCGCCGGCTCTACCTCGGCTTCGTCAAGGCCGACGCGCGCTTCGCCTTCGCCGAGTACGAATTCGCCGGACTCGACGCGAGCGCCATGCTGGCCGCGCTACGCGCCAAGTACGGCCCACCCGAGACCCGCGCGGGACGCTACCTGTCGGATCGCAGCTACCGCTGGCAACGCGACGGCGTCGAAATCGAACTCGCGCCCGACTGGCATAACTATCGCGTGCGACTCACTTACGTCGTGCCGCAGAGCCTCGCGGCGCTCAATGCCGAACGCGCGGCGCTTGACGCAGGCGGCGACGAAAACACGCCCTACTCGGCCTACTGAGTACCGTTGGTCGGCGAATCGACGCCGTCGATCGCGATTCGCTCGGGATTCGCGCCGCCCGGCCGATCCGCTCCGGTACTTGCGACGTTACGGGGAGTTTCTGCCCATGGATATTTCCGGCCCGGTCAAATCGATCTACGCGCTACCCGGCGCGAACAGCAGCGCGGCCGAGGGTCTTCGCACGCAGCTCGAGCGACTCGATCGCAACGTCGCCGAGGTCGCGCGCGGCGAACCGCTCGACGGCAGCTTTCCGATCCGTCCGCTGGTCGAGCAAAGCGAAATCGCGCGCGCGGTCAAGGCCAATGCGCGCGCGCTCGAGACCGCCAACGGCGTGCTCGGAACGATCCTCGACATCAAGGTCTGAGGCCGCGCGGAGCGCGACCAACCAACGGATATCGGGCAGGCGTCGGGAGATTGCTTCGTCGCCCCGGCCGGCTTACGCCGGTGCCCCTCGCAATGACATGCCGACCTTCAAGTAAAATCCCCGCGGGCCGATAATTCCCGATACAGGCAGTCTCGCGGGTTCCCGCATGAAAAATATCTCGATCACGCACAAGCTCTGGCTCGGCAACCTCGCAATCCTCGTGATCGTGCTGGTCAACGCCGCTGCATCGGTGAGCGCCTTGCACGACGCACGCGGCCTGATGCGCGCGCTGATCGACGAAAGCCAGCCGCTGGTGCTCAAGCTCAACGAGTTCAACACGCATCTGGGTAAATCGTCGACCGCGCTCGCGACCTTCCTGTTCACTCGCGCCGACCAGCAGCGCATCGATTACCAGAACTCGGTTTACTGGACCGGTGAGAGTCTGCTCGAGCTCAGGGAGATGCCGCTGGTCGCGCGCGATTCCTCGCTGCGCGCCCGGATCGACGCAATCGACTCGAGCTTCGCGCGCTTCACGTCTTTCGAGGACGAACTTTTCAACACGACCGACTGGGAGCACGGCTCGGTCGCGAACCGGATCGTCAACTCCGACTTGCTGCCGACGATGCAGCAATTGCAGGAGCAGATCGACAGCCTGGTATCCGATCTCAACGATCGCGTCGAGGCCGACGGCGTGCTGCTGGTCGAAGATGCCGAGGCCAGCATGCTGATGAATGCGACGCTGGCGCTGGCCGCGATCCTGTTGTTCGGATTGATCGCCCTTGCAATCCATCGCGGCGTAACCCGTCCGCTGCGGCGAACCGTTGCCGCGTTGCAGGACGTCGCCGCCGGCGAAGGTGATCTGAGCCGTCGGCTCGAAGTCGCCTCGGGTGACGAAATCGGCCAACTCGCCGAAGCCTTCAACCTTTTCTCGGGCAAGGTCGGCGCGCTGGTCGACGAGGTCGCCGGCTGCGCCGCGCAACTTTCGACCGCGGCCTGTCAGATGGATCGCGCCGCCGCCGGCACCAACGACGACATCCAGAACCAGCGTGCCCAGATCGACGAAGTGGTCGCGTCGATCGATGCGATGTCGGCCAAGGTGCGCGACGTCATCGACAGCACGCTGGAGGCGCGAAACCTGGCCGAGGAAACCTGCCAGACCGCCGAGGCCGGCCGGCATGTCGTCAACCAGTCGCGGGCGTCGAACAGCCGGCTGTTCGATGACGTCGGCAATGCCGCCGCGGTTATCGAGGAGCTGGTCGACAGCGTCGAATCGATCAGCGGCATGATCGACGTGATTCGCGGCGTCGCCGAACAAACCAACCTGCTCGCGCTGAACGCGGCGATCGAGGCGGCGCGTGCCGGCGAGCAGGGTCGGGGCTTCGCCGTCGTCGCCGACGAGGTGCGCACGCTGGCGTCGCGCACGCAGGAATCGACCGGCGAGATCCAGGCGCTGATAGAGAAGTTGCAAGCCGATTCGAAAAACGCCGTCGATGCCATGGTCAGCGGTCGCGAGCAGGCCCGGCAAAGTCTCGAGCACGCGACCGAGGCCGGCGATTCGCTGGTCAGCATCAATGCGACGGTGCAGGGCATGCTCGACAAGAATCGCCATATCGCGGACGCGACCGAAGCCCAGGGCGAAACCGCCGATCTCGTCAATGGCAACATGGCGGCGATCAGGGACCTGTCGCAACAGACTTCGGGCAGCGCCAGCCTGATCGCGTCGACGAGCCGCCATGTCGCCGAATTGTCGGAGCAGCTGGAGGTTCTGATGAGCCATTTCGAGAGACGAGCCGACGAGGCGGCAGATGGCGAACCCGACGTCGACGCACCGACGCGGGCGGTGAGCGATTCTTAACCCGCAGGCTGAATTACGGTATCATGCGTCGCCATTCCAGCAGCTGCTCACCAAGTTCCGATGAACCGTGCTTCCCGGGCGCCGCGGCGCCCCGTTTTACTGATTATTCTCGACGGATTCGGAGTCAATCCGGATCCGACGCATAATGCCGTCCTGTTGGCCGAGACGCCCAATTTCGACCGCTATTTCGGAACTTCCCCGCTGACCACGCTCGAAGCCTCGGGTCGCGGTGTCGGCCTGCCCGCGGGGCAGATGGGCAATTCCGAGGTCGGCCACATGACGATCGGCTGCGGCACGATCGTCAAGCAGGACCTCGTGCGCATCGACGACGCGATCGAGGCCGGCAGTTTCTACGAAAATCCGGCGCTGGTGAGTGCGGTCGAGAGCGCGCAAGCCGCCGGGCGGCCGCTGCACCTCGTCGGGCTGGTATCCGACGGCGGCGTGCACAGCCACATCGACCACCTTTTCGCACTGATACGCCTGTGCGCGAAACACGAAGTCGTGCCGCAGCTACACATGATCACCGACGGCCGCGACACCGCGCCGCAGGCGGCAGCCGGCTACCTGCCGGAGCTCGAGGCGCTGCTGGCCGACAGCGGCGGCCATATCGGCAGCGTGATGGGGCGCTACTACGCGATGGATCGCGATCAGCGCTGGGACCGGGTCAAGCTCGCGTTCGACTGCATCGCCCACGGCCGCGGCGTCGAGGCCGAATCGGCGGCGGCCGCGATCGAGCAGAGTTACGCCGCGGGCAAGGGTGACGAATTCATCCGGCCGACGCGATTGCCGCCGCTGGTGCCGGTCGCGCCGGGCGACGAGATGATTTGCTTCAACTTTCGCAACGACCGTGTGCGCGAGATTTGCGCCGCGCTGGTGCACGAGCATTTCGATCACTTCGAACGCGGTCCGGATTTCCATCCGATCACGGTCACGACGATGACTTACTACGACGCCAGCCTGCACGCGCCGATCGCCTACCGGCCGATGCGCCCGGAGGTGACCCTCGGCAGCGTGATCGCCGACGCCGGCTTGCGCCAGCTGCACTGCGCCGAGACCGAGAAGTACGCGCACGTGACCTTTTTCTTCAACGGCGGCCGCGAACCGCCGTACCTGAACGAGGACCGCGTGCTGATCGACTCGCCGAAGATCGCGACCTACGACCTGCAGCCGGAGATGAGCGCGGCCGGCGTCGCCGATGCGGTCGTCGCCGCGCTCGAGGCCGGTAAACACGATTTCATCGTCGTCAATTTCGCCAATGGCGACATGGTAGGGCATACCGCGGTGCGCGCTGCCGTGATCGAGGCGGTCGAAGCGCTCGACCGCGAGGTCGGCCGCGTGCTCGACGCCGCGGTCGATCACGGCTACTCGGTGATTCTGACGGCCGATCACGGCAATTGCGACGAAATGGTCGACCCCGAGACCGGCGAGCCGCATACCCAGCACTCGACTCACCCGGTGCCGTGTCTGGTCATCGACCCCGAGGTCGAATCGCTCGTCGACGGCGAGAATTTGTCGTCGATCGCGCCGACGGTGCTGCAGATGATGGGGATATCTCCGCCCGAGGCGATGACCGGCCGGTCGGTAATACGCGACGTTTTGTCGAAATCTGCTTGATTATAAACAATAATAAGAGTAATTAAGGGGATTGCACTGCGCGATTAAAACAATATGAACAACCTGACCGAGACGCTCGAAGACATTACGCTGTTTCGCGGAATGAGCGAAGAAGACATCGAAAAAGTCGCTTCGCAGACGGTTATTCGCCAGTTTCCGAAAAACACCGTAATCGTCAGTCAGGGCGACGAGACCGATTCTTTTTACGTCATCCTGAACGGCAAGGTCGACGTGTTCCTGCACAACGACAAGGGCAAGGAAATCATCATCAACACGCTCGGCACCGGCGAGGCCTTTGGCGAACTCGCGCCGCTCGGCGGCATCCCGCGCCAGGCCAGCATCATCACGACCGAGGATTCCTCTTTTGGCGTCATCTCCCGGCAGATCTTCATGGATACGCTGCTGACCAAGCCGACGGTCAGCATGCAGATTATCGACCTGCTGATCCAGCGAATCCAGGACCTGACCGAGGAAGTCTCGAGCCTCGCGCTCGAGGACGTCTACAACCGCGTCGTGCGGGTGCTCTACAAGCACGCCGCCGAAGTCGGCGAGAAGCTCGTCACCGAAAAACTGACCCAGCAGGACATCGCCAGCCGGGTCGGCGCAACCCGCGAAATGGTGCACCGGATCCTCAAGGAACTGAAGACCGGCGGCTACATTTCGATCGAAGGCAAACACATCACCATCGAGAAGAAACTGCCCCCCGGCTGGTAACCACGGCCGCGCCGTAAAGTGCTACCATAGCGCCATTTTTCGATCGAGGGTTCGCCGTGGCCGGCCACAGCAAATGGGCAAATATCCAGCACCGCAAGAAGGCGCAGGACGCCAGGCGCGGCAAGCTGTTTACCCGCCTGATCCGCGAGATCACCGTCGCCGCGAAAACCGGCGGCTCCGATCCCGACGCCAACCCGTCGCTGCGCACGGCGATCGACAAGGCCAAGTCGCAATCGGTGCCGAAGGACGCGATCGAGCGTGCGGTCAAGCGCGGCGCCGGCGAACTCGACGGCTCCGAATACGAGGAAATCCGCTACGAGGGCTATGGCCCGGGTGGCGTTGCCTTCATCGTCGATTGTCTCTCGGACAACCGCAACCGCACCGTCGCCGACGTGCGTCATGCTTTCAGCAAGGGTGGCGGCAACCTCGGCCAGAGCGGCTCGGTCGCTTACCTGTTCGACAGCGTCGGCATCCTGCTCTACCCGCCGGGATCCGATGAGAATGCGATCATCGAGGCCGCGCTCGAGGCCGGCGCGGACGACGTAATTGCCGCCGACGACGGCAGCATCGAGGTGCTGACCGCGCCCGACCAGTACGTCGCGGTCAAGCAGGTGATGACCAAAGCGGGTTTCGAACCCGAGGAATCGGACCTGACGCTGCGCGCGCAGACCAGCACCGAACTCGGTCTCGAGGACGCGCAAAAGGTTCTGCGCCTCGTCGACCTGCTCGAGACCTCCGACGACGTGCAGGAAGTTTATACCAACGCCGATATTCCCGACGAAGCCTACGAGGCCGAGGCTGGATGATCATCCTGGGCATAGACCCCGGATCGCGCATCACCGGCTACGGCCTGGTCGACAATCACGCCAACCGCATCGACTACGTTACCAGCGGTTGCATCCGCGTCAGCGGCGACAGCCTGGCCGCGCGACTGGGACATATTTACGCTGCAATCGACGACGTAATCCGTCAATATGCTCCCGTGCAGATGGGCATCGAGAACGTGT
>JAHEKJ010000103.1 GCA_024638385.1 Gammaproteobacteria bacterium | reverse complement strand
TCGGCAAACAGCTTGCCGACCGCGGCCTTGTCGCGGATGCGGCTGAACGCGAGCCGGCGGTTGGCGACGCTGTCCTCTTTGGCCAGCGTAATCAGCGGCTCGGCCACGCGGCGCAGTTCCTTGGCCTTCGGCAGCGTCGTCCGGATCACCTCGTGATCGAACAACGATGCCGTCATGTTACGAAACATCGCCTTGCGATGTGAACTGTTGCGGTTGAGCGTTCGCCCGCTGTTACGATGGCGCATCGTGAATACCCCTTAACTCGCCAGCTTGTCGTTGTCGATGCTCGGCGGCGGCCAGTTTTCGAGCCGCATGCCGAGTGACAGGCTGTAGGACGCGAGCACGTCCTTGATTTCGGTCAGCGACTTCTTGCCCAGGTTCGGGGTCTTGAGCAGTTCGACCTCGGTGCGCTGGATCAGGTCGCCGATGTAGTAGATGTTTTCCGCCTTGAGACAATTGGCCGAGCGCACGGTCAGCTCGAGGTCGTCGACCGGGCGCAGCAGAATCGGATCGATGTGCGATTCCGGCTCGGTCTCGGCCTCTTCCTCGGAACCCTCGAGGTTGACGAACACCGACAGCTGCTCCTTGAGAATGCCGCCGGCGACGCGGATCGCCTCTTCCGGGTCGATCGTGCCGTTGGTCTCGATATCGATGATCAGCTTGTCGAGGTCGGTGCGCTGCTCGACGCGCGCGGCCTCGACGCTGTAGGCGACCTTGCGTACCGGCGAAAACGACGCGTCGAGCTGCAGGTGGCCGAGCGCGGTCTCCTCGTCGGTGGCCTGGCGCATGTTGGCCGGCTGGTATCCGCGCCCCTTCTGCACGTGCAGCGACATGTTGAATTCGACGCCCTTGGTCAGGGTCGCGATGACGTAGTCCGGGTCGACGATTTCGACGTCGTGATCGAGCTGGATATCGCCGGCGGTGACCAGGCCCGGGCCCTTCTTGGCGATGTTCAGGGTGGCCTCGTCGCGCGCGTGCATGACGATGCCGACGCCCTTGAGGTTCAGCAGGATGTCGATGACGTCTTCCTGCACACCGTCGATCGTCGTGTATTCGTGCAGCACGCCGTCGATGCGGCAATCGACGATCGCGCAGCCGCGTACCGACGACAGCAGAATTCGCCGCAGCGCGTTGCCGAGGGTGTGGCCGAAACCGCGCTCGAGCGGCTCGATCGACACCTTCGCGTGGTAGGTGCCCTGTTCCTCGACCTTGACGTGCTTCGGCTTGAGTAAATCTGAATAAGTCTTTGACATGGATTACCCGTTAACTATTTGGAGTAGAGTTCGACGACGAGTTGCTCGTTGATGTCGGGCGGCAGATCGCTGCGCTCCGGCACCATCTTGAAGGTTCCCTCGAACTTGTTCTGGTCGACCGCGACCCAGCTCGGAAAGCCGATCTGCTCGGCCAGCGCCAGCGCCTCGGCGATGCGCGCCTGCTTGCGCGATCTTTCGCGCACGCTGACGACGTCGTCGGCCTTGACCCGGTACGACGGAACATTGACGATCTGGCCGTTGACCAGGATCGTCTTGTGGTTGACCAGCTGACGCGCCTCGGCCCGCGTCGAGCCGAAGCCCATGCGGTAAACCACGTTGTCGAGCCGCGACTCGAGCAGCTGCAGCAGGTTTTCGCCGGTCGAGCCCTTGAGCCGCGAGGCCTCTTTATAGTAATTACGAAACTGGCGTTCGAGGATGCCGTAGATGCGCCGCAGCTTTTGCTTCTCGCGCAGCTGCAGGCCGTAATCCGACTGCCGTGGCTTGCGCGTCCCGCTGCCGTGCTGCCCCGGCGGGTTATCGATCTTGCACTTGGTGTCGACCGCGCGGCGCGACGACTTCAGGCTCAGGTCCTGGCCTTCGCGGCGCATCAGCTTGCACTTGGGTCCGATATATTTTGCCATTGTCCGATCCCCCTACACGCGCCGCTTCTTCGGCGGGCGACAACCATTGTGCGGAATCGGCGTGACGTCGTCGATGCGCGAAATCTTGAAGCCGATATTGTTCAACGCGCGCACCGCGGAATCGCGACCCGGGCCCGGACCCTTGACCATGACCTCGAGATTCTTCATGCCCATCTCCTGCGCCGCCTGCCCGGCCCGCTCGGCCGCGACCTGCGCCGCGAACGGCGTCGATTTGCGCGAACCGCGGAAACCCGAACCGCCGGCGGTCGCCCAGGTCAATGCGTTACCCTGGCGGTCGCTGATCGTGACGATCGTGTTGTTGAAAGTCGCATGAATATGCGCCACGCCGTCGGAGACGACGCGTTTCGCTTTCTTCTTGGAACGAGATTTATCAACCATTCATATTTACCTGTGCTTAACGCTTGAGCGGCCGACGCGGCCCCTTGCGCGTGCGGGCATTGGTCTTGGTGCGCTGGCCGCGCACCGGCAGCCCCCGCCGGTGACGGATGCCGCGATTGGTGCCGAGATCCATCAAGCGCTTGATGTTCATCGAAATTTCGCGACGCAAATCGCCCTCGGTGGCAATCCCGTCGATCTGCGCGCGGATATGCTCGAGCTGGTCCTCGCCGAGATCGCGAACCTTGGTCTGCGGATCGATACCGGTGACGGCGCAAATCTGCGCCGCGCGCGACGCGCCGATGCCGAAGATCGACTGCAACGCGATCACGGTATGCTTGTGTTCCGGTATGTTGACGCCTGCAATACGTGCCATCTAAACCTGTCTCCAATGCCCTCGGGCAAAACGGGCGCCGATTCTAGCGGCCGCGTGCCCAAAATTCAATCGGTGTCTACCCCTGGCG
This sequence comes from Gammaproteobacteria bacterium, assembly GCA_024638385.1. GTDB lineage: Bacteria > Pseudomonadota > Gammaproteobacteria. Next base: position 11,298 of record JAHEKJ010000103.1, on the reverse strand, counting down.
CTGCTTGTGCCGGGGATCTCTGCAAATGACGCGCACCGAACCGTTGCGGCGAATCACCTTGCAGTTCTTGCACATCTTCTTGACCGATGCTCTTACCTTCATGGCTCTACCTTTACCCCGGGCCTAACGCACCACGCCGGCGCCGCCGTAGCCCTTGAAATTCGATTTCTTCATCAAGCCGTCGTACTGGTGACTCATCAGGTGCGCCTGCACCTGCGACATGAAGTCCATGACCACGACGACGATGATCAGCAGCGACGTGCCGCCGAAGTAAAACGGCACGTTCCAGAACAGAATCAGGAACTCGGGCAACAGGCAGACCGCGGTGATGTACATCGAGCCGACCAGCGTCAGCCGCGACATCACGCCGTCGATATAGGTCGCGGTCTGGTTGCCCGGCCGGATGCCCGGAATGAACGCGCCGGCCTTCTTCAGGTTGTCCGCGGTATCGCGCGAGTTGAACACCAGCGCGGTATAGAAGAAACAGAAGAAGATGATCGCGCTCGCGTAGAACATCACGTACAGCGGCTGGCCGGGCGACAGCGTCGCCGAAATGTCCTGCAGCCAGCGCATGCCCTCGGCCTGGCCGAACCAGCTGCCGAGCGTCGCCGGGAACAAAATGATGCTCGACGCGAAGATCGGCGGAATGACGCCGGCCATGTTGAGCTTGAGCGGCAGGTGGCTGCTCTGCGCGGCATACATCTTGCGGCCCTGCTGGCGCTTGGCGTAGTTGACCGTGATCCGCCGCTGGCCGCGTTCGACGAAGACGACGAAGTAGGTCACCGCGAGCGCGCCGACGAACAGCGCGAGAATTACGAGCGAGTTCAGCTCGCCGGTGCGCACCAGTTCGAAGGTGCCGCCGATCGCCGACGGCAGGCCGGCGACGATGCCGGCGAAAATGATGATCGAGATGCCGTTGCCGATGCCGCGCTCGGTGATCTGCTCGCCGAGCCACATCAGGAACATCGTGCCGGTCACCAGCGTCACCGCGGCGGTAAACACGAACGGCGGGCCCGGGTTGACGACCAGCGCCGAGCCGCCGCTGCCGCTCTGGCCCGACAGCGCGATCGCGATGCCGATCGACTGGAAGGTCGCGAGCGCGACCGTGCCGTAGCGCGTGTACTGCGTGATCTTGCGCCGTCCCGACTCGCCTTCTTTCTTCAGCTGCTCGAGGTAGGGCACCGCCACCGACAGCAGCTGCATGATGATCGACGCCGAGATGTACGGCATGACGCCGAGCGCAAATACCGACATGCGCTCGAGTGCGCCGCCCGAGAACATGTTGAACATGCCGAGAATGCCGGTGCGCTGCTGATCGAAAATCTCCCGCATCACGGCAATATCGATTCCGGGCACCGGGATGAAGGTGCCGATACGGAACACGATCAGCGCGCCGATGACGAAGAAAATTCGCTTGCGCAGCTCGGACAGCGAGCCACCCGACAGGCTGCCGGCGATTTGTTGTGCGGAAGGGCGTCCGGCCACTTTAGACCTCGGCTACCTTGCCGCCGGCGGCTTCGATCGCGGCGCGCGCGCCTTTGGTCACGGCGACGCTGGCGTCGACGCTGACCTTGCGCTTGAGTTCGCCCGACAGGATAATCTTGGCCTTGCGCGTCTGCATCGGCACGATGCCGGCCTCGCGCAGCGCGGCGAGGCTGATCTCGTCGAGCTTCGAGGTCTCGATCTCGCCGAGGCGCACCTCGCTGACGAAACGCGAGCGGCGCGACGTAAAGCCGAATTTCGGCAATCGCATCTGCAGCGGCATCTGACCGCCCTCGAAGCCGGCGCGCACGCCGCCGCCGGAGCGCGATTTCTGGCCCTTGTGGCCGCGTCCGGCAGTCTTGCCATGCCCCGAGCCGATGCCGCGACCGACGCGTTTAGCGGCTCTTTTCGCACCCGCCGCGGGCTTGAGCGTATTCAGGTACATCAGGCTTCCTCGATGTTCAGCAAATAACGAACCTTGTTGATCATGCCGCGGTTCTCCGGCGTATCGATGACCTGCACGGTCTGGTGCATGCGCCGCAGGCCGAGACCGGCGACGCAAGCCTGGTGCGACCTGAGGCGACCGTACTTGCTGCGGACGAGCGTCAACTTGATCATTTTGACCCCCGATTGCGCTTTTGGTGCCGTGGCTCTGGCCGGCGCCTTTGCGGGCTCGGCCGCGGGTGCCGCCGTGGCCTCGGGCGCGGCCGGCTCGGACGCGGCCTGTTTGGCGACGGCCTTCTTGGCTGCCGCTTTCGGCGCGGCCTTTTTGGCGGCGGCTTTCGGCGCGGCCTTTTTGGCCGCGGCTTTCTTCGCCGCCGCCTTGGGCGCGGCCTTCTTGGCCGTCGCCTTCTTGGCGGCAGCCTTGGTCGCCGCTTTCTTGACTGTCTTTTCTTCGTCCGCCATCGGTCTAACCCGTTATTTCTTCGACGGTTTTACCGCGCTTGGCGGCGATTTCCGCGGGTGCCTGCATTTGCTTGAGGCCGTTGATCGTCGCGCGCACGAGGTTGATCGGGTTGCGCGAGCCGTTGCACTTGGCGAGCACGTTGTGCACGCCGACCGCCTCGAACACCGCGCGCATCGCGCCGCCGGCGATGACGCCGGTACCTTCCGAGGCCGGCTGCATGTAGACCCGGGCCGCGCCATGACGCGCGTTCAGCGGGTATTGCAGCGTGCCGTTGGTGATCGACACCCGGGTCATGTTCGAGCGCGCCTTTTCCATCGCCTTCTGGATCGCGAGCGGCACCTCGCGCGCCTTGCCGTAGCCGAAGCCGACGCGGCCGTTGCCGTCGCCGACCACGGTCAGCGCGGTAAAGCCGAACTGGCGGCCGCCCTTGACGACCTTGGCGACGCGGTTGACCGCGACGAGTTTTTCCATCAAGTCATCGCCGGACTGCTGATTTCTGGATTCTGCCATGAGACTCTCCGCGCCCTCTAGAATTTCAAACCGTTTTCACGCGCGGCATCGGCCAGCGCCTTGACCCGCCCGTGATACTTGAAGCCCGAGCGGTCGAACGCGACCGTCTCGACGCCGGCCGCCTTCGCGCGCTCGGCGATCAGCTTGCCGACCGCGGCCGCGGCATCGACGTTGCCGGTGTACTTGACCGACTTCTTGACGTCGGACGACAGCGTCGACGCCGCCGCGACGACCTTGCCGGTCTCGCCGGAAAACACCTGCGCGTACGTATGCCGCGGCGTGCGGTGCACGCTCAGGCGATTGACGCCCAGTTCCGCGATCTTGGCGCGGGCGCGGCGCGAACGCCGGATTCTGGATGCTTTCTTGTCCATCGTTACCCTACTTCTTCTTCGCTTCTTTGCGCACGATTTGCTCGTCGACGTACCTGACGCCCTTGCCCTTGTAGGGCTCGGGCGGCCGGTAGGCGCGAATTTCGGCGCAGACCTGGCCGACCTGCTGCTTGTCGCAGCCGCGGACGACGATCTCGGTCGCCGCCGGGGTCTCGATCTCGATGCCGTCCGGCACCGCGTAGTTGACCGGGTGCGACAGGCCGAGCGACAGGTTCAGCTGCTTGCCCTGCGCCTGCGCGCGGTAACCGACGCCGACCAGCTGCATGCGCTTCTCGAAGCCGTTGGCGACGCCCTCGACGATGTTGCTGACCACCGAGCGCATCGTGCCGGTCACGGCCAGCGACGCCTGGCTGCCGTCCTTCGGCGCGAGCGTGACGACCTTGTCGTCCTGCTTGAGTTCGACCGCGTCGTGCAGCGTCATCGACAGCTTGCCCTTGGGGCCCTTGGCCGACACTTCACGGCCGTTGACGCTGAACTCGACGCCATTCGGAATTTCGATCGGTTTTTTCGCGATTCTCGACATCGGACTTACACCACCGAGCAGATGACTTCGCCGCCATGGCCGGCCGCGCGCGCCTGGCGATCGGTCATTACGCCCTTGGAGGTCGAAATGATCGCGATGCCGAGCCCGCCGTTGATCGACGGCAGATCGTCCTTGGATTTGAAAATACGCAGGCCGGGACGGCTGATGCGCTGCAATTTCTCGATCACCGGCTTGCCCTGGTAATATTTCAGTTCGATCGCAAGCGTAGGCCTGGCGCCCTCGGTCACCTTGAAATCCTTGATGTAGCCCTCGTCCTTGAGCACCGCCGCGATCCGCGCCTTTTGCCTCGACGCCGGCATCTCGACGCTGACCTTGGTCGCCTTCTGCGCGTTGCGCACGCGCGTCAGCATGTCTGCGATGGGATCTTGTAAGCTCATGTCTGTCCTCTTACCAGCTGGCCTTGACCAGACCCGGGATATCGCCGCGCATCGCGGCTTCGCGGATCTTGTTGCGGCACAGGCCGAACTTGCGGTACACGCCATGCGGGCGTCCGGTAATCCGGCAGCGATTCTGCCGGCGCACGGGCGCCGAGTCGCGCGGCAGCTTCTGCAGCTGCTCGACCGCCGCCATGCGCTCCTCGTAGCTGGAGTCGGCGCGCATGATGATCGCCTTCAATTCGCTGCGCTTGTCCGCGTACTTCGCCACCAGGCGGGTGCGCTTGAGCTCGCGCTGTACCATGGAATTCTTAGCCATAACCTGAACTCTTAACCTCTGAACGGAAATTGAAAAGCCGACAGCAACGCCTGTCCCTCTTCGTCGCTGCGCGCGCTCGTGGTAATGCTGACGTTCAGCCCACGCAGCTTGTCAATCTTGTCGTAGTCGATCTCGGGAAACGCGATCTGTTCGGTAATCCCGAGGTTGTAGTTGCCCTGACCGTCGAACGCCTTCGGGCTCAGGCCCCGAAAATCGCGGATCCGCGGGATCGAGAAATTGATCAGGCGATCGAGAAACTCGTACATCCGGCTGCGACGCAAGGTCACCTTGCAGCCGATGGTCATGCCCTCGCGGATCTTGAAGTTCGAGATCGCCTTGCGCGCGACCGTGGTCACGGCTTTCTGCCCGGCGATCAGGCCCAGATCCTCGAGCGCGTGCTCGATCAGCTTCTTGTCCTGCGACGCCTCGCCGACGCCCATGTTGAGCGTAATCTTGGTGATCCGCGGGACTTCCATCGGTGACTTGTAACCGAACTGCTCCCTGAGCGCCGGCGCCACGGTGTCTCGATAATGTTGTTCCAATCTGCTCATGACCTGCCCCTAGATGTCCACGACTTCGCCGTTGGACTTGAAGTAACGCACCTTGCGGTCGTCTTCGAGCGTACGGAAACCGACGCGGTCGCCCTTTTGCGTATGCGGGTTGAACAGCATCACGTTGGAGCGGTCGATCGGCGCTTCCTGGTCGACGATGCCGCCGGAGGTACCCGCGCGCGGGTTTCCCTTCTGGTGCTTCTTGACCATGTTGACGTTTTCGACCAGCAGGCGGCCGTCGGGCAGACGCTTCAACACGTTGCCGCGCTGGCCCTTGCTGCGGCCGGCGATGACGATGACTTCGTCGCCTTTCTTGATTTTCTGCATGTCTCTCACCTTTCGCCTAGAGCACCTCGGGCGCGAGCGAGATGATCTTCATGAAGCGCTCGCTGCGCAGCTCGCGGGTCACCGGCCCGAAAATACGCGTGCCGATCGGCTGCAGCTGGTTGTTCAGAATCACCGCGGCGTTGCCGTCGAACTTGATCGCCGAACCGTCCGGGCGGCGCACACCGCTGGCGGTGCGCACGACGACGGCGTTGTAGACCTCGCCCTTCTTGACCTTGCCGCGCGGGATCGCATCCTTGATGCTGACCTTGATGATGTCGCCGATATGCGCGTAGCGGCGCTTCGATCCGCCGAGCACCTTGATGCACTGCATCTTGCGCGCGCCGCTGTTGTCGGCGGCATTCAAAACGGTTTGCATTTGAATCATCGCGCTTACTCCGGGTTGGCTTTTTCGACGACTTTGACCAGCGTCCACGACTTGGTCTTCGAGATCGGCCGGCACTCGCTGATCTGCACGGTGTCGCCGATCCCGCACTCGTTGTTTTCGTCATGTATATGCAGCCGGGTCGACTTCTTGACGAACTTGCCGTAGATCGGGTGCTTGACCTTGCGTTCGATCAGCACCGTCGCGGACTTGTCCATCCGATCGCTGACGACCGTGCCACTCTGGAATCTCGATACCTTTTCGGTCATGCCTGTTCACCACGCTTTTCGTTCATGACGGTCTTGACGCGCGCGATGTTGCGGCGCACCTTGGCGACCTGGTCGCCGCGCACGGCGTCGGGATTGACGCCCTGCTGCATGCGCAGGTTGAATTGCTCGCGCCTGAGCGCCAGCAGTTCTTCGCGCAATTCCTGCTCGCTCTTGTTGCGTAATTCCGAAGCTTTCATTACATCACCTGCCGGGAAACGAAGGTGGTCTTGAACGGCAGCTTGGCCGCGGCCAGGCGAAACGCCTCGCGCGCGATGGTCTCGCTGACGCCTTCCATTTCGTAGAGCATGCGCCCGGGCTGGATCTTGCAGACCCAGTACTCGACGTTACCCTTGCCCTTGCCCATGCGCACCTCGAGCGGCTTCTTCGACACCGGCACGTCGGGAAAAACGCGAATCCAGATCTTGCCGCCGCGCTTGATGTGGCGCGTCATCGCGCGCCGCGCGGCCTCGATCTGGCGCGCGGTCATCTTGCCGCGCTCGACCGCCTTGAGGCCGTACTCGCCGAAGCTGACCTTGTTGCCGATCGTCGCCAGTCCGCGGTTGCGACCTTTGAACTGCTTGCGAAATTTGGTTCGTTTCGGTTGTAACATGACTGCTTTCTCTTACCTGGACTTGCCCGACTTGCCCACCGGCTTGTCGGCGTCCTTGTTCTCGAGATCGAAAACCTCGCCCTTGTAAATCCAGACCTTGACGCCGAGGATGCCGTAGGTCGTCAGCGCTTCGGCGAAGCCGTAATCGACGTTGGCGCGCAGCGTGTGCAGCGGCACGCGGCCCTCGCGGTACCATTCGTTGCGCGCGATCTCGGCGCCGTTCAGGCGTCCCGAGACGTTGATCTTGATGCCCTCGGCGCCGAGGCGCATCGCGTTGGTGACCGAGCGGCGCATCGCGCGGCGGAACATCACGCGGCGCTCGAGCTGCGAGGCGATATTCTCGGCGACCAGCTGCGAGTCGAGCTCCGGCTTGCGAATTTCCTCGATGTTGATCTTGACGTTGTTGAGGTGCACCGCCACCAGCGACGCGACCTCATGGCGCAGCTTCTCGATATCCTCGCCCTTCTTGCCGATGATGATGCCGGGGCGCGCGGTATGGATCGTGACCGCCACCGACTTGGCCGGGCGCGAGATCTGGATCCGGCTGACCGAGGCCTGCGACAGCTTCTGCTTCAGGAAATCGCGGATCTTCAGGTCTTCGGCGAGGAAATCGGCGAACTGATCCGAATCCGCGTACCACTTCGAAGTCCAGTCGGTGGCGATGCCGAGGCGAAAGCCCGTCGGATGTACTTTTTGTCCCATAATCGAACCTTTAACTGTCCGCCACGGTCACGGTGATGTGACTGCTGCGTTTCAAAATCCGGTTGCCGCGGCCCTTGGCGCGCGCGCGCATGCGCTTCATCGCCGGGCCCTGGTCGACGCAGATCGCCGCGACCTTGAGCTCGTCGATGTCGGCGCCGTCGTTGTGCTCGGCGTTGGCGATCGCGGACTCGAGCACCTTGCGCACGAGCACCGCGGCTTTCTTGTTGCTGAAGGTCAGCAGCGTCAGGGCCCGGTCCACCGGCAGCCCGCGCACCTGGTCGGCGACCAGGCGGCACTTCTGCGGCGAAATCCGCGCGTAACGATGTATGGCGCTGGTTTGCATGGCGCTATCTTCTCTTCGCTTTCTTGTCGACGACGTGCCCGCGGTAGGTTCGCGTCTGCGCGAACTCGCCGAGCTTGTGGCCAACCATGTTCTCGTTGATCAGTACCGGCACGTGCTGACGACCGTTGTGGATCGCGATCGTCAGGCCGACCATTTCCGGCACGATCATCGAACGCCGCGACCAGGTCTTGATCGGACGCTTGTTGTTGGTCTGGACCGCGTGCTCGACTTTCCTCAGCAAGTGATGGTCGATGAACGGGCCTTTTCTCAGTGAACGTGGCATCGGTTATTTCCTCTTGCTCCGCCGGCGCACGATCAGGTGGTCGGTACGCTTGTTGGTGCGGGTCTTGAAACCCTTGGTCGGCGTACCCCACGGCGACACCGGGTGGCGGCCGCCCGAGGTGCGGCCTTCGCCGCCGCCATGCGGATGGTCGACCGGGTTCATTGCAACGCCGCGCACGGTCGGGCGCACGCCGCGCCAGCGCGCCGCGCCGGCCTTGCCGAGCGAGCGCAGGCTGTGCTCGCCGTTGCCGACCTCGCCGATCACGGCGCGACATTCGGCCAGCACCTTGCGCATCTCGCCGCTGCGCAGGCGCAGCGTCGCGTAGGCGCCCTCGCGCGCGACGAATTGCGCCGAGGTTCCCGCCGAGCGCGCCAGCTGCGCGCCCTTGCCGGGCTTGAGTTCGATGCAGTGCACGACCGAACCGACCGGGATGTTGCGCAACGGCAGGCAATTGCCGACCTTGATCCCGGCGTCGTCGCCCGAGCGCAGCACCGCGCCGGCCTCGACGCCCTTGGGCGCGATGATGTAGCGGCGCTCGCCGTCGAGGTACTTGAGCAGCGCGATGTGCGCGCTGCGATTCGGATCGTATTCGAGGCGCTCGACCAGGGCATCGATGCCGTCCTTGTTGCGCTTGAAATCGATCGTACGGTAACGCCGCTTGTGGCCGCCGCCGATGTGCCGGGTCGTGATCCGGCCGGCGTTGTTGCGGCCGCCGCTCTTGCCTTTCTTTTCCAGCAGCGCTTCGTGCGGCTTGCCCTTGTGCAGGCCCGGCGTCTTGACCGAGACGACGAAACGGCGGCCCGGTGAGGTCGGTTTGGCTTTGATCAGCGCCATGGCTCAGCCCCCCAGCGACGCGAGGTCGATTTCATGGCCCTGCTCGAGCGAGACATAAGCCTTTTTCCAGTCCGAACGGCGCCCGCGGCGCACGCCCATGCGCTTTTGCTTGCCCTTCATCTTGACCGTGCGCACGCCGGCGACCTTGACGTCGAACAGCTGCTCGACGGCCGCCTTGATTTCCGCCTTGTTGGCGTCGAGCGCAACCTGGAACACCGCCTGGTTGGCGGTATCGCCGAGCATCGCGGACTTCTCCGAGACGTGCGGCATCTTGAGAATCTGAAACACGCGTTCCGGGTTCATTTGAGGCGCTCCTCGAGTTTTTTCAGCGCGGCTTCGTCGATGACGACTTTTTCCGGCCTGATCAGGCTGACCGGGTCGACGCTGGCGATGTCCATGACCTGCACCTTAGGCAGGTTGCGCGCGGCGAGAAACACCGCCGAATCGAGGCCGTCGGTCAGCACCAACGCGTCGTCGGCGCCGAGCTCGGCGAGACGCGCCTGCATCAGTTTGGTCTTCGGCTCGGTCACGCCGAGTTTGTCGATCAGCACCAGCCGGTCCTGGCGCACGAGCTCGGAGACGAGGCTGCGCAGGCCCGCGCGGTACATTTTCTTGTTCAGCTTGTGGCCGTGATCGCGCGGCGACGCGGCGAAGGTTACGCCGCCGCCGCGCCACAGCGGGCTGCGGATCGTGCCGGCGCGCGCGCGGCCGGTGCCTTTTTGCCGATACGGCTTGGCGCCGCCACCGCGCACCGCGCTGCGATTTTTCTGTGCCTTGGTGCCGGCGCGTCCACTGGCGAGATAGGCAACGATGAGCTGGTGCACCAGCGGCTCGTTGAAGCTCGCGCCGAAAGCGTCGTCGGATACCGAGACTTTCTTCTTCGAATCGTGGATGGTCAGGTCCATTACGTCAGTTCTCTATTGCTTGGCCGGCGCCGCTTTCTTGACCGCCGGGTGGACGATGACGTCGCCGCTGCTGGCGCCGGGCACCGAGCCCCGGATCAGCAGCAGATTGCGCTCGGCGTCGACCCGGACGACCTCGAGATTTTGCGTCGTCTTGCGCTTCGCACCCATCTGGCCGGCCATTTTCTTGCCCTTGAAGACGCGCCCCGGGGTCTGGTTCTGACCGGTCGAACCGATCGCGCGATGCGACAGCGAATTGCCGTGGGTCGCGTCCTGCATATGAAAATTGTGACGCTTGACGCCGCCCTGGAAGCCCTTGCCCTTGGAGACGCCGGTGACGTCGACGATCTGGCCCTGCTCGAAGACATCGACCTTGAACTCGCTGCCGAGCTCGATGTCGTCGACCGAGTCGACGCGGAATTCCCACGCGCCGCGGCCCGCCTCGATGCCGGCGCGCTTGTAATGGCCGGCCATCGGTTTGGTCACCCGGCTGGCGCGTCGCGTGCCGGTAACGACCTGGATCGCGGTATAACCGTCGGTCTCGACCGTCTTGATCTGCGCGACGCGATTGGGCTCGACCTCGATCACGGTAACCGGGATCGAGACGCCGTCGTCGGAAAACACGCGCGTCATGCCGACTTTACGCCCTACTAAACCGAGAGACATCGTTTAAACTCCAAACCAAAAGTAGCTGTCGCATTTGACTAATTCGTCCACGAATTTTCAAATGACGAAAAACACAAGCCTTCTGTGTTTTTCTTTCGTTTTCAGAGACTTGATTGTCCCCGAACACGCCTGTAGGTCCATTTACAGGAGGCGACGCGAGGTCGCCTTGGTGCCAGTTACCTGCCCGTTTTCGAACGTGCGGCCCGATACGGAGTTGCCGTATCGGGCCGCGAGGGCGCGCACTATACCAGATAAGTATCTGGAAGTTAACCTTTTAATTGCATTTTCCGGGCCAGTTCTGAACCCGGAATTACTTGCCGGTCCGTGCCTGACCTATTTCGCTGTCAGCGAATTAAATATGTTATCCCCCTATTTCCGGTCGGGAACTGCTATACCGCACGAGATCCCGGATAGCGGCTACGCCGCTTCCGGGATGACTTTCGGGCGCGTCGCGCCTGAAAGTCAGTTCAACTTGATCTGCACATCCACGCCCGCCGCCAGATCCAGCTTCATCAGCGCGTCGACGGTCTTGTCGGTCGGATCGACGATGTCCATCAGTCGCTTGTGCGTGCGAATCTCGTACTGATCGCGCGCATCCTTGTTGACGTGCGGCGACACCAGGATCGTGAAACGCTCCTTGCGCGTCGGCAGCGGGATCGGCCCCTTGACCCGGGCGCCGGTGCGCTTGGCGGTTTCGACGATTTCGGCCGCGCTGCGGTCGATCAGGCGATGATCGAATGCCTTGAGACGAATGCGAATGTTTTGATTGCTTGCCATATCAGTTACTCGATAATCTTCGAAACGACGCCGGCGCCGACCGTGCGGCCGCCCTCGCGAATCGCGAAGCGCAGGCCGTCTTCCATCGCGATCGGCGCGATCAGCTGCACTTCCATCTTCACGTTGT
>JAHEKJ010000102.1 GCA_024638385.1 Gammaproteobacteria bacterium | reverse complement strand
GACGGTCAACCGCTACCTCGAAGCTTACCTGCCCGGGTTCGGCCTGCCGCCCGGGGCCGTCGTTTTCGTGCCGCTGTGCGGCAAGGCGCACGACCTGCTGTATATCGCCCGACAGGGATTAGAGGTCATCGGCATCGAGTTCTCGCGCATCGCGATCGAGGCTTTCTTCGCCGAGAACGGGATCGAATACGAGCGCATCGAGACCGACCGGTTCGCGATCTATCGCGCGGCCGGCATCACCTTGCTCGAGGGCGACTTCTTCGACCTGCGCAACGACGATCTCGGCGCCTGCGAGCTGGTTTACGACCGCGCCGCGCTGATCGCGCTGAACGCCGAGCAACGGCCGGCTTACTATGATCACATGCTGTCGATCATCCCGGCGGTCAGCAACATGCTGCTGGTCACCTTCGAGTACGATCCCGGTGAAATGCAGGGCCCGCCGTACAGCGTCCCCGAGGAAGAAATGCGCCGTCATTACGGCGACGCCTTCGCGATCGCGTTGCTCGAGCGCAACGACATCCTCGACGAGCGTCCGCGCTGGCGCGAAGCCGGCCTGTCGGCGCTCAACGAAGCCGTCTTCCGGCTCGACCGGCGCGCCGGCGCGTGAAAGTCCAGGGCAACCTGCGCAAGATGGACGTCGCCGCGACGCGTCCCGTCACCTATCGGCTCGACCTCGGCGGGCGCGAGGTGACGCTGAACGACTGGCTCGGCCAGACCGTCCGCCTCGAGTATCTGCAGCAAATCGAGTGTATCCACTGCGGCCGGGTAACCAACAAGAGCTTCAACCAGGGTTATTGCTATCCGTGTTTTCGCAGACTCGCGCAGTGCGACATGTGCATCATGTCGCCGGAGAAATGCCATTTCCATCTCGGCACCTGCCGGGAGCCCGAGTGGGCGATGGATCACTGCATGCGGCCGCATGTGATCTATCTCGCCAACACCTCGGCGATCAAGGTCGGCATCACGCGCGAGAACCAGGTGCCGACCCGCTGGATCGACCAGGGCGCGACCCAGGCCCTGCCGGCGTTGCGGGTCTCGCAGCGCTACCACGCGGGCCTGATCGAGGACGGTTTCAGGCGCCACCTGAGCGATCGCACCAACTGGCGTAACATGCTCAAGAACGAACCCTGCGAGGCGGACCTGCTCGATATCTTCGAGCGCTGCTGGCCGGAGGTCGAGGGCCGACTCGACGACGAACTGCGGCGGGACGTCGAGGTGATCGCCGCGGCCGACGGGATCGTCGAGCTCGAGTACCCGGCGCTGGGCTACCCGCAGAAAATCAGCAGCTTCAACCTCGACAAGAATCCGGTGGCCGCCGGTCGGCTCGACGCGATCAAGGGGCAGTACCTGATTCTCGACGCCGGCGTCATCAACCTGCGCAAGTATGGCGGCTACCTCGTCAGCCTCGAGTGCGCCTGATTTGCGTCATTGGCACGTCATTGGCTTCGAGTGCGGCCAATCCACGTAATTGGCACGTCATTGCGAGGAGCGCGCGGCCGCAGGCCGCGCGTGACGAAGCAACCTCCCTGTTCAAGCCCGATCCCGGGAGATTGCTTCGCGGAGCCTGCCCCGGCCCCGGCTTTCGCCGGGGTAAACTCCAGCCGGGGCTCGCGATGACACGACCGGCTAGTGCAGCCGCACCGACGGATTGCGCTGGCAGTAGGATTCCATGACCTCGCGCACGTGCGGCGGATAGTCGAGTGCGTCCATCTCGCGCATGCCCTCGGCGAAAAAGCCCGAGGCGTCCTGCGGCAGGTAAACCAGGAAGTCGTCGAAGGCCCTGCGCATGACCTCGAGATCGTGCGTCCGGGTCGCGACGATGCCGCGATTGATATGCAGCAGGCGCCACGGGCGCATGGCTTCGGCGTCGCCGGCATCCTGCTTCAACTCGGCCGAGCAATGATCGACGACGTCGGCGATCAGGTCGGACAGCGCCAGCAGGGCTCCCTTTTCCTGCATCAGGTTGGCGAGCTGGGCGATCGCGTTGACCACCGGCTCGAGGTAATTGATCGTGCCGCCGTAGCTCATCGTCCAGCGCGCGAACACCAGCGAGATCTGCTCGATCTCCTTGCGCCGATGCGGCAAATCGAGGCGCTCCATCAAATCGATCAGTTTCAGCAACAGGACGAAGCCGTAATCGCTGATCTCGGTCGCCTCGCCGGCCTCGATGACCCGGTCCTCGCTGGCGCGCAGGTTGACGCTGGCGGTGATCTTGAAGAATTCCTCGAAGCGGTCGACGAGGCTGGCGAGGCCGCGCCGATAATCGTCGTCGAGATAGTCGTCAAGCCCGTCGGGCAGCGCGAGCAGATAATCGCGCGCGTCTTTGAGCGACACCATTGCATCCATCGCGGTTTCCTCCACCGCTGCCGTCTTGCCGTCTATATCGACCGGAGAATGGATTTCACGAGCCCCGGTCCGCGATAGATCAGCCCGGTATAGAGCTGCACCAGGCTCGCGCCGAGTTCCAGGCGGTAGCGGGCCTCGTCGGCCGAGTCGATGCCGCCGACCGAGACGATAGGAATGTCGTCACCGAGTTCGCGCCGAAACGCGACCAGCATCGCGCGCGCAGCGTCGCGCAAGCCCAGTCCGCTCAAGCCCCCCGCCTCGCCGGCGTAGCGATGCCCGCGTACAACCTCGCGCGACAGCGTGGTATTGGTCGCGATCAGGCCGTCGACCCGGTAGCGCCGCAGCAACCGGGCGATGACCGGCACCGCGCGCGCGTCGAGATCGGGCGACAGTTTCAGCGCAAGCGGCCGCCGCGCCTGATGCCGGTCTTCGAGCCGGCGGCGGTCCTCGTCGAGGCCGGCGAGCAGGGATTCGAGCGCGTCCTCGTGCTGCAGGTCGCGCAGACCGGGCGTATTCGGCGACGAGATATTGATCGCGACGTAGTCGGCATGCGGGTAGACCGCAGCCAGCCCGCGACGGTAATCGTCGAGCGCGTCGGCGACCGGCGTCTGCAAATTCTTGCCGATGTTGACGCCGAGCACGTAGTCGCGCGGCCTGTCGGAGATTCGGCCGACGACATGGTCGAGTCCGCGGTTGTTGAATCCCATGCGGTTGATCAGGCTGCGGTGCCGGTTCAGGCGAAAGATCCGCGGCTGTGGATTGCCGGGCTGCGGCTTCGGGGTGACGCTGCCGACCTCGATGCTGCCGAAACCGAGCCGCGCGAGGCCGTCGAGATAATCCGCGTTCTTGTCGAGTCCGGCGGCGAGCCCGACCGGATTCGGGAAGTCCAGCCCCATGACCCGCACCGGCCTGGCGATGCGGACCGCCGGCAGCAGGCGGTGGAACTGTTGCAGCATTTCGAGGCTGACGTCATGCGCGAGCTCGGGCTCGACCGCGAACAGCAGCGGCTTGAGCAGGCGATAAAGCATCAGCTCGACGCTACCAGGCGCAGCAATTGCGGATAATGTTCGAGGTCGTCGAGCGTGTCGATGTCGCGCACCGCGTCGAGTTGCGCCAGGCGCAGGCCGAGGCGCTCGGCGTTCGCCAGCGTCTGGCGCAGGACCCGGCCGGTGCTCCAGTCGACGCGCGCGAACAGCTCCGGCTCGGCCTCGCGGCAACCGATCAGCGCGTAGCCACCGTCGAGCGCCGGAATAACGACGACGTCGCAGGTGGCCAGCGCCTGGGCCGCGCGGCGCAGATGTGCGGGTCGAAGGTCGAGACAGTCGGAACCGATGATCAGCGCGCCGCTGGCGTCGTCGGCGAGCAGCGCGCGCAGCGCGTGGTGCATGCGGGCGCCGAGGTCGACGCCCTGTTGCCGCGCGAGCGGCTCGTCATTGAACAGGTCGTCGCTACTGTGCTCGCTCAGGAACAGCTGGTAGTCGAGCCCCGAGCGTTGGGCGACGTCGAGCGTATGCTCGAGGCAGTAACGGTAGACCCGGGCGGCCTTGTCGGCGCCGAGATCCGGGATCAGCCGCGTCTTGACCCGGCCGGCTTGCGGCGGGCGGGCGAAAATGCCGAGCCTAATCATTCAGCGACGGGTAGTAGATGCGCTGCAGCCGGCGCGGGTCGACACCGAGCCAGTAGGCGAGGCGCAGTGCCCACATCAACAGCACCGTGCGGGCAACGCCGTCGCGCCGCCAGCGCCGGCTCGAGCTCGATATCGGCGCCGCGATGATGCGCGGCGCGGCGCGGCGGCGGGCGAGCTTGGTGATGGCGATGTCCTCCATCAGCGGTAGCGGCGGATAGCCGCCGAGCGCGTCGAACAGCCGGGCATCGAAGTACAGACCCTGGTCGCCGCCGGCGACCCGGGTCAACCGGGTTCGCCAGTTGATCGCGCGCTCGATGAGTCGATAGACCGGCGCGTCGTCGGCGAGCCGCAAGCGAAAAAACCCCCAGGCCGCGTCCGCCGGGAAGTCGCCGGCGAACGCGTCCGGCAGGCGGCTGTCGGCATGCAGGAACAACAGGTGGCGGCCGCGGGCTTGCGCGCGCGCCGCGTTCATTTGCCGCGCGCGGCCGGCCTGCCCGCGGACGACCCGACAGGGGTACCTGGCGGCGATTTCCAGCGTCGCATCGCGGCTGCCGCCATCGGCGACGATAACCTCGGCGCGCTCGCGCAGCCACGCACGAGCGAACAAATCGGTTAGCAGGGAGTCGAGCGTCTGCGCCTCGTCGAGCACCGGCACGATGATGCTGACGTCGACGGAATCAGCCAAGGGCTCCGCCACAACTGCTGCCCTGGCCGGCAGTGCAACCGTAACAGTGGTCGGCGATGCGCACCGGGATCCGCTCGAGACCCGCTGCGACTACGTCGCTGATGTGCAGCTTGTGCCGGGTGCGCGGATTGCGGATGTTCATGTTCAGCATCTGGTTGAAATCGCAATCGTAGACGTAACCCTGCCAGTCGACGCTGAGCTGATTGAGGCACATGAGCCCGTCGAGATTGGCCGCGCTGAACGAGCTCTTGAGCAGGTTCATGTAGCTCTCGAATTCGCCCTTCGATATCAACGTGCTGCCGAAGCGCGCGATCGGCATGTTGGTGATCGTGAACAGCTGGTTGAAGCGAATGCCGAAATGCTCGGCCAGGAACGCCTTGTAGTCTTTCTCCAGAGCCTGTTGCGGCGGTGGCAGGTACGGGCCGACCGGGTTGTAGACCAGCGTCAGGTTCAGATCGCCGTCGGCCTCGCCGTAGCCGAGCGCATTGAGCCGCTTGAGCGCCTCGATGCTCTTGCGGTAGACGCCCTTGCCGCGCTGACCGTCGACGTTGTCCTCGAGATAGCAGGGCAGCGACGCGACCACCTGCACGCGGTTGGCGGCGAGGAACCCGGCGAGGTCCTCGAAGCCGGGCTCGAGCAGTATCGTCAGATTGCAGCGGTCGATGATGCGCACGTCGCGCGCGCGCGCGGCGACGACCAGTTCGCTAAACAGCGGGTTCATCTCGGGAGCGCCGCCGGTCAGATCGAGCGTGTGGACCGAGCTCAGCTCGAGGACTTCGAGCAGGTAGCCGATGTTTTCCCGGTCCATCAACTCCTTGCGCTTGGGGCCGGCGTTGACGTGACAATGCAGGCACGACTGGTTGCACAGGTAGCCGAGATTGACTTGCAGGATTTCGAGCTTGTTGCGGCGAACGGACGGGAAGTCGGTGGTCTTCAGCAGCGGCCAGGTATCTCGCATTCGGGGGGAGTCCGGAACATTGATCCTCGGTAGACCGGCAATATAACATAGAGTTCAGGTTGCTGGCATAGCCGGGAGGACTCCATCGACGAACACCGGGCAGCGGTCGGCTGCGGCGTCGCCGTGGTCGTCACGCACGCGAACAGGGTCTTGTTCGGGCGTCGCGGCGCCGGCGCGGCGGCCGGCCTCTGGCAATTGCCCGGCGGCTGGATCGAGCCGGGCGAGTCGCCGCCGCAGGCGGCGCGCCGCGAGGTCCGCGAGGAGACCGGGCTGGAGCTCGCCGAATTGGGTTTCGTCGGCGTCACCAACAACGTCTTCGCGCCGGACAGGCACTCGGTGACGCTTTGTTTCGAGGCCGAATGCATCGATACCGCGGCGCTGGTTACGGACGGCGGCTGGCAGTGGCGAGACTGGGACGAAGCCGGCGAAGACCTGTTCCTGCCGCTCGAACTCTTGCGTCGAAGTCGATACCGACCCTTCTTATCGGGGCGATCGCGAACCTTCGTGTCGTTTTAGTTTTTCGAGTGTTTTTATGGGCTTATCGCCGATTCACTAGAATTAAATTTAACGATGCTGCTATAGTCCACTATCAGGGGATACTCGAGTAGCCAGCCCGATAATGAAAGTCGAATTCGATATCGCCAGCGACCAGATCGACGGCGCTCGCGATTATCAGGAAGATGCGTACATGGTCAACCAGCTCGGTGAAACCGAGAGCGGTGACCTGAGTTCGCTGATCATCATGGCCGACGGCATGGGCGGGCATGCCGCGGGCAACGTCGCCAGCAACATGGTGGTTGCGACTTTCAACAAGACTTTCCAGGCCAAGTTTCCGACCACGCAGGTCGCCGAGGTGCTGACCGAGGCATTGAATCGTTCCAACGACCAGATTCGCGCATCGGTCAAGGAGACGCCGGCGTTACGTGGCATGGGCTGCACGATGGTGACCGCCTACGTCGAGGGCGACAAGCTTTTCTGGGTCAGTGTCGGCGACAGTCATCTCTACCTGGTCCGCGATCGCGAACTGATCAAACAGAACGCCGACCACAGCTACGGCGCCTACCTCGACATGATGAAAGAGCAGGGCATGGAGGTCGACGAGCAGGCCGGCATGTCGCGCAACATGCTGATGAGCGCGATGACCGGCGAAGAGATCTCGAGCATCGACGTGTCGGAGACGCCGGTCAAGGTGCGCCCCGGCGATCGCATCATCGTCGCCAGCGACGGCCTCGATACGCTCGGCGCGGGCGCGATCATCCAGTACTCGTCGTGGTCGGCGACCGCCAAGGAATGCGTCTACGCGCTGCTCAAGGCGGTCGAGGACGCCAACAAGATCAACCAGGACAATACGACGATCATCGTCATCGACGTCAAGGAACGCGAGGTCGCCGGGGCCGATGCCGAAGCGCCGGCGCCCGAACAGCCCGTTTCGCGCGTCGCCGAGTTCCAGATCCCGGACGAGCCGAAGGAGCCGCGGTCGTACAAGTGGCTGGTCTGGGTCATCGTGCTCGGCCTGTTAGGCGGCGGCGGCTACTACGCCTGGCAGCAGGGGCTGATCGACCAGGCGGTCGAAAAGGGCACCGAACTGGCCGAAAGCGCGCAGCAGACCATCGAGGCCGAGCTCGAGGCGCAACCGGAACCCGAACCCGAGCCGGAGCCGATCGCGCAGCCCGAGCCGGAGCCCGAGCCGGAGCCCGAGCCCGAGCCCGAGCCGCAACCGCAATACGTCGACAAGGCCGATCCTTTCCGCGACCGGCTGAAGTCGGGCGGCTACGGTCCGCAGATGATCGCGCTCCCGGGCGGCAGTTACCGCATGGGCGGCGCCTCGGGCCTGGTCTCGCCGGACGAAGTGCCGCGCCACGAGGTCAAGATCAAGCCGTTCATGATTTCGGTTTACGAGGTTACCTTCGAGGAATATTACCGCTTCGCCAACGCGACCAAGCGGCGCAAGCCGAAGAATAACGGCTGGGACATCAAGACCCACCCGGTCGTCGACGTATCCTGGGACGACGCCCTCGCGTATACCCGCTGGCTCAGCAAGGAAACCGGCAAACGCTACCGCCTGCCGTCGGAAGCCGAATGGGAATACGCCGCGCGCGGCGGCACGACGACGTCCTACTGGTGGGGCATCAAGCCCGGTTCCAACAACGCGCATTGCTTCGACTGCAAGAGCGATTTCAGCACCGCCAAGCCGGCCAAGGTTGGCACCTACAAGCCCAATCCTTTCGGCCTGTATGACACCGCCGGCAACGTCTGGGAGTGGGTTCACGACTGTTACCACCGCAATTACAAGGATGCGCCCGACGACGGCTCGGTTTGGGAAGGCGGCGATTGCGAAGTGCGCGTCGTGCGCGGCGGCGCCTACCGCAGCCCGGCGAGCTCGATGCGCGTCGAGAACCGCGAAAAATTCAAGAGCGACAAGGGCCAGTACAACGTCGGCATCCGGGTCGTCCGCGAACCCTAGCCCGAAACGGAATCGTGATCGACTGGGCGCAGATCGAGACCGTGCTGCTCGACATGGACGGCACCTTACTCGACCTGCACTTCGACAACTTCTTCTGGCAGGAGTACCTGCCGCGACGCTATGCCGAAATCAAGGGCGTCGACGCCGACGCCGCACGCGAGATGATCGTCGCGCGCACGCGCGCGCTCGAGGGCAGCCTCAACTGGTACTCGACCGACTACTGGAGCAGCGAGCTTGAGCTCGACGTGGTCGAGCTCAAGCATGAGGTCAGCCACAAGGTCGCGATACGGCCTTACTGTATCGACTTTCTCGATGCGCTGCGGGCCGCGCGCAAGGGTATCGTACTCGTGACCAATGCTCATCACGATGCGCTGACGCTGAAGATGGAGCGTACCCGGCTCGCCGCCAAGTTCGACCGCCTGATCACGGTGCACGAGTTTGCGCTGCCGAAGGAAGATCCGGGTTGCTGGCACGAGGTGCACCGCCGGCATCCGTTCGACGCCGGCCGAACCCTGTTGATCGACGACAACCTGCGCGCGCTCGAATCGGCGCGCGAGTACGGCATTGGCCACCTGCTCGCGGTCTGGCAACCGGACTCGCGCCAGCCGCGGCGCGAGATCAGCGGCTACGACGCGATTCACAGCTTTGCCGATATCATGCCCGTGGCGGAGATACCCGATGAAACCGACGCCTGACGAGATATACACCGGCGGCTGCCTGTGCGGTGGTGTGCGCTACCGGCTAACCGGGCCTTGCCGCGACGTCATCGTCTGTCACTGCGAGAATTGTCGCCGCACCCATGGCCACGTCAGCGCCTATACCGCGGTCCCGCGGGAGCGACTCGAACTGCTCGCGGACGCGACGCTTGCGTGGTATCACGACGCGTCGCCCGACACGCAGCGGGGATTCTGCCGGCACTGCGGCGCGAGCCTGTTCTGGGACGCCGATGACGGCAAGGGAATGATATCGGTCGCGGCCGGGAGCCTCGACGACAGCCGTGACCTCAAGACGATCGGCCACATCTTCCTCGTCGAAGCCGGCAAGTACTACACGATCGACGACGGTTTGCCGCGGTTTCCGCGCGGCAGCGAAGGCGCGCTGGAGCGTGACGGCGGCGGTTGACCTCGATCCCCGAATGGGTTAAAAGTTTTGAACTACAACTATCATTCGCGAGCCCCAGGGCCCGACCCGATAACCCGAGGGTAGTTCCGACACCCCGCAACCTGCCGACATCACGGACCTGCGCATGCAAAAACCGGAAAAGTTCGATCCGCTTCGGCGTTCGGTCGGCCACATCCTCGACATCATCGGCGAGGGCTGGTCGATTCTGATCATCCGCGAGGCCTTTCTCGGCACCCGCCGCTTCGAAGAGTTTCAGGGCCGGCTCGGCATCGCCCGCAACATTCTCACCGCGCGGCTGAAAAAACTCTGCGCCAACGAGATTCTCGTGCGGGTGCCGGTCAAGGAAGGTGCCAAGCGGCACGAATACCGATTGACGACCAAGGGCCGCGACTTGATGCCGCTGCTGATATCGTTGACCCAGTGGGGCGACAAGTGGGTGTTCGGCAAGGACAAGGAGCCGCTGGTCTTTCTCGATCGCGAACACGGCGAGCCGATCGCCCCGGTCGAGGTCTATTCGGCGCGCGGCGAAGCGCTGAGGCCGCGCGATGTCGTCGTGCGCGCCGGTCCCGGCGCGGCGCCGGAGGCGCGCAGGCGAATCGAAGAGCTGAACGAGCATGACTAAGGTCGAGGAAACGCCGGTCTGTCCGGTCGGCGAGTCGAGTTGCGAATGGCTCGACGAGGTTGGCGAGTTGCGCCGGCAGATCGACGAGCTGGCGGAACTGGTGTCGACCGATGCGCTGACCGGCCTGTTCAATTTTCGCCATTTCAGGACCGTGCTGCAGGCCGAGATGGACCGCTCCAAGCGCAGCGGCATTCCGACCAGTCTGGTACTGCTGGATATCGATCACTTCAAGGCGGTCAACGATACCCACGGTCACGAAGTCGGGAATCTTGCGCTTCAGCATCTCGCCAACATCCTGACCGGCGAGGTGCGCACCACCGACATCGTCTGCCGCTACGGCGGTGAAGAATTCGCGATGATTTTTCCCGAGACTCATCTCAATCTCGCGGTCAAGGTCGCCGAGCGCATCCGACTCGAGATTCAGAATAACCCGATGGTGCAGGATGACGGCGAGATCAGGTTGACCGCGAGCATGGGCGCGAGCGTATATATGAAGACCAGCGTGCTCGAACTCGACGAATTCGTCGATTCGGTCGACAAGTATCTCTACGAGGCCAAGCAGTCGGGCCGCAACTGCATCTGCCACATCGACTACTCGGACCTGCGCGCGGTCACCGAGGTCGGCGTCGACGAGCGCGCACTGCTGCTACAGGGCGACTGACCCGCTAGCGCTTTCCGGGATCTCCGCGGAAAGCGGGGGACAGTATACCCGTTTCAACCTCGGCCCCGGTTTCCCGGTGCGCGCCGCGAAATAGGTATACTGTCCCCCGAATTCCCGAATCTAACCGGTTTTGTTTTCGCGCTGGTAGCGTTCGATGCTGTCGATGATTTCGCGCTTGGCGTCCTCGACGTCGCCCCAGCCCTCGATGTTGACGAATTTGCCGGGCTCGAGGTCCTTGTAGTGATCGAAGAAGTGCGCAATCGAATCGAGCAGCGCCTTCGGCAGGTCGCGCACCGAATCCATGCCCGAGTAAATATTCGACAGCTTGTCGATCGGCACGCCGATGATCTTGGCGTCGGGCCCGGCCTCGTCGGTCATGTTGAGCATGCCGAGCGGACGCACGCGCATGACCGAGCCGCTGATGACCGGGATCGGCGTGACCACCAGCACGTCGACCGGGTCGCCGTCCTCGGATAAGGTCTGCGGTACGTAACCGTAGTTGCAGGGATAGTGCATCGCGGTGCCCATGAAGCGGTCGACGAACATCGCGCCGGTGTCCTTGTCGACCTCGTACTTGATCGGGTCGCTGTGCGCCGGGATCTCGATAACGACGTTGATGTCATTGGGAACGTTCTTGCCGCTGCTGACGCGATCGAGAATCATGTTGGCCGCCCGGTTGTTTGCGAGAAGCCAGTATAGCCCAGTGCCGGCGACGGTAAAATGGCCCGCGCTCGCCCGCCGGAAATTCCAGGCGTCTGCATCAAAGATCGAACGCGGGCAGTTTCTGCTCGATCAGCCGATTTTGCAACGTCACATAGCGCGGCAGCCCGTTGTCGTCGTAATCGGGATAATCTTCGCCGCGAATCAGCGGGTAGAGGTACTCGCGGCAGCGATCGGTAATCCCGAAGCCGCCGTCGCTGATGAAATCGAGCGGCATGGTCTTCTCGACGTTGGCGACATCGGCGAGGTCGGCGGTGCCGATGCGCCACTCGTAGGGATCGCTGGAGACGCGCTCGATCGTCGGCATGACCGCGTTGTGCCCGTCGAGCGCGAGTTCGACCGCGGCGCGGCCGACCGCGTAGGCCTGCTCGACGTCGGTCGCCGACGCGATGTGGCGCGCGGCGCGCTGCAGGTAGTCGGCCACGGCCCAGTGGAACTTGTAGCCCAGCGCGTCGCGCACCAGATTTGCGACCACCGGCGCGACGCCGCCGAGCTGGGCGTGGCCGAAGGCGTCGCGCGTGCCCTGCTCGG
Source organism: Gammaproteobacteria bacterium (assembly GCA_024638385.1). Classification (GTDB taxonomy): domain Bacteria; phylum Pseudomonadota; class Gammaproteobacteria. The sequence goes on along the minus strand of JAHEKJ010000102.1, from coordinate 2,327 downwards.
CGAGAAAACTGCCGTCGGCGTTGCGCGCGCCCTCGGAGACGACGACGGTGCAGTAGCCGTGGTTTTCGACCTTGTCGCGGACCGCGGCGATGAACTTGTCGCGGTCGAAATCGACCTCGGGTAGCAGCACCAGCACGGGAATGCCGTAATCCTCGATCAGGCCGCCGGCGGCCGCGATCCAGCCGGCATGGCGGCCCATGACTTCGAGGATGAAGACCTTGGTCGAGGTCTTGGCCATCGACGCGACATCGAACGATGCCTCGAGCGCGGACACGGCGATGTACTTCGCGACCGAGCCGAAGCCGGGGCAGACGTCGGTGATCGGCAAGTCATTGTCGACGGTCTTGGGCACGTGGATCGCCTGCACCGGAAAGCCCAGGGTCTTGGACAGCTGCGACACCTTGAAACAGGTATCGGCCGAATCGCCGCCGCCGTTGTAGAAGAAGTAGCCGATGTCGTGCGCCTTGAACACGTCGATCAGGCGCTCATACTCGCGCTTGTTCTCGTCGAGGCTCTTGAGCTTGAACCGGCACGAGCCGAAGGCGCCCGCCGGCGTTTTCTTCAGCGCCGCGATGTCGGCGTCGGACTCGAGCGAAGTGTCGATCAACTCCTCGGTCAGCGCGCCGATGATGCCGTTCTTACCGGCGTAGACCTTGCCGATCCGGTCGCCGTTTGCGCGGCAGGTTTCGATGACGCCGCAGGCGCTGGCGTTGATGACCGACGTGACGCCGCCGGACTGGGCGTAGAAGGCGTTTTTGCTGCTCATGTTCTGAATCCAATCGATGGCTGATGGGCTGGGTACGCCGGGCGGATCCGGGCGCGTGCGAGGGCGCGGACCTCCGGCCGACGTACCGGCACCGCAGAATAACCCAATTGCGGCCAGATTTCAGGCGCGTCGGCGCAAAAAAAAAGGCGGTGCAAGCACCGCCCCGCGAGCCGGTCGCCGACGCTCAGCCGAGCAACGGCGCGATGACCAGGCTGACGATTGCCATGACGTTGATCAGGATGTTCATCGACGGTCCCGAGGTATCCTTGAACGGGTCGCCGACGGTGTCGCCGACGACCGCCGCCGCGTGGGTATCGGTGCCCTTGCCGCCGAGGTTGCCCTTCTCGATGAATTTCTTGGCGTTGTCCCAGGCGCCGCCGGCGTTGGCCATCATCAGCGCCATCAGCACGCACGACAGCAGCGCGCCGGCGAGCATGCCGCCGAGCGCTTCGGGCCCGATCAGGAGACCGACCAGCGGCGGCACCGACACCGCGATCGTGCCGGGCAGAATCATTTTCTTCAGCGCCGCGGTGGTCGCGATGTCGACGCACTGCGCGGTGTCGGGCTCGGCCTTGCCCTCGAGCAGGCCGTCGATCTCCTTGAACTGGCGGCGGATCTCCTTGATCATTTCGAAGGCCGCGTCGCCGACCGCGGTCATCGTGATCGACGCGATGATGAACGGAATGATGCCGCCGATGAACAGGCCGATCAGAACTTCGGGATTGCTCAGTTCGAGCTCGAAATTTTCGACATTGACCGCAACCGTCTCGATGTAGGCGGTAATGATCGCGAGCGCCGCGAGCGCGGCCGCGCCGATCGCGAAGCCCTTGCCGATCGCGGCCGTGGTGTTGCCGAGTTCGTCGAGCGAGTCGGTGATCGCGCGCGTTTTCTTGCCCAGGCCCGCCATCTCGGCGATGCCGCCGGCGTTGTCGGCGACCGGGCCGTAGGCGTCGATCGCCATCGTGATGCCGACGGTCGCGAGCATGCCGACCGCGGCGATGCCGACGCCGTAGAGGCCGGCGAAGTGGCTCGCGATGCCGATGATGCACGCAATCGTCAGGATCGGAATCGCGACCGACTGCATGCCGGTGGCCAGCCCCGCGATCATGACCGTGGCCGGGCCCGTCTCGCCGGCCTTGGCGATGTGCTCGATCGGCTTGCCGGCGGTGTAGTACTCGGTGACGAGGCCGATCACGATGCCGCCGACGGCGCCGGCCAGGACCGCGATCCAGACGCCGCTGTCCAGACCCATGACCAGGACGAGGAGGAAGGCGAGCACGATGAACAGCACCGAAGTGCTGATGGTGCCGATGCGCAGGGCTTTTTCCGGCGACTTCGCCGAGTTGTGCTTGACGATCAGGATACCGCCGATCGAGCACAGCAGGCCGAGCGACGCCAGCGCCAGCGGCAGCATCATCATCGCCTTTTGTCCGCCGAGCGCTTCGGTCGCGACCAGCGTCATCGTCGACGCGATCGCGATCGACGCGATCATCGAGTTGCAGTAGGACTCGAAGATGTCGGAGCCCATGCCGGCGACGTCGCCGACGTTGTCGCCGACGTT
>JAHEKJ010000208.1 GCA_024638385.1 Gammaproteobacteria bacterium | reverse complement strand
CGCAACCCCGGCGTAGTCGCCACTGTGCTGCAGGTAGCGGTTGACGAAACGCCAGCCGAGGGCGGTATGGCCGCGCGCCTCGAGGTCCATCGCGACGAACGCCATCTCGCTGATCGTATCGATCCAGCGCAGCTCCGGGTTGAACTCGATGCAGTCGAACGGTGTGATGCGGCCGTCGAGCAGGGCGATGTTGCCGAGATGCAGGTCGCCGTGGCATTCGCGCACGAAACCGGCACGGCGGCGCGCTTCGATTCGTGCGGCGACTGTTTCCTGGTGCAGGTACCAGTCCTCGAGCCGATGAAACGCGGCGGGCAGCAGCTCGGGCGGCAGCACTCGCTCGAGCTGGTCTAGGTTTTCCGCGCTCCAGTGCGCGACCGAGCGCGGCGTGCCGAACTCGCTTTCGGCGGATGCGCGCTCGCAGTCGGCGTGGAAGTCGGCAATACGCTCGGCGAGCGCGTCGATCAGCGCCGCGTCGAGCCGCCCGTCAGCGGCATGCGCGCTCAACAGGTCGTTTTGCGCGAAGCGGCGCATTTTGACCGCGTATTCGATCGGCGTGCCGCCGCCCTGCAGCCGCGGACGACCCACGCTGCCGTAGATCGGCGCGAGCCCGAGATAGATGTCGGGCGCGAAGCGGCGATTCAGCCGCAGTTCTTCCTCGCAGTAGAAACGACGCCGCTCGAGGCTCGAGAAATCGACGAAGCCGAAGCTGACCGGTTTCTTGATCTTGTAGGCGAAGTCTCCGCTGAGAACGATCCACGAAATATGGGTTTCGATGCGCTCGAGATCGTGCGCCGGGTGGTCAAACGCGTCGGCGTCGGCGAAGGCCGCGACCAGGCGCGCGGTGCGGTCCGTCGCGGTCGGGTCGGATTCGCGCTCAGTAGCGATTGAGTTGTACCGGGATGCGGCGCGCGCCGAAGCGGCCGGGCCGGGATTCGAAGTGGCCCGGCAGGGGAGTCGCGCATTTTACGCAACGACCCTGTGCATCGAGCCCCCAACGGCCGAGCACGTACCAGTCGCGCTCGATCAGCAATTCGCCGCAGTTCGAGCACCAGGTGCTCGAACCGACGTTGTCGTGCACGTTACCGGTGTAGGCGTAGTTCACCCCGTTGGCGCGCGCGATCTCGCGCGCGCGGGTCAGCGTCGCCGCCGGCGTGCTCGGTTTGTCGAGCATTTTCCAGTCGGGATGGAACGCGGTGAAGTGCAGCGGCACGTCGGGGCCGAGGCGCTCGACGACCCATTTCGACAGTTCGTCGAGTTCCTCGTCGGAGTCGTTCTCGTCGGGAATCAGCAGCGTCGTGATCTCGAGCCAGGTATCGGTTTCGTGGCGGATGTATTCGAGCGTTTCGAGTACCGGCTGCAACTGGCCGCCGCAAATCTTCTTATAGAAACGTTCGGTGAACGCCTTCAGATCGACGTTGGCGGCGTCCATCGCGGCGTAGAATTCGATTCGCGGCTCGGGGTCGATGTAGCCGGCGGTGACCGCGACCGAATTGATCCCGCGCTCGTGGCAGGCGGCGGCGACGTCGATCGCGTACTCGTGGAAGATGACCGGGTCGTTGTAGGTAAACGCAACGCTCAGGCAGTCGAGCTCGCCGGCCACGCGTGCGAGCTTTTCCGGCGACGCGCTGTCGGCGAGCGTGTCCATTTCGCGCGACTTCGACATGTCCCAGTTCTGGCAGAACTTGCAGGCGAGGTTGCAGCCGGCGGTGCCGAACGACAGCACCGCGCTGCCGGGATAAAAGTGATTCAGCGGTTTTTTCTCGATCGGGTCGATGCAAAAACCGCTCGAACGCCCGTAGCTGACCAGCTTGACCTCGTCGTCGAGGCGCTGGCGCACGTAGCACAGGCCGCGCTGGCCGTCGCGCAGCTTGCAGTGCCGCGGGCACAGGTCGCATTGCAGCCGGCCGTCGTCGAGGCGGTGCCAGTAGCGGGTGGAAACGACGTTGTCGGTCATCGGTTGATTCAGGACAGCCAGCCTGCTGTCGATTCGGATATAATTAAAATTTCAGCGCAGCGCGAGGAGTCGAAATGAGCACCCGTCCGGCGGCCGTCGCCGGGTATTTTTACGAAGCGGATAGCGAGCGTTTGCAGGACCATGTCGATCAACTTCTGGCCGCCGAGCCGGCGGAACCGGGCGGTTTGCCCGAATGCCTTATCGTACCACACGCGGGCTACGTCTACTCGGGTTCGACCGCCGCCAGCGGCTATCGTTGCCTCGCGCTTGACCCGGGTCAAGTCAGGCGGGTCCTGTTGCTCGGCCCGGCGCACCGGGTTTACGTCGCCGGCATGGCGATCCCCTCGGTCGACCGGTTCGCGACGCCGCTCGGCGAAATCGAGCTGGATCGCGCCGGTCTCGAGCAGATCCGGCAAATGCCCGGGGTCGAGGTATCGGACGCGGCGCATCGCGACGAGCACAGTCTCGAGGTGCAATTGCCGTTCCTGCAAACCGTGCTCGACGAGTTCACGCTGGTTCCGGTCGTCGTCGGCGGCGCCGATGCGGCCACGGTCGCCGCGGTAATCGATGCGCTCGGCGAGGACCCCTCGACGCTGGTCGTTATCAGCTCCGACCTGTCGCACTTTCACCAGTACGACGAGGCGCGGAGTATCGATGCGCACACCTGCGAACGGATACTCGGGCGCGCGACCACGCTGCGCGGCGAAGAGGCTTGCGGGGCGCGCGCGATCAATGGCCTGATGGCGTCGAATTTCGGTCGTGCGCGCGAGGTCAGGCTGATACAGGCCTGTAATTCGGGTGACACCGCCGGAACGCGCGACCGGGTTGTGGGCTATGCCACCTTCGCCCTCGATTGATCTCGATCCGGGCGCGCGCGGGCGATTGCTCGGGATCGCGCGCGATTCTATCCGCCACGGGTTCGACAACGGCGAAGCGCTCGTCATCGACCTGAACCGCGTCGACGGCCGGCTCGCGCGGGACAGCGCCGTGTTCGTCACGCTGCTCGAGCTCGGCGAGCTGCGCGGCTGTGTCGGCTCCCTGCAGCCGAGCGCGCCACTGGCGCAAGCGGTTGCGACCTCGGCCTTCAACGCGGCGTTTCGCGATTATCGATTTCCCGAGCTGTGCGCCGAGGAGTTCGACGTGCTCGCGATCGAGGTTTCGGTGCTGTCGCCGATGGAGCCGGTCGCGGCCGCGAGTCGCGCCGAGTTGCTGGCAATGCTCGAACCGGGAGTCGACGGCTTGCTGCTCGAAGACCGCGGCCGCCGCGCGACCTTCCTGCCGAAGGTCTGGGAAAAGATGGCTTCGCCGCACGAGTTTATCGATCAGCTGTTGCTCAAGGCCGGCTTGCCGGCCGATCACTGGTCCGACAGCCTGCGCATCAGCCGCTATCGCACGCTGAGTTTCGCCGAAAGTTGAACCCGCGCGCCGGCGATATTGGAGCGTCCCGGCTTTTCGGCTATCATGCGGCCACCTGACCACCCCGAGCCGCGTGCCCAGCCAGATGCTATGCCTCCCCGGTAGCCCCGCGCTATCCGCATTCAGACTGCAAAAACTCAAGCAACAGCTTC
>JAHEKJ010000101.1 GCA_024638385.1 Gammaproteobacteria bacterium | reverse complement strand
CCGGTGGGTAGATCATGATGCATCTCCGTCGATCTGCCTTGTCATGGGCAAACGTCCGGCATGCTGATATCTATCCTGGCAGTTGTCGTTGGCCTGGTTTTACTGGTATGGGGCGCTGACAGGTTTGTTGAAAGGGCATTGGCTGTCTCTTTAAACCTGGGTGTATCGACCCGGATTTCAGGGATCACGATTATCGGCTTTGGTAGCTCGGCACCTTGAAGTACCCTGATTTCCGGATCGGCCGACAATCGATGCGCCAGCACGCAGCCTGCCGACCCCGCACCGACGACGATGTGATCGAATGTATCCATAGGCCCCTGCTGTCAGGCACAGCAAAATTCAACAAAATTCCTTAAAACGGAATGAAAATTCTCGTTTTCAACACTTTGTCTTGTATAATAAGCTTTACGGTCCCAACAGCAGAACAGGTTTGGACAACCCAGTGAAACGAGAACGCGGCTCCACCATTCATCGAGTGCTCGATATCCTCGAGACGGTCGCGGCTTCTCCCAAACCCCTGAGCGCAACCGAAATTAACGAGGTGCTGGAATTACCCAAGGCGACGGCGCATCGCCTCTGCGCCGAACTCGAGGCGCGCGGATTCCTGCTCAAGCGCATCAACGGCAAGAGCTTCGTGCCCGGCAACCGCCTGCACGACGTCGCCGTCGGCGTGCTCGCCAATACCCGCTTTCAAACGACGCGGCACGCGATCCTGACCCGGCTGTCCGAAAGCGTAGGCGAAACCTGCAACATCGCCTACCCGGACGGACTCAATATGGCTTACTCCGATCGGGTCGAGACCCAGGCCCCGCTACGCCTGCAATTCCCGATCGGCATGCGCGTGCCGCTTTACTGCACCGCCAGCGGCAAGCTGTATCTCAGCACCCTGCCCAAATCACGCCGCCAGTCGATCGTCGGCAAGCTCGAGTTCAAACGCCACGCCAAGAACACGATTACCGATCCTGACCGGCTGCTCGAAGAAATCGAGCGTATCGCCGAAACCGAGCTCTCGATCGACAACCAGGAACTCTACGACGATGTGGTCGCGATCGCGGTGCCGATCAAGGACCGCAAGCACCGCTTCTACAGTTCGCTCGCGATCCAGGCGCCGGCTACCCGGGTGTCGCCGGACGACGCCGATCGCTATGTGCCGTTACTGCGCGAGGCCGCCGCCGACCTGGCTTTGCTCACCGAGGAGTAATACGGCGTCCGAATTGCGGCCACCACAACCCGCGGCCGGTTGTTACCCGGCCGCGGTATCTCTGTCGTCTAGGCGCCTTGCTGCGGGCGCATGTCTTTCGGATCGATTCCGGCCACCGCGACCGGCTTCTTCATCGCGTCGCGCCGGAACGGCTCGCCGAGCTCCTGGTTCAGCACGACCTCGATGAAGGTCGTGACATTGTCGTCCATCTGTTCCCTGACCGCGATCTCGAGCACCTCGGTCAACTGTTCCGGGGTTTCCGCCTTGACGCCCTTGAGGCCGCAACCCTCGGCGACCTTGGCATACTCGACGCCGACGTTGAGCTCGGTGCCGACGAAGTTGTCGTCGAACCACAGCGTGGTGTTGCGCTTCTCCGCGCCCCACTGGTAGTTGCGGAAGATGATCATCGTGATCGCCGGCCAGTCGTTGCGTCCGCAGGCGGTCATTTCGTTCATCGAGATGCCGAAGGCGCCGTCGCCGGCGAAGCCGACCGCGGGCGCGTCGGGACGCGCGATCTTGGCGCCGAGAATCGACGGCAGGCCATAGCCACAGGGACCGAACAGGCCCGGCGCGAGATATTTACGGCCTTCCTCGAAGCTCGGGTAAGCGTTGCCGATCGCGCAGTTGTTGCCGATGTCGGACGACATCATCGCGTCTTTCGGCATCGCCTTCATGATCGCCTGCCAGGCCTGGCGCGGCGACATGCGCTCGGGGTCCCGCGCGCGGGCGCGCTCGTTCCAGGTGATCCCTTCGTCGGTATCTTCCTCGTATATCATCTCCGCCAGCTCGCGCTCCCAGTTCGACTTGGTGTCGGCGATCAGCTTGCGCCGCGCTTCGCGGTCGGCGTCGCCGGCACCGGCATCGAGCCTGGCCAGGATCTGTTCAGCCACCAGTTTGGCGTCGCCCTGGATCGCGACGTCGACCTTCTTGGTCAGGCCGATACGGCCCGCGTTGATGTCGACCTGGATGATGCTGGCATTCTTGGGCCAGTAGTTGATGCCGTAACCCGGCAGCGTCGAGAACGGGTTTAAGCGCGTGCCGAGCGCGAGCACGACGTCGGCCTTCGAGATCAGTTCCATCGCCGCCTTGGAACCGTTATAGCCCAGCGGGCCGGCCGCCAGCGGGTGCGAACCCGGGAACGCGTCGTTGTGTTGGTAGTTGCAGCAAACCGGCGCGTCGAGCTTTTCGGCGAGGTTCTTCGACGCCTCGATTGCGCCGCCGAGGACCACGCCGGCGCCGTTCAGGATCACCGGGAACCTGGCTTTCGACAACAGCGCCGCGGCTTCGGAAATCGCTTTGGCGCCACCCGGCGAGCGCTCGAGACGCACGACCTGCGGAAGCTCGATGTCGATGACCTGGGTCCAGTAATCGCGCGGAATGTTGATCTGCGCCGGCGCGCTGCCGCGCCAGGCGTTTTCGATGACGCGATTGAGAACTTCCGCCATGCGGCTCGGGTCGCGGACTTCTTCCTGGTAGCAGACCAGGTCTTCGAACAGCGCCATCTGCTTGACTTCCTGGAAGCCGCCCTGCTCGATGGTCTTGTTGGCCGCCTGCGGTGTCACCAGCAGCAGCGGCGTGTGGTTCCAGTAAGCGGTCATGATCGGCGTGGTGAAATTGGTGATGCCCGGGCCGTTTTGCGCGATCGCCATCGACATCTTGCCGCTGGCGCGGGTAAAGCCGTCGGCGATCATGCCGGCGGTACACTCGTGCGCACAATCCCAGAACTTGATGCCGGCCTCGGGGAACAGGTCCGAGATCGGCATCATCGCCGAGCCGATAATCCCGAACGCGTGTTCGATGCCGTGCATCTGCAATACCTTGATAAAGGCTTCTTCGGTGGTCATTTTCATTGGTTGTCTCCTACTTCAATTCGCTCAAAAGTTCGGTCTTTTCGCCGCGGCGGATTACCTCGAATCCTCCATTATCATGTCTGCGGCCTTTTCTGCAATCATGATCGTCGGCGCGTTGGTATTGCCCGACACGATCTCGGGCATGATCGACGCGTCGGCGACGCGCAATCCCTCGATGCCGTGCACCCTGAGTCGCGGGTCGACGACGGCATCGGCGTCGACGCCCATCTTGCAGGTGCTGGTCGGGTGATAAATCGTCTGGCTGTACTGCCGCGCGGCCTCGAGCAGCTCGGCGTCGCTCTGGTACTGGCGTCCCGGCACGTACTCGTCGACGATACGATCGCGCAGCGCCGGCGCCTCGGCAATCCTGCGCGCGACCTTGATGCCCCCGACCGCGACCTCAAAATCGCGCGGGTCGGACAGGTAGTTCGGGTGGATCGCCGGGTACGCGAGCGGATCCGGCGAACGAATCACGACCTCGCCGCGGCTGTGCGGTCGCAACTGACAGACCGACGACGTGAACGCCGAGAACGGGTGCACGCCCTCGCCGGGCTTGTCGGCCGACAGCGGCTGCATGTGGAACTGGATGTCGGGCCGCTCGACGTCGTCACTCGAGCGCGTGAAAATCGCGACCTGGCTGGCGGCCAGCGTCAGCGGCCCGCTGCGCGTCAGGATGTATTGAATGCCGACCAGCGCGCGCTTGAACACGTTGTTCAGTTCGTCGTTCAAGGTACGCTCGCTGGTCTGGTAGACCAGCCGGATCTGCAGGTGGTCCTGCAGGTTCCTGCCGACGCCGGGCAATTCGTGAACGACTTCGACGCCGGCGGTCTTAAGTTGCGCCGGGTCGCCGATGCCCGAGCACTGCAGGATCTGCGGCGAGTTGATCGCGCCGGCCGATAGCACGACTTCGACATTGGCGAGCGCACTCTCGTCCTTGCCGCCGCGGCGGTAATCGACTCCGACAACGCGCTTGCCCTCGAGTCGCAGCCGCGTGACCTGCGCGTTGGTCAGCACTTTCAGGTTGGCGCGACCTTTCGCCGGGCGCAGAAAGCTCCTGGCCGTGCTCCAGCGAAAGCCGCGGTACGCGGTTTGCTGAAAATAGCCGACGCCTTCCTGATTCTCGCCGTTGTAGTCGTCGTTGCGCGGGATGCCGATCTCGGTCGCGGCCTGGATGAAATACTCGGCGATCGGCCGGCGCAGGCGCAGGTCCGAGACCTTTTGCGGTCCGCCGACGCCGTGGTACTCGTCGGCGCCGCGCTGGTTATCCTCGGATTTCCTGAAATACGGCAAGACATCGGCGAAGGCCCAGCCCGGGTTGCCGAGTTCGGCCCAGCGGTCGTAATCCTCGGATTGACCGCGCACGTAGAGCAGGCCGTTCAAGGCACTCGAGCCGCCGAGCACCTTGCCGCGCGGCCACTGCAACTGCCGCCCGGCGATGCCGGGATCGGGCTCGGTCAGGTAACACCAGTCGAAGGCCGGGTTGTGCATCGTCTTGAAGTAGCCGACAGGCACGTGCAACCACGGGCTCAGGTCGCGACCGCCGGCTTCGAGCAGCAGCACGCGCGTCGCCGGGTCCGCCGACAGGCGGTTGGCGAGCACGCAGCCGGCCGAGCCGGCGCCGACGATGATGAAGTCGAAAGAGTCCATTGGGTTGTCAGGTCGATTTGATCGGAAGATACAATAAAATTCGTTAAAACGGAATTATTTTTCTCGTTTTTACGTATTTCATTTCCGAATCCGGCGATTAATCGCTTCGATCGGATCCGGGTCGCGCGCCGGCGGGCCGCCCTCGACTCGATGGAAATCCCGGGCCGCATCGGCAGCCACCGGCGCCGACGCCTTGCCACGACGCGACGTCTGCAATACCGCGGCGCGGTCGGGTGTGGACACTCCGCATCTCTGGCATTCGGCCCCGCCCGGGGTTATGTTACGCCAAATCCCCGATCCCGCGTCGAACATGACAAAAGTTACCGACCCCCTCAGCTGGCGCGCCCTTGCGGTGACCGTCTTGCTGTCGCTAGCCGGTTGCACATCCTACGGCCAGATCAGCAACCTGCACGTCGACGAGAATCCGGCGCGGGTCAAATATTCGCTCGAACGCGTGGCCGACGGCAAGGATCCCGGCGGTGTAACGCTGGTGCTGGCGTTTTCCGGTGGCGGCACCCGCGCCGCGGCGCTGGCCTACGGCGTGCTGCAGGCATTGCGCGGGACCCGGGTCCGCATCGATGGCCAGCCCGCTCGCCTGCTCGACCAGGTCGACCTGGTCAGCTCGGTATCGGGCGGCAGCTTTACCGCGGCTTACTACGGCCTCCACGGCGAACGCATCTTCGACGAGTTCGAGGACAAGTTTCTGCGCCGCAACGTCGCCGGCGAATTGCTGCGCGGACTGTTCAGCCCGAGCCGCTGGTTTTCCGACCGCGGCCGCACCGAGATGGCGATCGACTACTACGACGACACGGTGTTCGAAGACGCGACCTACGGCGACCTGTTCTTCAGCGACGGCCCGGCCATCGTTATCAACGCTACCGATCTGGGTCGCGGCGTGCGTTTTTCGTTCTTGCAGGAGTACTTCGACCTGCTGTGCTCCGACCTGTCGTCATTCCCGGTGTCGCGCGCGGTCGCGGCGTCGTCGGCGGTGCCGATCCTGTTCAACCCGGTGGTGCTGCGTAACTTTCCCGACTGCGATCAATCGACGATCGAGGGGCTGCGCGCGGCGCGCCAACGGCTGCAGGGTTCGCCCCAGCTCGAAGACGTGCTCGACGGCATGACCAGCTACGCCAACAAGGAAGACCGCCAGTACATCCACATGGTCGATGGCGGCATTACCGACAACCTGGGCTTGCTCGCGATCTATGAAATGGTCGAGATCGCCGGCGGCGCGCGCGCCTTCATGCAGTCGATCGGCGCAGAGCCAGCGTCGAAGCTGGTCGTGATCTCGGTCAACGCGTCGGCGCGGCCGCAGTATGCTCTCGAGTCGAGCAATCGCGTGCCGTCGCTCGAAAACACGATCAGCGCGATGACCGACGCGCAGCTGCACCGCACCAATGCGCGCACGCTCGACCTGTTCAAGCGCAGCCTCACCCGCTGGGCCGAGGAACTGTCGACGCCGGAGCGCCGGGTCGAGCCGTACTTCGTCGAAATCAACTTCGACAGCCTCGTGCAACCGTCGCGCCGGCTGTTCTTTCACCAGATTCCGGTGGGTTTCTCGCTGACCCGGCCCCAGGTCGACAACCTGATCCAGGTCGGTCGCGAACTGCTCAACCTCGAGCCGGAATTTCGCCGCTTCGTGCGCGACATGCAGTAAGTTTCGGTTGCGGCCGCTTATCGGCGGGGCCGTGGTTCGCCGGCACGACCGGTCGGGGATCGCCGGGTGACCGCCGTCAACGCCTCGACGCTTCGGCGCCGGTCGACATTATCCGCTCCAAGTCACTGATTAATCGCCCGCCGGCGGCGTCAAGAAAATGCCTTTCGCGTGGCATCCGGTAACGGTTCAAATATTTTTCGATTCGGCCGAATAAACCCCTGTCAGTTTGCTCCGGGTTAACTATACCTCTAGAGCGGGTAACCGAAACAATGACTTTGACCCTAAAAAATCGAACTCACCAGGTACTCGCTCTCGGCTGCATACTCGCCGTTTGCGTCATCCTGTTCCTGAAGGTTTCCTACGACCGGGCCCGCAGCGCATACCTCGACCAGCAGGTCACGATGCTGTCGGCGATTGCCGACATCCACGCGCGCGAGATTACGATCCTGCTCGACAGTTACATCGAGAAAGTCGGGCTCGTCGCATCGCGCACGCGACTGCGCGAGCTGCTCGCGGGATTCGCCGTCGAGCCCGATGCCGAAACTCCGGCCGAAATGGCGAAAATCCTGCGCGACGCGATGGCGGGCGATGCCGACTTCGGCGGCATCGTCATCTACGACCTCGACGGCGAGATCGTCACCCATACGAGCGCCGAGCAGCCCGACTACGCCATCAGCCGCGCGGCGCTCGCCGACGGGCGATTCGCCAGACCGCTGGTGCAGTCGCGCTTCGACGGCGACAGCCTGCGCCTCGATGCTTTCGTGCCGCTTGCGCTCGACGGTCGGCCGCTCGGCGTGCTGCAGGCGCAGCTGACGCCGCGCGCGATCGGCCGCATGATCGGCGGCACCGCCTTCGGCGAGACCGGCGAAGTCGTGCTCGGATTGCGCAATCCCGCGGGAGCGACCCGGCTGCTCGCGCGCCGCGGCGAGGTCAACGACCCGACGCTGACGCAACAACCGCTCGAGGGACTCGGCACGCGGCTCGCGATGGAATCCGCGCTAGGTCAGGGCAAACGAGTCCTGATCGACGACACGATCGATCGCGACGGGCAGCCCGTGGTCGCGGTCACGCGCTACATCGAAGCGACGGGCTGGGGCCTGGTCGCGAAAATCGATATCGACGAGATCGAGGGCGCGTTGCTCGAGATACGCAACGACCTGGTGCTGGCCGCCTGCCTGTTTTTCGTTCCGGGTTTCGTCATCAGCCTTTACCTCGGCCGCCAGCTCGACCGCGCCCGCAGTCGGCTGCGCGAGGAAGAGCGCCGGGCCACGCTGGAACGCGCCGACCGTCGCTTCAAGACGGTTTTCACCCATTCGCCGGTGGCGATGCTGATGGTCGACGGCGACGGCCGGATCGAGTTCGCCAACCACGAGGCCGAAAACCTGCTCGAGTACGAGGCCGGCGGCCTTGCCGGCAGGCCGGTGGACGAGCTGGTGCCGGAGGCGTACCGCCAGGCCCATGCCGGCCGGCGCGATCGTTTCAACCAGACGTCGCGCGATCACGGTCATTACACGATGGCGGCGAATCGCGACCTGACCGCGCAGACCCGCCGCGGCAACCTGATCCCGGTCACGATCGGCCTGACGCCGATCGCCACCGAAAACGGGCCGATGGTGGTTGCGGCGATTTCCGACCTGACCGAGCGCAAGGCCGCGCACGAACGCATCCAGGCGCACGCCGACGCGCTCGAACGCAGCAACGAGGAACTCGACCGCTTCGCCTACGTCGCCTCGCACGACCTCAAGGCGCCGCTGCAGGGCATCGCGCAACTGGCGAACATGATCGAGGAAGACGTCGGCGACGAATTGCCCGCCGAATCACGCGAAGACCTCGCGCTGATGCAAAAGCGCGTGCAGCGGCTCAAGAACCTGCTCGACAGCCTGCTACAGTACTCGCGCATCGGCCGCGGCGAGAGCGAATCCGAGTTCGTCGACACCGGTAAACTGCTGGCCGAGCTCACCGACCTGCTGCCGCCGGGTGGCGAATTCTCGCTCGAACGTGTCGACGACCTGCCGCTCGTCTTCGCGCCGCGACCGGCGCTCGAACTGGTGTTCCGCAACCTGATCGGCAACGCGGTCAAGCATCACGACCGCGACCGCGGGCATATCGAGATCACCGCCGAGGAAACCGCCGACGGCGTCGTCGTGGAAGTCGGCGACGACGGCCCCGGCATTCCGATCGAGTACGGCGAGCGCATCTTCGAGCTGTTCCAGACCCTGAAACGACGCGACGAGATCGAGGGCAGCGGCATGGGCCTCGCGCTGGTCAAGAAGACGCTGCACAACCTCGGCGGCACGATCGAGCTGCTGCCCGGCGGGGGTCGCGGCGCGACTTTTCGGCTGGTTTTCCCCGCGCCCGAACCGGTACCCGAGCGCAAGAGTGCGTGACACGAGAATGGACCGCGGAATCCGCAGACAAGGGACAATGACATGATCGAACAACAGAGCTTACAACCGGGCATCATGATCGTCGACGACGACGACATCGATATCCGCGTGATCCGGCGCGCGCTGAAGAAGCAGGGGATCGACAACGTCTCGCTGGTGGCCAACGACGGAATCGAAGCGCTCGAGATGCTGCGCGCCAACGCCGGGGGCAACGGCGTCGGTCCGTGGATCCTGCTGGTCGACATCAACATGCCGCGGCTCAACGGCCACGAATTCCTGGAACGATTGCGGGCCGACGACGAGCTCAAGGACAGCATCGTCTTTATGCTGACGACCTCGGATCGTGACCAGGACAAACAGCGCGCCTATGCGCAGAACGTCGCCGGCTACATCGTCAAGTCCGACGCCGGCTCGAACTTCGCCGGCCTCGCCGACATGCTGCGCGGGTTTCTCTCCTGCGTACAGTTCCGCCATCGCGACAACGGAGCGTTACATGGACAATAAGAACAAACCCATAAGAATCTTGCTGGTCGACGACGACGAGGTCGACACCCGGATCATCGAGCGCAATCTGCGCCGCAGCGGACTCGTGCTCGAACTCGACAAGATCGTCGATCCCGAACTCGGCAAGAACCTCGCCAGCAGCGGCACCTACGAATGCATGCTGCTCGATTATCGCTACCCGACCGGCAATGCCTTCGAACTCTTCGCCGACCTGCTGCAAACTCCCTGCTCGCAACGACCGCCGGTGGTGTTGATGACCAACATGGGTAACGAGGGCGTGGCCGCGCAAAGCATCCAGTTCGGCGCCCAGGAGTACCTGAGCAAGGCCGAGATCTCGCCGTGGACGCTGCGCCGCATGATCGAGTCCGCCTGCGAGAAGAGCCAGCTGCAGCGGCAAATCGAGCGGCGCGAACAGGAACTGGTGCGGATGAGCTTCTTCGACTCGCTGACCGGCCTGCCGAATCGGCAGCTCTTCCACGATCGCCTCGGCCAGGCCCTGCGCGAGGCCGAGCGCAGCCAGCACGAGTTCGCGGTGCTGATAATGGACCTCGACCTGTTCAAGGCGGTTAACGACAGCTTCGGCCACGACGTCGGTGACGCCCTGCTGATCGAGGTCGGCCGACGGCTCACCGAAACCATGCGCGATTCCGATACCGTGGCCCGCATCGGCGGCGACGAGTTCGGCGCGATCCTGCCAGTATTGAACAATGTCGGCGGCAGCTTCGTCGTGGTCGAGAGCATCTTCTCGGCTTTCACCGATCCGCTGCCGGTGCTCGACAAGCTCCTGAACGTCGGTATATCGATCGGTATCGCGGTCTACCCGCACAGCGGCGACAATGCGTCCGACCTGGTCAAGCACGCCGACAGCGCGATGTACGAAGCCAAGAAGAACTCGTCCGGAATCGCTTACTTCAATCCCGAGTCCAGCCGCGAATTCGAGCGCAACGCGATGATCGGCCACGATCTCAAGCAGGCCATCGAACAACATGAGCTCGAAGTCCACTTCCAGCCCCAGGTCCGTCTCGCCGACCGCGCGCTGGTCGGCGCCGAGGCGCTGGTGCGCTGGCAACACCCGAGCCTCGGCGATATCGGCCCGGACAAGTTCATTCCGATGGCGGAGCGCTCGCGCGTCATCGGCAGGCTGACGCTCAACGTGCTCGACCTGACCCTGCAACAGTGCCGCGAGTGGCATCGGCAAGGCCTGGCGATAACCGCGTCGGTCAACCTGTCGGCGCGGGTCCTGCACGACGAGGAGATCGTCGACGAGATCAGGGCCATGGTCGATGATTACGCGGTGCCGACCTCGATGCTGTGCTTCGAGGTCACCGAGACCGGCATCATGCAATCGCCCGAGACCGCCGAGATGATTCTGCGCGCGCTGTCGGATTTTTCGATCCGCATCTCGATCGACGATTTCGGCACCGGCTATTCGTCGCTCAAGTACCTGCAGCAGTTCCCGATCGACGAGATCAAGATCGATCGCGATTTCGTCATCGCGCTGGAGCGCGGCAGCGCCGACGAAAAAATCGTCAGGTCGGTGATCGCGCTCGGCAAGTCGCTCGACATGAGCGTCGTCGGCGAGGGCGTCGAACACGATTGCGCCTGGCAGATTCTGGCCGAGTCGGGCTGCGACATCGCCCAGGGCTATCACATCGGCAAGCCGCAGAGCCCGTCGGATTTCGAAGCCTGGAGACAGGACTGGGAGGCGGCGCGCGCGCGAGGCTGAGCGCGCGCCGACGTCGTTGCTTTGACGGCGGCGAAGCGCATCCCTAAGATAACGCCGGAGTCCGGGATCCGCCCGCGACGATGACCGGGCCGAAGATGACGAACGAAGCACCGAGAGGCGAACTGACCACGCGCACGATGACGATGCCGGCCGACGCGAATCCCGCGGGCGACATCTTCGGCGGCTACGTCATGGCGCAGATGGATATCGCCGGCGGCATCTGCGCGGCCGAGCGCGCGCAGGGTCGTGTCGTCACGGTCGCGGTCGAATCGATGCATTTCATTCTGCCGGTCAAGATCGGCGACGTACTCTGCGTCTACACCGAGGTCGAACGCATCGGCAATACCTCGCTCGACGTCCACGTCGAAGCCTGGGTGCAGCGCGATCGCTCGCGCAACCGGCACAAGGTTACCGAGGCCAAGTTTGCCTACGTCGCACTCGGCGCCGACGGCCGCCCCACCCCCGTCCCCAGATAATTCGGGGGACAGTTTACCTGTTTACCCTAATTCTGCACCAAGACGGTGCGGAATTGCGGTAAACAGGTAAACTGTCCCCCTATCTCGAGCGGGTTGTGGCGACCCGTTCGCGAACCGCTTTCACGAAAGGGAACCGATGCGCACAAGAGTTTTGACCGCCGAGTTTGCCCACGAGTCCAATACCTTCAGCCGCGTGGCGACCGACGAACAGGCGTTTCGCGACTGCTATTACCTGGTCGGCGCCGACGCGGTCGACGAACGCGGCGATCGGAATACGAGCCTCGCCGGCTTCCTCGAGGTCGGCCGGCAATACGACTGGCGAGTCGATCACGTGCTCAGCGCGGCGGCCGGCCCGAGCGGCAAAGTCACCGACGAGGCCTTCGACCGGCTCGCCGGCGCCATCGTCGACGCCGCCCGCGGCGACTACGACGCCATCCTGCTCGGCCTGCACGGCGCGATGGTCAGCGACAGCCACGACGACGGCGAAGGGGAATTGCTGCGCCGCCTGCGCGCGATCGCGGGCGACGCGGTGCCGATCGGCGTTACCCTCGACCCGCATGCCAACGTCAGCCGCGCGATGTGCGAGCTGGCCGATATCATCCTGTCGTACAAGACCTATCCGCATACCGACATGCGCGAAATCGCGGTCCAGGCGGCCGAAACCATGCAGCGTCGCCTGCGCGGTGAAATCCATCCCAAAACCATTCGCGTCGGCTGCCCGATGCTCGAGGAGGTCAACGGCGGGCGCACCGATGCCGGGCCGATGCTCGAGCGGCTGCGGGCGGCGCGCGAGTGGGAAGCGCGCGAAGACGTCTTCGCGGTCAGCATCAACGGCGGTTTCGCCAGCGCCGATACCGCGGCGACGGGCCCGACGGTGCTGGTCACCGCCGATGGCGATTTCGCCGCGCACCAGGCCTTTGCCATGCGCATCGTCGAAGACATCTGGCGACGGCGCCACGATGTGCTCAATGAATATCTCACGGCAGCCGAATCGGCCGCGATCGCGGCGCGCTTCGATGTCGGCAGCGGGCCGCTGGTGATCGCCGACTACGCCGACAATCCCGGCGCCGGCGGCTACGGCGACGCCACCGGGCTGCTCGGCGCGCTGCTCGACGCGGGTATCGAAAACGCCTGTTTCGGCCCGCTGGTCGATGGCGCCACGGTAACGCAGCTGGCGCGACATCGGCCCGGCGAACGGATCGACATCGCGCTCGGCGGCAAGCTCGATCCGTCGCGCGGCGGCGGTCCGCTCGAACTGCAGGTCGAATTGCTTGGCTCGAGCGACGGCCGCTACGTCGGCAGTGGCGCGATGATCGGCGGCCTGCCGCGTTCGTTCGGCCCGACCGCGGTGGTGCGCAGCGGCGGCATCGAAATTCTGGTGACCACCGTCGCCCAGCAGCTGCTCGATCTCGAGCAGTTCCGCGGCTTCGGCATCGACCCGCTGACGAAAAGCGTGGTCGCGGTCAAATCGATGCAGCACTTTCGAGCCGAGTTCGAGCCGGTTGCCGGGCGCGTGATCGTCTGCGACAGCGGGGCCTTGTGCACGCCGCAATACCGCAAGTTCGAATACCGCCGGGTACCGCGGCCGGTATTTCCGCTGGACGCGGAACTCGACGACCCGGATTTGCCGATGCCGCCCCGGGAATAGCCGGTTCCGGCGCGCGCCCGCGCGACGCCTAATCGCTGGAGACCGTTTCAGCCAGCGAGGTGCCGCGACAGCGCACGCGGGTCTGGTGCATACGACGGCGAAACTTTGCCTCGTCGTAACCGCAACCGCGATGCAGGACGCAGCGATTGTCCCAGATCATCACGTCGCCGGCGCGCCAGCGATGGCGGTATACCGATTCGGCGCGCGTGATCTCGTCGATCAGGCGTCGCAGCAGCGCGCGCGCCTCGTCATCCGCCATGCCCTCGATCGCCCTGACGTGCGACCCGACAAAAAGGTTTTTCTCGCCGGTCAGCGGATTCTGCCGCACCAGGCGTTGACGCACCGGGTGCATGTAGCTGCGCTGGCTTTCGTTGACCGCGTCTGCGCCGACCTGGGTGCGCGAATAGATGTAGTCGTGGATTCCGATACGCCCGTCGACGAGTCGACGCGTCGCGTCGTCGAGACGCGCCCAGGCGCTGCGCGCGCTGGCGAATTCGGTTTCGCCACCCTCGTCGGGGACTTCGTAGGCGGCCAGTATCGAAAACATCGCCGGTATTTCGCGAAACGAGCTGTCCGAATGCCACATTTCGTTGCCGCGCGCCGACTTGACGCGCCGCGAAGTTGCCTGGTTGCCGTCGGCGTCGACGTTGCCGACCAGCCCGATGTAGGTGATTTTACCGCTGCTGTAATAGCTGACGTGCTCTTCTTCGGGTTCGCCGAAGCGGCGCGTGAAATCGAGGTGCGCGTCGTCGTTCATCGACTGGTCCTCGAACAGCAGGATCGAGTAGCGGTTGATCGCGGTGTCGATCATTTCGAACACGCCGTCGTCGAGCGATTTCGACAGGTCGACGCCGACGACGCGGGCGCCGAACTCGGCGTGCAACGGGGCGATGGCGACGGTCGCGTCAGTCAATCTCTTCGGAAAAGTGGCAGGCAACGTGGTGCCCGCTCGACATTTCGCGCCATTCCGGCACTTCGCTGCGGCAGCGCTCCTGCGCGTAACGGCAACGCGTATTGAAACGGCAGCCCGGCGGCGGGTTGATCGGGCTCGGGATCTCGCCTTCGAGTTTCTGCGCCTTGCTCTGCGCGTCCGGATCGAGCGACGGGATCGCCGACAGCAGCGCCTTGGTATAGG
>JAHEKJ010000207.1 GCA_024638385.1 Gammaproteobacteria bacterium | reverse complement strand
GGCAGGAATATCTTCAGCGGCGCGTACAGCGTCGCGATCTTGAAAATGATCACCGTGAACCGTACACCGTCCCGGATCGGCCGGATGTGACTCTTGCCGATACGTTTGCCGACCGGGATCGGCTCGAAGCGGATCGGGAAGCCTGCCCGCAGGAAAGCCATCGTGATCGTCGTCGGGTACGAGAAACCGTTCGGCAACAGGTACAGGAAGCGCTTGAAGAGGTTCGCGCGCACGACGCGGAAACCCGAGGTCAGGTCCGGAATGCGGCGACCGGTAAGCCAGGAAGCGACAACGTTATAGATGCCGTTGGCCCACAAGCGACCGACGTTGGCATGGGACCCGGAACGGCGGGCACCGATCACCATGTCGAATCCCTCGTCCAGCTTCGCCAGCAAGTTCTTGAATTCGCCGGCGTCGTGCTGCCCGTCGCCGTCCATGAACGCGATGATATCCCCGCTCGTCGCGCGGGCACCGGCCTTGACCGCGGCGCCGTTACCGAGGCTCTCGGGGTGACGGACGACGATCGCACCGGCTTCCGTCGCGACCTTCGCCGTCTCGTCGGTGGAGCCGTCGTCGACGACGATAAGTTCGGCTTCAGGGTAATGCTTGCGCGCGGCGGCGACGACGTCACCAATGGCGGCATCCTCGTTCTTGGCAGGTATGACGATCGAAAGTGAACTCATCCGTGGGTCCCGGTTACGACGCAAACATTATCATGATACCTGCCGCAACGGCTGAGCCGATCACGCCGGCGACATTGGGTCCCATGGCGTGCATCAGCAGAATATTGTGTGGATTGGCTTCGAGTCCAACCCTGTTTGCGACCCGCGCCGCCATCGGAACGGCAGATACGCCGGCCGCGCCGATCAGCGGATTAATGGGCTGCGCCGATACCTTGTTCAGCAATTTGGCCATAATGACGCCGCTGGCAGTGCCGATCGCGAAAGCAACCATGCCAAGAACCAGGATACCCAGCGTGCTCGGCACCAGGAACTGCTCCGCACTGAGTTTCGAACCAACGGCCAGGCCAAGAAAGATCGTCACTATGTTGATAAGCGCGTTCTGCGTTGTATTCGACAGGCGCTCGACGACGCCACACTCGCGCATCAGGTTGCCAAAGGCGAGCATTCCCAACAGCGGTGCAGCCGTCGGCAGAAGCAGCCCGACGAGCAATAACAGCAGCAGCGGGAAGATGATGCGCTCAGCGGTCGATACTTCACGCAGTTGCACCATTTCAATCTGACGCTCCGATTCCGTCGTCAGCAGCTTCATAATAGGCGGCTGGATAAGCGGCACCAGCGCCATGTAGGAATAGGCGGCGACAGCGATGGCGCCCAGCAGATTGGGCGCAAGTTTACCCGCGACGTAAATGGCCGTGGGTCCGTCGGCCCCGCCGATGATGCCGATGGCCGCCGCTTCGCGCAGCGAGAAATCCATGAGTCCCAGTTCGGTCAAGCCGAGTGCTCCGAGCAACGTCGCGAAGATACCGAACTGTGCAGCAGCACCGAGAAACAGCGTTCGGGGGTTGGCAAGGAGCGGTCCGAAGTCGGTCAGAGCACCGACCCCCATGAAGATAATCAGGGGAAATGCCCCCGTCTCAATGCCAACCACGTAGGCAAGATGTAACAGGCCATCGCCAGTAGCAATTTCGACACCGGGGATGTTGCTCAGTAGCCCGCCGAAACCGATAGTGACGAGCAGCAGCGGCTCGAACTTACGTACGATCCCGAGATAAAGTAAGAGAAGACAGACGCCGAGCATGACCACCTGCCCGGCTTTGATCTGGTAAATACCTGACCCGGTCCAGATTTGCTCGATGAGTTCCACCGATCAGCCTGTCATCAGGCGATCGCGACGAGTGCATCGCCGACCTTGACGGAATCGCCTTCGTTGACGAAGACTTCGGTCACGGTACCGGAGCGCGGGGCCGCTACCGCCGTTTCCATTTTCATTGCCTCGACAATGAGCAGCGCATCACCTTTGTTCACGGTTGCGCCAGGGGCAACGTGTACCTTGAAAATATTACCGGCGAGTACGGCTTTGACGGCCTCACCAGAGCCGGTTGCTGCGGCGCTTGCAGCCGGCGCAGCACTGACGCTGGCCAGTTGGCCGCTCTCGGCAACTTCGACCGTGAACGCCTTGCCATTCACTCGCACTGAATAGACACCCGACCCAGCTGCCGCCGCGGCAGGCGGCGCGGCCGGAGGCTCGCTCTCGGCGCAGGGAACCGGCTCGAATGCACTCGGATTGTCGCGGTTCTCAAGAAATTTCGTGCCGATCTGGGAAAACAGCGCATAGGTCAGCACGTCATCGACGACCGCGTCCGCCAGCCTGATGCCCTTCTCCGCGGCTACGCGCTTCAGTTCAGCGGTCTGGTGCTCGAGTTCCGGCTCGAGCAAATCGGCCGGCCTGCAGGTTATGGGCTCGGCGCCCGCAAGCACCTTCGCCTGCAGCTCCTTGTTCACGGGAACAGGCGTCGCACCGTATTCGCCTTTGAGAACCCCAGCGGTTTCTTTGGTGATGTTGCCGTAGCGCGACCCGGACATGACGTTGATAACCGCCTGGGTACCGACGATCTGCGACGTCGGCGTAACCAGCGGCAGCATCCCCAGGTCTTTGCGAACCCGCGGAATTTCCTCGAGCACTTCGTCGAGCTTGTCACTCGCATTCTGTTCGCGCAGCTGGTTCTCGAGGTTCGTGAGCATTCCGCCGGGCACCTGCGCGACAAGAATCCGCGAGTCCACGCCCCTGAGCGCGCCCTCGAACTTCGCGTACTTCTTGCGGACCTCGCGAAAATACGCGGCGATTTCTTCGATGAGAATGAGGTCGAGGCCGGTATCCCTGTCGGTGCCCTCCAGGATCGCGACCAGCGACTCGGTCGGCGAGTGGCCGTACGTCATGCTCATCGACGATACGGCCGTATCGATATTGTCGATGCCTGCTTCTGCCGCTTTGACGCAGGTTGCGGTCGACAGTCCGGTCGTCGCATGACACTGCATGTGAATCGGAATATCGACTGCTTCCTTGAGGCGACTCACGAGTTCGAACGCGACATACGGACGCAGTAAACCCGCCATGTCTTTGATGCAAATGGAGTGCGCGCCCATGTCTTCGATGCGCCTGCCCATGTCGACCCAGAGATCCACGGTGTGGACCTCACTTACGGTGTAAGACATGGTCCCCTGAGCGTGCTTGCCGACAGCCAGCGTTGCCTTGATGGCTGTTTCGAGATTTCTGAGATCATTCAGCGCATCGAAAATGCGGAAGACATCGACGCCGTTGACCGCGCAGCGCTCCACGAACTTCTCGACCAGATCGTCGGCGTAATGCCGGTAGCCAAGAATATTCTGCCCACGAAACAGCATCTGCTGTGGCGTATTCGGCATCGCAGCTTTCAGACGACGGATGCGCTCCCAGGGATCCTCTCCAAGGTAGCGAATACAGGCGTCGAACGTGGCTCCGCCCCAGGACTCTATTGACCAGAAGCCAACCTGGTCGAGTTTCCCCGCGATCGGCAGCATGTCGTCTAT
>JAHEKJ010000100.1 GCA_024638385.1 Gammaproteobacteria bacterium | reverse complement strand
CGAGAAGCTGCCGTCGGCGGCAACGCCACCCGTGGTGTCGACGCCGTTGACCGTGAGCGTGACGATATCGCCGGCCTGGAAGTCACCGGCGACCGAGCCAGTGATGGCAACGGTGCCGCCGGCCTCGGCGGCATTGATGATGTCATCGGCCGTGATGTCCGCATCGAGCGTGATGGTTGCAATTGCAGTCGTATCGACAGCGTAGCTTTCGCTGACGGTCGCGGTGGCTTCGCCGTTGACGTCGCCGGTTGAGGTCGTAACGCTGGCATCGATGGTCCGGTCGGCGTCCGCGGTCAGCTCGGTGCCGGGTACGTCGACGCTGAACGCGCCGCCGGATACTGCGCCCGTAAAGGTATTGCCGTTGACGGTCAGGGTCACGGTGTCGCCATCGGTGACGTCGCCGCCGACCGTGCCGGTGATCGCGATATCGGTGCCTTCCTCGACCGCGTTGACGATATCGTCGGCGGTGACGTTGGCATCGAGCGTGATCGATGCCGTCGGCGGCGTGGTGTCGACCGTGAAGGTTTCGCTGGCGGTTGCGGTGGCTTCGCCGTTGACGTCGCCGGTCGAGGTCGTAACGCTGGCGTCGATGGTCCTGTCGGCGTCCGCGGTCAGTTCGGTGCCGGGTACGTCGATGCTGAACGCGCCGCCGGATACTGCGCCCGTAAAGGTATTGCCGTTGACGATCAGGGTCACGGTGTCGCCATCGGTGACGTCGCCGCCGACCGTGCCGGTGATCGCGATATCGGTGCCTTCCTCTGCAGCCGAGATGATATCGTCCGCGGTGATGTTCGGATCGAGCGAAATCGATGCCGTCGGCGGCGTAACGTCTACCGAGTAGGCCTCGCTGGTGGTTACCGGTGCCCCGACGTTGCCGGCCGCATCGGTGGCCACGAATGATGCGTCGATGGTGTAGTCCGGGTCGTCGCGCAGGTCGCTGCCCTGGACGTCGATGCTGAATCTGCCGTCGGCCGCCACCGCGCCGCTACTGCTCACGCCATTGACCGTCAGCGTGACGATATCGCCGGCCTGGAAGTCGCCCGCGACCGAGCCGGTAATGGCAACAGTACCACCGGCCTCGGCGGCGCTGACGACATCGTCGGCGGTAACGTTCGGATCGAGCGCGACCGAGGCCACGATGCTGGTGTCGACCAGGTGACTGGATGTGGTTATCACGACGAACGGATTGCCGGACGCGTCGGTACCGCTTACCGACGCGTCGAAACTGGTGTCGGCGGCGAGATCGGCGCCGGCTACCGGAATGCTGAAAACGTTGCCCGCGGCAACGAGGCCGGAATAGGGCGTGCCGTTGATCGTGAAATCGATCGCATCGCCGGCGCTCGCGGCGCCGCCGACCGATCCCGTGACATTCACCAGGCCACTGGCCTCGGCGGCATTGACGACGTCGTCGAGCGTGATCGGATCGACGCTGATAGATGCAACCGGCGATGCCGTCGGCAGCGATGGACCGCCCTCGCTCGCGGGTTCTCCGGCGATCGGGGCGCTATCGTCGCCGAGAGTCGAGAAAGCATTCTGCCCGGAATCATTGACCGAGAACGGCGTCAGGCGCGTCTCGACGATTCCCTCGTCGCCGTCTCGGCTGTAAATAGATGCCTGGTGCAGGCCGTCGGACTCTACCGGCGCCGCGCCGGCCGCGGTCGCTTCGAGTTCGGCGAGATCGATGCCTTCGACGATCAGGCTTTGCAGCTCGGCCAGCTGATCGACGCGATCGTCCGGAAACGCGATCCGGCTGGCGAATACGGTTTCGTCGAGCAGCACCTCGGTGCTTTCGCCGAGCGGCAATTTTGCGCCGTCGAAAAACTCGATGACGATGCTCGTATTGACCCCGGTGACGAGCAGGTCGCCTTCGTGGACCTCGTCGCCGACGCTCAGCACGCGGATGATTCCGTCCACCGAACGGACCTGGGCTTCGCCCGTTAATTCAACGACATAACCGATACTTTTGGTTGCCATGATCGCGCCATTGTTACGAATTCGAACCGCTTATATAGGTCAGAATCCGGTGGCGCGTGTCATACCAAAGTCGTAGGCGAAACCGGGTTTTTCTGTGAATTGAGAGCCGGGTCACACGCAACCCGGAAATGGTTCGCATTCTAACCCCGCTTGAGCAACAGGACGAGGCCGATCCGGTCCTTGACTTCGAGCTTGCGGAAGATACTTCCGAGGTGGGTCTTGACTGTCGGCTCGGCGATTTCGAACTGCTGTGCGATCTCGCGATTGGACTTGCCGTCGCCGACCGCGAGCGCGATTTCGCGCTCGCGCCCGGTCAAGTCGCCGAGCGCATCGACTTCCGGTCTCGCGCGCGCGGCCGCAAGCCGGGCCAGATCGAAGGTTTGCTCGAGCAGTTGCGGCGGAAACCAGCTCTGGCCGTTTTCGAGGAGTTGCAGCATCTGGTAGTAGTGGTTCGACGCCATGTAGCTGTTGCAATAGGCACGGGCGCCGAGGCGCACGCCTTCGAGCATCTCCTGCAGGTTGGGTCGGTCCGAGCAAAGCGCCGCCAGTGTCGTTCGCCCCGGCACATTTTGTTGCAACCATTCGTAACACGCATCAGCCATATCTGACAGGTGTAACAGATGGATGCAATCGGGTTCTTCCGCCGGCGGCCCGAGTTGCGTTCGCAGTTCGAACGGCAAATCGAGATGCTTGCCGATAAAGCGCTTGAAGGCGGGCGAGGCGGTGTAGACGATCAGCTGCATCAACGCTCCCGCAAGGCCTTGTCGATACCCCGGTGGACCGGTTCGGTCAGGTAGGACAGGATGGTTTTCTTGTCGGTGATGATGTCGGCCTCGGCGGTCATGCCGACTTTGATCGGCAATTCGCCGAGTTGGCTGCCGAGATAGAGCCGGTTCGGCTTGACGCGCACGAGGAAATAGCTCTCGCCTTCGTCGTTGGTGATCGTATCCGCGCTGATGAAGGTGACGATACCCTGCAGGCTGCCGTGGATCGCAAAGTCGTAGGCCGAGAACTTGAGCCGCGCGAACTGGCCGACGTGCACGTAGGCGATATCGGCCGGCTGGATCCGCACCTCGACCAGCAGCGAATCCTCCTGCGGAACGATATCGACGATGTTGCCGCCGGGATTGATGACGCCGCCGATCGTATTGATGTAGAGATGCTGTACGACTCCCTTGACCGGCGAGCGCAAGGTCGTGCGCTTGACCCGGTCCTGCAGTGCCGTTTGCGCTTCGCGGATGCGGCCGATTTCCGCGTTGACCTCGTTCAACTCTTTCTTTGCCTTGTTCTGGAAGTCGAGGCTTTCTTTCTGGCGGGCAAAGCGGGCTTCCTCGATGGTCGACTGGATGCGCGGTATCGACAGGCGCACGGCGTCGAGCTCACCCTCGAATTCGGCCTCCTTTTGCTGTAGCTGCAAAAACTCGACCTCGCTGATGATGCCCCGGTCTCTCAGCGGCTTCTTGATCTCGATTTCCTTTTTCAAGAGTTCCAGCGATCTTTGCAGCTGCCGCTGCTTCGACTGCGCCTCGCGCAGCGCGCTTTGCTGTTGATTGATCTTCTCGTCGAGTATACCGAGCGTCTCCTTGAGTTGTTCGCGGTTGGATTCGAACAGGCTTCGCTCGGATTTCAATAGCACCGGCGCCTCGCGGGCGACCTCCGGATGAGGCTCGAACTCGCGATCGAAGGCTTCGGCGTCGAGCCGGGTCGCGCGCGCCAGCAGCTCGAGATAGAGCAGGCGATTTTCCTCGAAGGAACTCGAGAAGGCGACGTCGCTGATCTTGAGCAGCGGCTGACCGACGTCTACGACTTCGCCTTCGGCGACGAGGATATCCTCGACGATTCCGCCCTCGAGGCTCTGAATATTCTGGACCTGGCTCGCCGGCGCGACCTTGCCCGCGCCGCGAATGACGACGTCGATTTTCGCCCAGTTCATCCAGACAATCGCCGCGATCACGAAGGTCGCGAGAATCACGACCACCGTGATCAGGTGTTTCGGCGTGCGGTGTACGACCGCCGCCGACAGGCTGCGCATGTAAACCAGGTCCTGTTTGCCGTGCGCGCCGATCTGCGTCGTGTCTTCGAAGTCGGTCCTGTCTTCGAAATCGGTTTTATCGTCGTTGTCGCTATGCATTCTGGGTTCCCTTGAGCGCGTTCAGGACGTCGACCTTGGGGCCGTCCATGACCAGCTTGCCGTCATCGATGACGAGCAGGCGCTCGACCAGGTCGAGCATCGGTGCCTTGTGCGTGACCAGCAGCAGGGTCTTGTCGCGGGTGTACTCGAGCAGGCGCTGCTTGACGACGGATTCCGTCGTATTATCGAAACTGTTGGTCGGCTCGTCCAGTATCAGGATCGGCTCGCCCAGCAGCGCCGCGCGGCCGAGCGCGATCGCCTGGCGCTGGCCGCCCGACAGTAACGCGCCCTGTTCGCCGATCTGGGTATCGAAGCCCTGCGGCAGGCGGTTGACGAAAAGGTCGACGCCACTGACCTTCGCCGCCTGTAGCAGCCGTTCATCGTTGACGTGCAGGTCCTTGTAGGCGAGATTGTCGCGAATCGTGCCGCGCAGCAGCTCGACATCCTGCGACAGATAGCCGATGTGGTGCCGCAGGTCGGCCGGATCGATCTGGTTGATGTCGATGTGGTCGATCGCGATCGAACCGGAGTTTGCCTGGTAGAGCCCGATAATCAGTTTGACCAGTGTGCTCTTGCCGGAGCCGACCTTGCCGATGATGCCCACGTGCTCGCCCGGTTTTATGCCGAAACTGACGTCGGCGAGCGACTTTTTCGGAGATTCGGGGTAATTGAAGTCGACGTGGCGAAAATCGACGGCGCCCTCGAAGGCCGCACGCCGCACGTAGGATTTTCCCTCGGGCCGTTCGGTTTCCTGCTGCATGATGCCGTCGAGCGCGTGGTAGGCGGTGCGGGTCTGCTCGAAGCTCGTAATCAAACCCGCGATCTGGCCCATCGGCGCGACCGCGCGCGACGCCAGCATGACGATCGCGATCAATCCGCCGAGGCTGAGTTCGAGATGGCCGATTCGGTAAATCCCGAAGATTATCAGGCCGACCGTATTGATCTGTACCAGCAGGTTGGTGACGACGAGGATCGACGACGACAGCGTGCGCGCACGCATCGACCGGTCGGCGATCGTTCCCGAGTTTTCTTCCCAGATCCACTGCGCGTAGTTGGCGGCGCCTAGCGTCTTGATCGTCTTGATCGTGTGCAGGGTTTCGACGAGCTGGGCATTCTTCGCCGCGCTCGCCTCGTAGGTCGCCTCGATGCTTTGCTTGAGCGGCTTGGCGAGGATCAGGCTGTAGGTCAGCAGCAGCGCGATGACGATCAACGGCACCGCGATCATCGGCCCCCCGATGTAATAGATGACCAGCAGGAAGACGATGGCGAAGGGCAGGTCGACCAGTGTCGCCATCGTCGTTGCGGTAAAGAAGTTGCGAATGCTTTCGAAGTCGCGCAGCTGGCTCGCGAACGCACCGACGCTCTGCGGCCAATGCGACATCTTGAGATTGAGCACCTGCGAGAACAGCAGCGAGGACATGATGACGTCGCTCTTCTTGCCGGCAATTTCGAGCAGGTAGTTGCGCACGAAACGCAACACCGTGTCGAAAACGTAAACCGTGACGATTCCGGCCGCGAGTACCCACAGGGTTTCGATTGCATCGTTGGGTACGACCTTGTCGTAAACGTTCATCGTGAACATCGGCGTCGCCAGCACGAACAGGTTGATCAGGATCGACGACAACAACACGCTGGCGAAAATTTCCCGGGATTTGCGCAGCGTGCCCCAGAACCAGTGGCTCGAATCCAGCGCCAGCGGCTCGCGTCGCTGGGTTTCCTGTTGAAGCTCGCGCTTGAGCAGGAAGGCGTAGCCGAGATACTCGCGCTGCAAGGTGTCGAAGTCGAGCCATTCCTCGCCTTCGCCGACTTCGGGAAAGATGACTTTGGCGCGGCGCTGTTTGCGATCGAGGCTTTCGAGTATGCAGGCGTTGCCGTTGCGTAATACGAGGATGCAAGGTAGCAGCAGGCGCGACAGGCTGTTCAGGTCGCGCCTGATCAGGCGGCTGGCGAAGCCGGCGCGCGCGGCGACGCGCGAGAACAGGCCCTTGGGCTTGTCGATGCTGAACAGTTCCGGGCCGTCGGCGCCGGGTTCGACCGGCAATCCCGCGATCATTGCCTCGACGCTGATCGGACGATTGTGGATCTTGGCGAAGATCACCAGGCATTCGAGCAGCGGATCGTACTGATGGTGCGGGTCGATCATGACGGGGCCTGTGTCTGAATGGTCCGAAACCTCGGCGTGGCGGACGGGCCGGGGCCAAAAATCAGGTCCCGGACGGGCAGGGTGGTCGAAAGAGTTGAATGATAGTCAGTCATCATCGGAGGGGACATCTGGCTAGATCGGCTCCGGTGAATCGAGGAAATTGCCCTGCATGATATCGATCCCGAGCGCGCGCAGCCGGTCGAAGACTTCCTGTGAGTCGACGCCGACGGCAACGATGTCGATGTCCAGCGTGTCGGTGATCGTTTTCAGTGCCTGGAAACCCGCGGTGGCATCGTCCTCGCCCATGGCCTGGAGCGTTTGCGCGTTGATCTTGACATAGTCGAACTGTCCGGATTGCAGCAGCTGCAGCGGCAGCCCCAGATCGAGGTTGTCGATACCGAAGCGATGCTGGTGGCGTCTCACCCGCTCGGAAACCTTGCCGCACATCATCGGATGTTGCTGCAGGATCGGATGACTCGCCTCGATGCACAGCCTGCGGTTGTTTTGCTCGCAGGCGAACAGCAGCTGGTCGAAATCTTCCTGGGCCTCGGCGAGCTCGAAGAACGCGGCGCTAAGATTGATCGCCAGCGGCACGTCGGTGTCGAGCGTCTTGTTGGCGGCGACCTGGCGAAAGACTTCGCGGTCGATATCGAGCGACATGTCGAGGCTGGCCGCCATCGGCATGAATGCCGAGGCCGGCACCACCTGGTTGGCCGCGTTGCGCGCGCGGACGAACAGTTCGCGTTGGACCGGTTGGGCTTCGTCACCCAGTGCGAGCTGGCCGACGAGGAACAGCTGGCCCGATTCGAGAATCGATTCGAGCCAGGCGCGCCATTGCATCTTGCCCTCGGGCAGTTCGATGCCGGTAGCCCGTTGGCGCTCGATCGAAAACGGACCATGGGTCAGGGCCTGCGACAGGCAATAGTCGATGCTCGCGAGTACTTTGCCGATGTCGCCGCCGGTCTCGATCGCGCAAATGCCGGCGTGCAGTTGAACGTCGCGCAGCGCCGGCTGGCGCTCGGCAAGTTGCTGGAAGGATTCAAACAGGCTCCGCGTGTAATCGCTGACCGCGGTCTCGTCGGCCGCGCTCAGAAAGGCGAACTCGTCGTCGTTGAATCGTGAGCAGCGTTCGGCCTCGAGGCCGGCATGCTCCTGTCGCAGCAGGTCGGCGATGATCCGGACGAGGTCGTCGGCAACTTCGTAGCCGTGGTGATCGCGCAGGTGCTCGAACTCGCCGATCTTGACGATCGCCATGCTGCCGTGCAGGCCCGATTCCTCGGACATGGACTGGCGCAACTGGTCGAGCAGGTAGCGGCGATTGCCGAGGTTGGTCAGCTTGTCGCGATAGAGTATTTGCTGGTACTGCGCCAGCGTGGCTTCCTGGTCGTCGAAAATACTCTTGACCTTGGTCACCATCAGATTCATCGCCTCGACCACGCGTTTGAGTTCGACGGTGGCTGGAATCCTGTCCTGCTGCACGAAGCGATTGGCGTGAATCGCGTCGGCCTGTTCCTTGACCCGTTGCAACGGCTGCAGCACGTAGCGCAGCATGAGCCACAGCACCAGCATCGATCCCGCGAACAGCATCGCGAAACCCTGCAGCGTCGCCAGCAGGGCATCGTAGAGGCCGCGATAGACGAAGCCCGGGTGTAACTCGAGCTGCAGCTCGCCGAGCTGCGTCCAGCCCTGCATGATTCGGGTCGATCCGTGGGCGCTGGTCAGTGGGGCCATTTCGACGAACCAGGCGGGCACTTCCTCGAGATCTATTTGCTGACTCTTGCGGTGAATCGTCTGCCCGTCGGTGCCGACGAGTTCTATGCGCGTATAAAACCCGCTGTCGAAAACGGCGTTGAACAGGACCTCGAGAGTGGCCGGATCGTCGCCTTGCGGCAGGTTGCTGATCGCGATACCGAGGGTGGTCGCCATGTCCTGCGCGGTGGTTTTCAGCTGGCCTTGCTGGAATTCGCTGGCGCGACGCAGGTCGTTGACCACGATGATCGTCAACAACAGCAAAAATACGATCGAAACCAGCACGGCAATTTGTTTAAACAGAGTCATTGTTGTTCCCTGCGTATGTCGTCGAGCAGCTTTCGCCATTTGCTGTTCTTGATCTTGTCGGTCGGCAGTGATTTGCCCAAGCCTGCCGATGCGTTGGTCAGGAACAGCGATCTCGCGTTGAAGCTGTAAACCGGCAGCAGGTCCCGCCGTTCGGTCGCGCGCAGGATTTCGGGATTGTAGTTATCCAGAATCAACGGAACGCTGTCCGGAGTCTCGAAGTAGCTCAATACCATGTGCGCGACGTTTTGCCGCAACGCCTTGACGTAAGTCAGGTAGAGGCGCTCGTCGGGTACGCCGATCTTGCGCAGCGCGAAGTACTTGGCGATGACGAAATCCTCGCAGTCACCCTGGTGGGTACCGATGAATTCGGTCGGCGTCGCCCAGTAATCCTGCTGGCCCCACTGGGCATGATCCTCGCGGTATTGGAACTGGTTGAAGAACCGGTTGACCTCGGCGAGCTGTGTCGCGATCTCGCGTCCGTGGAGCTCGTCGAGCAGGCGGTTGACCGCGAGCCCGCGCGCGTGAGCCTGGTTTGAATATCGGGTTTTGAGGTGGGCTAACATGTCATCGCTGATTAACGGGTCTGCGTGTTGGCTGCCCGGGACCGAGTTCGCGAGCAGGACGCCCAGAATGAAGAGCGACCGCTTCACGCGACGCGCGTTCCGATCCGAGCCGGACCGGTCTCAGAATGCCCAACAAGCCGGGCGCGCCTGAGACAATTCAGGGCACTTGGATTTCGGTTGTTCAGGGGGGACTACCAATCTACCGCATCTGCCTCCAAGTTTAGACCAATTGCCAAAAGTCGCGCCGGCTTTACTCTGTCCCCGTCGTGGCGTGGAAAACGAACTCTCCGCGCCGGTTGATCGCCTGGCCGGCCTCGGTCGAATTATCGGCGATCGGCTGCTTTTCGCCCATCGCGATCGCGGTGATGGCGGACGGATTTACGCCGTTTCGAATCAGCAGGTTGCGCAAGGCTTCCGCGCGTTTCTGCGACAGCGCGATATTGTAGGCGTCGGAGCCGATGTTGTCGGTGTAGGTGTAGATTTCGATGCGAATGTCGCCGGCCTGCCTGATACGCTCGATGAGACGCTCGACCTTGACCTTCGAGGCGGGGGTCAGCTCGGCTTCGTCGTATTCGAAATTGACGAGCTGAACCTTGTCGAGACTGACGATTTTCGGTTGCTTGACGTTGATACGCACCGTCGCCGTTGCCGTCGCCGAAGCACCGCGGTTGTCGGTGACCGTGTATTTGAAAGTGTCGACGCCAACGAATCCCTCGAGCGGCCGGTAAACCAGGTTGCCGTTCTGGTTGAACGCGAGCCTGCCGGTTTCGGGCTGACTGACGTCGACGATTTCGAGCGGGTCGTCGTCGGCGTCGCGGTCGTTGGCCAGCAGTTGCTGTGGCGTGACGACCAGCATGCCGTTGGTATCGATTTGAAACAGGTCGTCGCCGAGCACCGGCGGCGAGTTTTGCTTCGTCGGCGTCGGCGGCGCGGCGAGGCTGACCTCGACCGGTTCGAGGCAGCCGAAGGGATTGACCTCGACGCCGCGCAGCGAGTTGTCGCAATGATCCATCGGGTCCGATTCCCGATCCGCGTCCTCGTCCACCGGTATCGGCAACCGGTCGACCCCGTCGCTGGCCAGCCGCGCGACACGCAAGCGCCCGTCGGTCAACTCGAAATCGACATCGGTCGCCGGAAATAGCTGGCCCAGGCCCTCGTAGACGCGAAACCGCGCGGCGAGCGCGTCGAAGCGCGCCTCGGCGAACTGGTTCTTGGCGGTGTTGAGCTCGTTTTCGGCATCGAGCAGGTCGATCAGATCGCGCTGACCGATGAAGAACTCTTCCTTGTAGGACTCGACCGTCTGCCCGGCCTTGAGCACGTGGGTCTCGAGAAATTGGAGCTGGCGCGCCAGCGACGTGTCCGCAATCCAGGCGAGGCGCAGCGTGTTGATGACCTGGCGACGCACGCGCGCGGCGAATTCCTTTTGTTCGAACACGGCGCTGATGCTTTTCTGTTGTTCGGCCTCGTCGCGGCCGCCGCGGTAGAGGTTGTAACTCAGGTTCAGCACGAGGCTGGTTTCGTCGGTATTGCCGAGCACGCCGCCGATATCGTCGCCGTGCTCGGTAGCGAGGCGCAGGTCGAGCGTCGGGTAGCGCGTGCTCAGCGAGCGCCGGTGATCGGCCTGCGCCGCGAGCACGTTGCTTTCGGCGACCTGCATCGCGGGATGGATCGCCAGTGCTTCGTCGATCAACTCGTCGAGGTCGGCGTCGGGCAGGTTCGGCAGCCTCGGTGCCGACATCGCGGCGGGGTCGACGTAGCGGCCGAGCACCTGGTGCAATCGCGTCGTCGCGTCCTCGAGATTATTCTGCTGCGCGATCAGGCTGGCTTGCGCGCGCGCGAGGCGCCCCTCGGTTTGTTGCAACTGCGAACGCCGACCGACGCCGGAAAGATTGCGGTCGCGGATCTGGGCGAGAATCTCTTCGTGGGCGGCCACGTTATCCTGCGCGAGTCGAAACAGCCGCCGCTGTTTGAGCACGTCGAGATAGGCCTGGACCGCGCGCAGCGCGATGTTGTCGGCGGTATCGTAGATATCGAACAACGCGGCGCGCGCGCGGGCATCGGTCTGCTCGACCTGAAACGTCGTGTCGTAGCCGTTGAACAGGTTTTGCGTGACCGACAACTCGAGGGTCGAGCTCTCGTAGTCGACCGACGTGTTGCCGGTCGAGGGTGAGTCGGTGTCGTAGGTTCCGGTCGTTGCCTCGATATCGACGCGCGGTCGCCAGCCGCTGGCGGCGATGCGCTGGTCGCCGACCGCCTGGCGGTAGACGTGGATTTTCTCCTTGACCTCGGGGTGCGCGCTGATCGAATCGACCAGCATGTCGGTCATGTCGAGCGCAGCCGCGGGCAATAGCGAGCCGAGCCACAGAATCATTCCCGTGGTCCATTGCGCCAATATAGAGCCTCGACCGTTGCCTGCGATCATTCCTGTTCCAGTTCGATGGGATTGCCGATCCTGCCGGCGGGTGCCGAATTCTGCGTATCCAGTCTTGCTATCGGGCAAGCCGGTAGAAAGAGACTTGCCCGACATTTCGCGCAGATTCGGCCGTCGTCGGCCGATATCTAATAAATAAAATTAAGAATTAGAGTTAAGTTATTGATGATAATAACTTAGTTTGGAGCGTATTCAACCCAAAATAGCGCGGAGAGCGGTCCGGGGAAGGCCTTTTGTGACCTATTTAATCGCGCTGGATCGAACCAGTCTCAGCCGTACAGGACGTATGCGAGCACCGCCGATGCCGCGAGTCCGAGAGAAATGATGATCCAGTCGGAGGAGGTATAGGATTTTCGTACCCGGGGCGCTTCGGTTTCGCGGGTGATCGCGGTGAAGTTTTTCAGGTCGGATTCGTCGATTCGGCCTTTGCTTTGCAGCTTCTTGAGCAATTGCGAGCGTATTTCGATGTATTGCTCGCGCGAGATCAGGTCGTTCGCGTAGGTCCTGGCCAGTACTCGCAACGGGGAGCCGTGCCGTTCCATCACTCGGGATTCTGCGCGTTGATTTGCTGGTTGAGGCTTTGCAGGCGCGTATCCTCGGGAAAGATCTTGAGCCCGGTAACGATGTAATTGGATGCGTCCGCGTACTGGCGACTCGCAACCAGCCGCTCCGCTTCGGACAGGTAGAGGTCGGCAAGCTTCTTGTCTTTCAGCAGGTAGTGTTTGGGGTCGACCCGCTTGATCAGCGGTATGACCGTCGTCAAATCCTCGCCGCTCGGCGTCTTGACCAGCTTTTTCTCGGCGAAGTAACGCTTGTAGAGCGACGTCAGGCTGTTCATCAATCGATCGCGCTGCTCCTTGATCTGATCCTCGATGGTCGACAGGGCGACCGAATCCGGATAATGCCGCTTGGCCTGAGCCAGCAGGCTCATCGCCTGCGGGTAATCGTAGAGACCTTCTTTGGGCAGGAAAACCGAACGGATCCGGTCGCGATAAAAGGTGATGATCTCGCGCCGCAGCCCGACCGAGATGATTTTCTGCTGCTCAGGGTCGAGCTGGTCGAGGCCCCAGATGGTTTCGATCATCAGCGCCTTGTCGCCGCCCTTGATCTTCTGAATCTTGTCGTGCATTGCCTGTTCCGCCTGGAAGGCCATGAAAGGCTTGTAACCGACGCCGGCGCCGATGACGAGCAGAAACAGGAAGCCGAGCAGGATCGTCTTGGTGTGCGATTTCTTCTCGCGCATGCCGTCGGCGAACTTTGCGACGCTGTCGATGCGGTCTTCGCGGACGACCGACAGGGCTTTCATCAGGGTTTTTTGCTGGCGGCGGTTGAGCCCCTTGATCGGCTTCGGCTTGATCCCGAGTTCCTTGATCTTCGGCGACGCGACCTTGTTGTAGGGATGCTTGCCGCCGGCGAGTAACTGGTAGGCGACGCAGGCCAGACCGTAGATATCGTCGCGTGGATCGGGATTCATGCCGGCGAACATTTCCGGCGTCGCGTAGGCCGGGGTCACCGCGCTGAGCTTGGCCGGGTCGAACATCGTCGCTTCGCGTTCTTCATCAGGTTGCGTGCTGGCGCGCGCGATACCGAAATCGAGCAGCTTGACGTGACCGTCGCTGAGGAGAAAACAGTTGCCCGGCTTGAAATCGGAATGGATGAGCTGCTTTTCGTGCGCGTAGGCGAGTCCGCTGCAGAGCTCGTCGATGATGTGCAGCGCGTGATCCATCTTCAACGGTTTCTTGGCGATTTCCTTGATCAGCTGGTTGAGCGGCTTGCCTTGCAGGAACTCCATGGTCATGAAGACCGTGTTGTTGTCGCGGTCGAAGTCGTAGACGGTCGCGACGTTCGGATGCGCGAGCCGCTGCGCCTTGCTGGCCTCGCGCTGTAACGCGATGAACGACCCCGAGTATTTCTTGAAGGCGTCGGTCAGTACCTTGATCGCGACGTAGGGGTCCTTGTCCTGGGCCTCGACCTTGAGCAAATCCTTGGCCTTGAACACCACGCCCATGCCGCCCTGGCCGAGCTTCTCGAGCAGCACGAAACGATCCTTCAGCGTCACGCCCGGGCCGAGATTCTCGTAGCGGCTGGACTTGTGCGGCTTGTCGATGATCCTGGGGTCGATCGGCGAGACGTCCTTGAGATCGACCGACGGTTCCGATGGCTCGACGTTACTGGCGTCGCTCGTGCCGACGCTGACGATGACCGTCTTGTCGTTGCCGTCGTCCTCGTCCGCGTCGTCGTCGAGGTCGGTCAGATGCATGGTCCGGTCGTCGCCGAAATACGAGATGTCGGGATCCTGATCGGTTTTCAGCGTGGCCTGGATGTTGACCTTCGAGATGACCTGCGAAATCTGCGTGAAGCCGTCGGAATCGATCCTGTCGCTGGTATAGAGCGATTGCAGGTAAGTCTGCGCCTGTAC
Organism: Gammaproteobacteria bacterium; assembly: GCA_024638385.1. Taxonomy (GTDB): domain Bacteria; phylum Pseudomonadota; class Gammaproteobacteria. Next base: position 619 of record JAHEKJ010000100.1, on the reverse strand, counting down.
ATGCCCCTGCGGCATGGCGTCGAAGATACTCGCGAGCCCTTGCTCGAGATCCTGGATGTTGAGCGCGCCCGCCAGATAATCGTTGATCAGTGATTCACAGACCTGGGACATCGGTTACCTTCTGGCAGGATTTGAGCGTGATGATAGACGTGTTGTCGGTTCCGCCGGCATCGAGCGCCGACGCCAGCAAGGCCTTGGACAGCTCGGTCATGTCTTGCGTGTGGGATTCAATGATAGGCGTTATTTTCCCTTCTTCCAGGTCCTTGTAGAGGCCGTCGGAGCAAATGACGTAGATGTCGTCGTCCTGCAACTCATAATACTCGAGGTCCATGCACAGCCGGTCGTCGATACCGACCGCCTTGAGCACGACATTGGCGGCCGGGTGCTCTTCGGCATCGCGCGCTTCGATTTTTCCCATTCTGACCAGTTCCTCTACGTAACTATGGTCTTCGGTCAAGCGCTCCAGCTTGCCCTCCCTGTATCGATACAGGCGGCTGTCTCCCGCCCACAGCACGAACATCAGGTTGTTCCAGACGTAAACGCAGACGACGGTACTGCCGATCGTCGCGTTGCGGCCGAGTTTAAACGATTTCTTGCGGATTATTGAGTTCGAATTGAG
>JAHEKJ010000099.1 GCA_024638385.1 Gammaproteobacteria bacterium | reverse complement strand
CACCGAACGGAATTCCCTCACCGTACTGCGAGTATTCCTTCAGCGGGCCCTTCTCGAGCCGCTGCTGGTCGCGCAGCTTGACCCGGCACAGGTTCAGCACGCCGTCCTGCATCGGCGCGAGCACGCGCTGGCCGCGGCCGGTATTTTCACGGCCGATCAGCGCCGCGCAAATGCCGAGCGCGAGGTGCAGCCCGGTGCCGGAATCGCCGATCTGCGCGCCGGTGACCAGCGGCGGGCCGTCGAGAAAGCCGGTGGTCGAGGCCGAGCCGCCGGCGCACTGGGCGACGTTCTCGTAGACCTTGCAAGCCTCGTACGGCCCCGGGCCGAAGCCCTTGACCGACGCCATGACCATGCGCGGGTTGAGTTCCTGGATGCGCTCCCAGCCGAAGCCCATGCGGTCGAGCGCGCCGGGGGCGAAGTTCTCGACCAGCACGTCGCACTCCTTGACCAGGCGCTCGAGGACCTGCTTGCCGCCCTCGGTCTTCGAGTTCAGCGTCAGCGAGCGCTTGTTGTGGTTCAGCATCGTGAAGTACAGGCTGTCGGCGCCTTCCACGTCGACCAGCTGCTTGCGCGTGGCGTCGCCGACGCCGGGTCGTTCGACCTTGATCACGTCGGCGCCCATCCACGCCAGCAGCTGGGTGCAGGTCGGGCCCGACTGGACGTGGGTGAAGTCCAGGATTCTTATTCCATCGAGTGGTTTTGCCATTTCTTTCCTCTGTCAATCATTTGTTACCACCGTCATTGCGAGGAGGCGTCAGCCGACGAAGCAATCTCCAGGGCATCGCCCGATCCGGGGAGATTGCTTCGCCCCCTGCGGGGTCTCGCAATGACCGACTTTCGCGCTGGCGCGAAAACCAGGCTCTGATCTCCCGCCGGAGATTGCTTCGACCCCTGCGGGGTCTCGCAATGACCATCTTTCGCGCTGGCGCGAAAACCAGGCTCTGATCTCCCGCCGGAGATTGCTTCGACCCCTGCGGGGTCTCGCAATGACCATCTTTCGCGCTGGCGCGAAAGATGGTCACTTGTACATCGTCTGCGCCTTGGTGCCCGGCGCGTACTCGTTCGGGTCGACCCAGACGTTGACGACCGCGCACCTGCCGGTCTTGGCGATCGCTTCGCGCGCGCGCTGCAGCGCCGGCTGGATTTCCTTCGCCTCGGTGACTTCCTCGCCGTAGCCGCCGATCATCTCGCCGAACTTGGAGAACGGGATGTCGCCGAGCTTGTTGCCGACGTCTCCGCGGTCCTGGCCGTACTTGGCCAGCTGGCCGTAGCGAATCTGGTTCATCGCCGAGTTGTTGCCGACGACCGCGAGGTAAGGCGCGCCGAAGCGCTGCGAGGTTTCCATGTCGAACGAGGTCATGCCGAAGGCGCCGTCGCCGTAGAGGCAGACGACCTCCTTGTTCGGATGCGCGAGCTTGGCCGCCATCGCGAAACCGGTGCCGACGCCGAGCGAACCGAGCGCGCCCGGGTCCATCCACTGCCCCGGGTTGCGCGGCCGCACGGCCTGCGCCGAGATCGTGACGATGTCGCCGCCGTCGCCGATATAAATCGTGTCCTCGCCGAGGAACTCGTTGATCTCGTAGGCGAGGCGGTACGGGTGGATCGGGTTCTGGTCGGTGGTGAACATCGGCATCAGTTTCTCGAGCTTGGTCGCCTCGATGTCGCGCAGCTCGGCCATCCACTTCTGCCGCGACTTGCGCTTGCCGTCGTCGATGCGGCCCGACGCGGCCTGCTCGACCGCGGCCAGGATCGCGCCGGGGTCGCCGGCGAGGCCGAGACTGATATCGCGGTTCTTGCCGACCGTCGCGTAGCTCTGGTCGATCTGGATCAGCGTCGCGTCCTTCGAGATGCGCTTGCCGTAGCCCATGCGGAAGTCGAACGGCGTGCCGACGATCAGGATCACGTCGGCATTCTTGAACGCATCGCTACGGGTGCGATCGAAATGATGCGGATCGCCCTGCGGCAGCATGCCGCGGCTGGCGCCGTTCATGTAGGCCGGGATGTCGAGCGCGCGCACCATGCTGATCGCGGCATCAATGCCCTGGCAAGCCCAGACCTGCTGGCCGAACAGCACCGCCGGGCGCTCGGACTTGACCAGGATATCGGCGAGCTTCTCGATGTCGGCCGGGTCGCCGATCGACTTCGTCGATGCGCGGTAGTGGCCGGGTTCCGGAATGACCGCGGTCTCGATCGGGATTTCGCGGTCGAGGATGTCGCGCGGAATCTCGAGATAGGACGGGCCGTAGGCGCCGTTGAAGCACTCGCGCGCGGCCATCGACACCATGTCGGCGACGCGCTCGGTCGAGAACACGCCCGACGCGAACTTGGTGATCGGCCCCATCATGTCGACGTGCGGCAAGTCCTGCAGCGAGCCCATCTTGTGCTGGGTCAGCGAACTCTGCCCGCCGATGTGCAGAATCGGGCTCTCCGAGCGGAACGCGGTGGCGACGCCGGTGACCGCGTTGGTGCAGCCGGGCCCGGCGGTCGTGACGACGCAGCCGAGCTTGCCGGTCTGGCGCGCGTAACCGTCGGCGGCGTGCGCGGCGGTCTGCTCGTGGCGCACGTCGACGATGCGGATGCCCTCGTCGAGACAGCCGTCGTAAATATCGATGATGTGACCGCCGCAGAGCGTGAAAATGGTATCGACGCCCTCGGCCTTGAGCGCCTTGGCGACCAGGTGACCGCCCGAGATGACCGAGCCGTCCTTGGTTTTCTGCGCCAGGGTGTCGTGTGCCGTGCTGCTGACTTCTTTTGCCTTGGTTGCCATTTGAATTTTTCCTCGTAATCGCGTCCCGGGGGTTATTCCCCCGGCTTCGGGTTAAGTTAATCGAGATACTGCGCGTATTTCTCGATGTGTTTGCCGAGGCTCAACGCGTGCTCGCGCACGAGCCGTTCGACCCGGTCGGCGTCGCGCGCCTCCAGGGCCTCGATGATGCGCATGTGGTCGATGACCGATTGATCCGAGCGGTGGTGCTCGACGTCCTTGAGCGCCTCCGCGCGGATCGCGCGCATGTGTAAGAACAGGCTGTCGGCCAGCGTCTGGATCAGCTGGCACTGGCTCAGCCCGATCAGCGTCTGGTGAAACTCGATGTTGGTGTCCGAGTACTCGTGGATGTGCGCGCGCGCTTCCTCGTCGTCGAAGGTCGCGAACTGCTCGCGCAACTTGCCGATTTCGTCGTCGCTGGAGCGCTCGGTCGCGAGCCGCGCGGCCATGCTCTCGAGCGCGGCCCAGACGTAGACGACCTCGAGCACCTCCTTTTTGGTCTTGCGCACGACGAAGGTACCGCGTCGCGGGATGTTGCGCACGAAGCCTTCCTGCTCGAGCCTCGACAGCGCCTCGCGCACCGGCGTGCGGCTGACGCCGAGTTCCTCGGCCAGCTTGCGCTCGTCGAGCCGCGGCGGCTCGGGCGTCGAGTAGATGTCCATGTTGCTGACCGCTTCGCGCAGGATCGAGTAGACCTGATCCTTGAGCGCGCGGGTCGCGCCGATCGGCACGACACGATAGCCGCCCTCGGCCGCGTCCGCGTCCGCTTTTGCACGCTTTCTGGTGTCGCCGATAGTCACGAATTTGCCATCCTGCCCCGTTATCCCCGGCTAGCCTTCGGCCTGTCCCGCAGCGGCCGCGGCCTTCTTGCGGCGGCGCTTGATCTTCTGGAACACCGGCACCAGCACCAGCGCGACCGCAATCAGGATGCAGGACAGCGAAATCGGCCGCGTGAAGAAAATCGACGGATCGCCCTGCGACCCTATCAGAGTCTGCCTGAGCGAACGCTCGGCCAGCGGCCCGAGCACGATCGCCAGCACCGCCGGCGCGACCGGGTAATCGAGCTTGCGCAATAGATAACCGACGACGCCGAACAGGAACATCAGCCAGACGTCGTGCATCGTCTGCGTCGGCGCGTAACCGCCGACCACGCAGAGAATGTAAATCGTCGGCGCGAGAATCGTGAACGGCAGGGTCAGGATCTTGACGAACAGCGGAATGAACAGCAGGTTGACGATCAGCGTCATCAGGTTGGCGACATAGAGCGAGCCGATCAGGCCCCAGACGAAGTCGGGGTGCTCGCTGAACAGCAGCGGTCCCGGGCGCAGGCCCCAGATGATCATGCCGCCGAGCAGGATCGCCGTGGTCGGCGAACCCGGGATGCCAAGCGTAATCATCGGCAGCATCGAGCCGGTCGACGCGGCATTGTTGGCGGCCTCGGGCGCGGCGACGCCGGAGACGTTGCCCTTGCCGAAGGTCTCGGGCTCCTTCGAGAAAGTCTTGGCGAGCCCGTAGGACATCAGCGACGCCGGCGTCGCGCCGGCCGCCGGCAGCGTGCCGACGAAGTAACCGAGCACCGAACCGAGCGAGGTCGTGCCGATGTACTCCTTGACGTCCTTGATGTCCTTGATGATTTCGATCATCGACAGCTTGACCTTGTGCACGACGACCTCGCCCTTGGTCTGCTCGAGCGTCCACAGCATCTCGCCGATGCCGTAGATGCCGATCGCGAGCACCAGGAAGTTGATGCCGTGCAGGAAGCCGGAAATGTCGAAGAACACCAGCCGCGGCTGACCGGAAATAATGTCGAGCCCGATCGCCGCGAGCACGAGGCCGATCAGGATCGAGAAAATCGTCTTCGGGATGTCGTCGCCGCCGAGGCCGATGAAGGTCGCGAACGCGAGCACCATCAGCGAAAATTCTTCCGTCGGGCCGAATTTCAGCGCGAACGCGGCCAGCGGCGGCGCGAACAGCGTGAACAGCACGACCGAAATCGTGCCGCCGATGAAGGATGCGACCGCGGCCGCGGTCAGCGCCTTGTCGGCGTGCCCGGCCTGCGCCAGCGGTCGTCCGTCGAACACGGTCGCGACCGCGGTCGACGCGCCCGGGATGCCGAGCGTGATCGACGAGATCGCGCCGCCGTACATCGCGCCGTAGTAGATCGCGGCGAGAAAGATGATCGCCGCGGTCGGCGGCACCAGGAACGTGATCGGCAGCAGGATCGCGACGCCGTTGACCGAACCGAGGCCCGGCATCGCGCCGACCAGCAGGCCGAGCACCACGCCGAGCAGGATCATGCCGAAGTTGAGCGGCTCGAACGCCTGCGCCAGCCCACCGCCCAGTAATGTCAGTATTTCACCCATCGTTCTGTTCTCTCGTCAATCAGGTTGCGGCATGACCTAGAACGAATACATCAGGTCGTAAATCGGGTAGAACCATTCCTCGGTGATCGCCTTCGGCAGCGGGATCTTCAGCGCCCATTCGAACAGGCAAAAGATGAACACCGGGATGCCGATCGTCAGCGCGATCGTGATGCCCCACTTGTGGCGGCCAACGAACTTCAGATAAAACAGCAAGAACAGGAACAGCGACACGTACAGGCCGACGACGTGCGTCAGCAGCAACAGCCCGAGGATCGCGCCGGCCGAGACGCCGACGATCATGACGGTGTCGCGGCTCATGTATAAATCGGTGTTGCGCGATTCCGGCGTCACGCCCCGGAACCAGCGAACGATCGTCCAGATGCAGCACAACAGCATGCCGGTCGACAGCCAGAACGGCCAGGCGCCCGACCCGGGACCGCGTCCCGGCACCCAGTCGATGCGGAGTTCCGCGCTCTTGCTCATCAGGCCGATCGACATCAGCGCGAGCAAGATCGCCATTACGAGTTCAGCGGTTCGAACCGTCATCGATATCCCCCCGTTGCGTTCGGGCCGGCATTGCACCGCGACCCGGTTTGGAATTCCGGCGACGCTCCGCCCTCACGGAGCGTCGCCGGATCGAGCTAGCAGACTGGCTTTACTCGCCGGTGATCGCCGCGGCACCTACCGCTTCGATCAGTTCCTTGTGACGCTGAATCTGCGCCTTGTGGAAAGCCGCGAGATCGTCGCCGGCAACCCACTCGGTGCAGTCCAGGCCGTCCTCGACGCAGAACTTCTGCCATTCTTCCGAGCGGTAGAGCGTTTCGAACAGGTTGATGTACCACTGCTGCGCTTCTTTCGACATGCCCGGAGGCCCGTTGATCGAACGCTGCATGTAGTACTCGATATCGACGCCGAGTTCCTTCGCGGTCGGGACGTCCGGATAGGCCGCCATGCGCTCGCCGGTGAACTGCACCAGCGGCTTGCTCTGGCCGGCGCGGTAGAACTCGTTCTGCTCGGCCGGGTTGTTGACGGTCGAGTCGATATGCTTGCCGATCAGGTTCTTGGCCACGGTGCCGCCACCCGGGAACGGGATGTAGGTGACCTTGTAGCCGAACTCCTTCTCCATCATCGCGGTCAGGATCGAGTCTTCCTGGCCCGAGCCGGTGCCGCCGACCTTCCAGTTCTTGCCGGCCGACTTGACCGCCTTGACGTAGGAATCGAGATCGTTGATGTCCTTGCGGTCGGTGTGAACCCACAGCAGGAAGGTGTCGAGCGCCATGCGGCCGATCGGCGTGAAAGTCGACGGATCGACCCCAATGCCTTTCTGAATGATCGGCGTGGTGTAGAAGCTGTTCAGGGTTACCATCACGACATGGTCGTCACCGGCCTTGTCCTTCAGGTAACGCAGCGCTTCGGCGCCGGAGCCACCGGGCTTGTTGATCGGAATGAACGGACGCGGCGAGAGCTTTTTCTTTTCGATCAGGCCCTGCAACAGCCGGGCAATCTGATCGGCGCCGCCACCGGTGCCGGCCATGATGATGAACTCGACCGGCTTCTTCGGCGACCAGGCGGCCTGCGCCGCGGTCGCGAACATGCCCGTGGACACGGTCGCCACCATCGCGAGAATCGCGGTCTTCTTCAGTTTATTAAACACAGTCATCGAACTCCTCCTAACGGATTGTGAATGTGAGTTGACGGCCATCGAATCCGTCGCAATCTTCGGCTCTTCTGTTTTTCTGATCAACTTGCAGAACCTGAGGACTGCAGTCGATGGTACTTTTTTATTTGGTATACAATATACCAAATAAAAGATCGTATACCACTCCGGGGATAGCTGTAAAGCTTTTTCTGGGTCGTCTTCGCGCCCTCTAACCCGTGGGGGCAGGCGGAATTCGCGTGAGGGGACAAGTGGTATACCGCGATTATCTTAACGCGTCAAACTGAATCGGGGATTAATCGATGGGCACCCGCGCTGACCGTGGCGCGGGTGCCCGCGACATCAGCCGGCTTCGGCGAGTGCTTCCTGCATCAACTTGCCCATGTCGGACGGATTGCGCGTGACCGCCACGCCGGCCTTCTCGAGCGCGGCGATCTTCTCGTCGGCGGTGCCCTTGCCACCGGCGATGATCGCGCCGGCATGACCCATGCGCTTGCCCGGTGGCGCGGTGACGCCGGCGATGAAGCCGACCACCGGCTTGTTCATGTTGTCGGCGATCCACTCGGCGCAGGCTTCCTCGTCGGTGCCGCCGATCTCGCCGCACATGACGACGCCGTCGGTGTCGGGGTCTTCGTTGAACATTTTCACGACGTCGAGGTGCTTCAGACCGTTGACCGGATCGCCGCCGATGCCGACGCAGGTCGACTGGCCGAGGCCGAGCTTGGTCAGCTGGTCGACGACCTCGTAGGTCAGCGTGCCCGAGCGCGAGACGACGCCGATACGACCCTTCTGGTGGATGTAGCCCGGCATGATGCCGATCTTGATTTCGTCCGGCGTGATCACGCCCGGGCAGTTCGGCCCGACCAGTATCGTCTTCGCGCCCTGCATGCGGTCGCGGGTCAGGATCATGTCCTTGACCGGGATGCCCTCGGTGATGCAGATCACGACATCCATCTCGGCCTCGACCGCCTCGTCGATCGCGGCCGCGGCGAACGGCGGCGGCACGTAGATGACCGACACGTTGCAACCGGTCGCGGCTTTCGCTTCGCCGACGCTGTTGTAGACCGGAATACCTTCGACTTCCTGGCCGCCCTTCTTCGGCGTCACGCCGGCGACGTAGCATTCCTTGCCGAAAGCGTAGGCGAGCGAATGGTGAGTGTGAAACTGGCCGGTCTTGCCGGTGATGCCCTGGGTTACGACGCGCGAGTCCTTGTTGATCAGTATTGACATGATTACGCTCCCGCGGCTGCGGCGACCTTCTCGGCCGCGTCCGCCATCGTCGTGGCGTTGATGATTTCGATGCCCGAATCCGTCAGGATCTGGCGGCCCCTGTCGACGTTGGTGCCCTCGAGGCGCACCACCAGCGGCACGCCGAGGTCGACTTCGCGGGCGGCGTTGACAAGACCCTCGGCGATCACGTCGCAGCGCATGATGCCGCCGAAGATGTTGACCAGGATCGCCCTGAGATTCTTGTTCTTGAGCATCAGCTTGAAGGCCTCGGTGACCTGCTCGGTGGTTGCGCCGCCGCCGACGTCGAGGAAGTTGGCCGGCGACGCGCCGTAGAGCTTGATGATGTCCATCGTCGCCATCGCCAGCCCGGCGCCGTTGACCAGGCAGCCGATCGTGCCGTCGAGCGAGATGTAGTTCAATCCGAACTTCGAGGCCTCGATCTCGTCGGCGTCTTCCTCGTCGAGGTCGCGCAACTCTTGCAGCTCCGGGTGGCGGTACATCGCGTTCTCGTCGAAGTTCATCTTTGCGTCGAGCGCGACGACGCGGCCGTCGGAGGTCACGATCAGCGGATTGATCTCGGCGAGCGAGCAATCCTTGTCCCAGAAGGCCTGGTAGAGCTTTCGCATCAGCTCGGCGCCGTCGCCGACGAGATCGCCGGGGATGCCGATGTTGCGCGCGAGGCTCTCGGACTCGGCCTGCGTCAGGCCGGTTTTCGGATCGACCATGACCTTGTGGATCAGCTCGGGAGTCTCCTCGGCGACGGTCTCGATCTCGGTACCGCCCTCCGAACTCGCCATGAACGCGACCCGCTGGGTCGCGCGGTCGACGACCAGGCCGATGTAGAGTTCGTCCTTGATCGGCGCGCCCTCTTCGATCAGCAGGCGCTTGACGACCTTGCCCTCGGGCCCGGTCTGGTGCGTCACCAGCGTCATGCCGAGAATCGCGTCGGCGTGTTCGCGGACCTCGTCGAGGCTCGCCGCGAGCTTGACACCGCCGCCCTTGCCGCGTCCGCCGGCGTGGATTTGCGCCTTGACGACCCATTTTTCGCCGCCGATTTCCTCGGCCGCAGCAACCGCCTCGTCGACCGAAAAACAGGCCTTGCCACGAGGTACCGCCACGCCGTATTCGCGCAGCAAATCCTTGCCCTGATATTCGTGGATTTTCATGAATTGACTCCCCGCCTGACTGAATTTGTCTCATATCGTATGCCAGGCCGCCTCGATTGCCAAAAAAGAGGGCCCGGGAACACGCTTTTCGATGATGGCACGTAGCGCCCGGAATGAAAAGCATACTCGGGGATGGGGCAAGTACGAGGAGATTGCTTCGTCGGCTGACGCCTCCTCGCAATGACCTGCAAACTCCGGCACCATTGCGAGCCCCGGCTGGAGTTTACCCCGGCGAAAGCCGGGGCCGGGGCAGGCGCAGCGAAGCAATCTTCCGACCACCGCGTCATTGCGAGCGCCGCGAAGCAATCTTCAGGGATCGGGCGCGATCCGTGAGGTTGCTTCGTCACGCGCGGCCTGCGGCCGCGCGCTCCTCGCAATGACGTGCATTTTCCGGCGTTGACGCCCGGCGGACGGATCGGGATACCCGAAACGTTTCGATCTACGGACTAGAGCTTTTCGCCGCGGATGCGGATGCCTTCTTCCTCGGCGGTCTTGTTCAGCAGGCTGACCAGCGCGAATACCGCGTCGATCGCCGGCGTCGGCGTTTCGGTCAGGCGGCCGAGCTCGACGACGACGCCGAGCATGCCGTCGATCTCGAGCGCCTTGCCGGCCTCGAGGTCCTGCAGCATCGACGTCTTGTGCTTGCCGACGCTCTCGGCGCCGGCGATGCGCTTGTCCAGCGAGACGCGGAAACTCGCGCCGAGCTTCTCCGCGATCTGCTGCGCCTCGGTCATCATTTCCGCCACCAGCGCGCGCGTCGGCGCGAACCGGCAAATGTCGACGAGCGTCGAGTGCGTCAGCGCGCTGATCGGGTTGAAGCTCAGGTTGCCCCACAGCTTCAGCCAGATCTCGCTGCGAATATCCGGCAGCACGAACGACTTGAAGCCGGCGCCGACGAAGGCATCGCAAATCGCCCGCACGCGCTCCGACTCGCTGCCGTCGAGCTCGCCGACCGGGTAGCGATGGCCCTCGATGTGGCGAATCACGCCGGGTGCATCGATGGTTGCCGCCGGGTAGGCGATGCAACCGATCACGCGATCGGGATCGATCGTCGCGGCGATCCTGCCGTCGGGGTCGACGGTCTCGACGACGGTGTCGCGGTAGGCGTTGTCGAGCTTCTGGAAGTACCACCACGGAATGCCGTTTTGCAACGTGACGATGACGCCGTCGGCCGACAGCATCGGCATCAGCTTGTCGGCGATCGGCGCGATCTGGTGCGCCTTGACGCCGAGCAGGACGAGATCCTGGTCGCGAATCTCGTCCATATCGGCGGTCGCGACAAGATCCTTGACGACGATCTCTTCTTCACCCTCGATATACTTGAGCCCATGGTTCAGGATCGCGTCGAGATGCGCGCCCCGCGCAATCAACGACAGCTCGTGACCGGCCTGTCCCAGCCGCGCCGCCATCATGCCGCCGATTGCGCCCGCTCCCACCACGCAGACTTTCATTTTTCGAACCCTCGCCTGACCCGCTCCGGGGTATTGAAAGCCGCATTCTACGCCAGCCGCTTCGAATGCGTCCACGCGCCAAGTCTAATAGCAGGCATTAAAATTCCTATCCGGGTATCGGCAATTCTTATCACGAAGGCGACCTGTCCGGGCGCCCCGGTGGGTTTGTAATCGCGCCGCGATATGCTAGATTGCCGGGCCGCTCAACGATCCGTGACCAACCGATGCCGAACTGGATACGCTGCCGCCACCAGGGTGAAATCCGCACCGGAATCCTCGCCGGCGAGCGAATCGAATTTCATACCGGCGACCTGTTCGACGCGCCGACCGCGACCGGCGACGATGCCGCGCTGGCCGACGTCGAGCTGCTCGCGCCGTTCACGCCGAATTCGATCCTCGCGCTGTGGAACAATTTTCACGAACGCGCCGAGGCCGAGGGGCAGACGATCCCGGCGACGCCGCTGTATTTCATGAAACCGGTTACCAGCGTGGTCGGGCCAGGCGTAACGATCTACCGCCCGCGCGGGCACGCCGGCCGCGTGATTTTCGAAGCCGAGCTCGGCATCGTCATCGGCCGCGAATGCCGCGATCTTTCGGTCGAGCAGGCCGACGACCACATCTTCGGCTACACCTGCGTCAACGACGTCACCGCGATCGAGTTTCTGTTCGAGGACGAGGCGTTCCAGCAGTGGACCCGCAGCAAGGGCTTCGACACGTTTACACCGCTGGGACCGTGCATCAATACCGATATCGAACCGGCGCCGCTGCGCGTTCTCGCGGTCCAGAACGGCGAGACGCGCCAGGACTATCCGGTCAGCGACATGATCTTCAGCCCGCAGCAAATCGTCGCGATGATCTCGAGCTACCAGACGCTCGTGCCCGGCGACCTGATCTGTTGCGGTACGTCGGTCGGCGCGCGCACGATGAAGCCCGGCAGCGAAATCGAGATCTCGATTCCCGGTATCGGTTCGCTGGTCAATTCCTTCGATGATCATGCCGACTGAGCGGCGCCGGCGCGCGCGCGACGGCTGAATCGCATCATGCTAGCCGTCGAAAACCTTTCCCGTCTCGCCGGCGCCGAACGGCGCGACGACCGGATCGAAATCGCGCGCGACTGGATTCTGCAGGAGTTCGAGCGATTCTACGCCGAGTTTCTCGACGTGCCGTGGCAGGCCAGAACCGCGTTCGAAACTCGCAACCACGCGACCTCGATCCGGCTCAGCCGCGACCGGATCTCGCTCTATTCGTCCTACGTGCACCGCATGGCCGACGAGCTCGAGACGGCGCTGCCGGATATCGCCGGCGACGCCGGGTTTTTCGACCGGCTCGAGGCGATCTACTGGCGCTCGGTCGAGGATCGCTACGAGTCGGACGTCGCGTTTTCGTTCGTCCACTCGCTGCGGCGCATGGTCTACCGCGACGAGTGGCAGCCGGTCGAGTACGGGTTCTGGAGCGATCTCGAAAAGACCGATCGCTTCCCGCCCGACCTACTGCGCCGTTTCGGCGTCGCCGGCGAGGCCGACGCGGCGCTGATCGAGGCGGTCCTCGAGCTGCCGGGATTCGCGGTGCCCTACCGCGATGCAGCCGGCGATAGCACCCAGATCGCCGCGCGCATCAATCGCCTGGCGTCACGTCGCGGCCAGCGCATCGAATGGCTCGAAATGGTCGACGCCGGTTTCTACCGCAACCGCGGCGCCTATCTCGTCGGGCGCATCGGTTTCGAGGACGGCAGCACGTCGCCGTGCATCCTCGCCCTGCTCAACGACGAAGATGGCATCTACTGTGACGCGGTGATCCTCAACGAGCACCTCGCGCACAACCTGTTCAGCTCGACGCTGGCCAACTTCCACGTGACCACGACCTGGTACCACGAGTTGTGCGCCTACCTGCACGAAATAATGCCCCATCGCCCGCTTGGCCTGCACTACTCGACGATCGGCTACAACCATCTCGGCAAGGTCGCCGTGATCAACGAACTGAAGCGCGAGCTGGCCGACGCCAACGGTGTGTTCGACACCGCGATCGGCGAGCGCGGCACGGTCGCGATCGGTTTCGCCGGTCCGGACTCGGCTTACAATCTCAAGGTCATTCGTAACCACCCGACCAAAGGCTACAAGTGGGGGGTCTTCGAGGGCATCGATTCGGTCAAGGAAAAATACGGCCGCGTGCACGAAATCAATCGCACCGGCAGCATGCTCGACAACATCATCTACTTCAACATCGCGCTCGAGAAGTCGCTGTTCTCGCCCGACCTGCTCGACGAAATGCTGCGCGAGGCGAGCGAAACCGTTTCGCTGCAGCGCGACAGCGTCGTCTTCAAGTACCTGATCGTACAGCCGCGGATGACGCCGCTGCCGATTTTTCTCGAGACCGCCGGCGAGCGCGAGTTGCGCGTCGTCATGGAGAGTCTCGGCGACTGCATCAAGAACAACGCCGCGGCCAACATCTTCAACAAGGACCTCGATGCGCGCAACTACGGTGTCAGCCATTTCCTCAAGGTTTACCTGTTCGACTACGATGCGCTCGAGGATTTCGTCGACGTCAAGATCCGCAGCAACCTCGACCGCATCGACGGCGAGGAAGACATCCCCGACTGGTACTTCGAGGACGGCGTCGTGTTCCTGCCCGAGGAGATCGAGGCCGGGCTGTGCATCAAACAGCGCGAGCATCGGCAGTTGTTTCGGCAATTGCACGGCGACCTGCTGACGCCCCGCTACTGGGAGACGCTGCAGCGGCAACTGCAGGCCGAGCAGGTGCCGTTGATCAAGGTCTACCCCGACACCTGCAGGTTGCCGCAACCCGATGCCTGATCGACCGATGGACGATAACGCAGCCGACGTTTTCCACCCGAGCAAACCGAAGCTCGTGCACATGGCGATCAACATCGCGCTCGCGCCGGTGCTGCTGTACCTCGTCGGCCTGTGGCCGTGGCCGCCGACGCTGCCGCACTACATCACCTTCGCGTTCACCGGTTTGATCGGCATGCGCTACGCGAAACTGCGCTGGGACAAGCCGCGCCTGGTCGTCGACGACGACGGCATTCACTGCGGCGAGCTCTACCCGTGGTCGTCGATCCGCCAGATGCAGACGGTCATGCGCGCGGTGCGCCTGACGCTGATGACGGAAACCGGCGAGATCAAGCAAAAGATGATCAACCTCGGCTGGGCCAGCAACGACGACTTCAAGAAAATCCTCGCCGTAATCGATCGCCGTTACCAGGAAAATCGCGCGGACCCATGATCGGGGACATACCGATTTTTTTGCTGCGCAAAAAAATCGCTGTGTCCCCCTTGCCGCAGCGAATGCAGCCTGGATCTTGCAAAATTTCCGTTACGGCACCCGTGTTAGCGCGAAGTCGGCGACCGCATTTAGTTACAGCAACCTGACTCGCGCGACGCCGTTGCTGCTTTCGCAGCGGCAAGGGGGACAGAGCAAAAATTGCCTGACTGACCCGACAGGCGGCAAGATCTGATTGCAATTTTTGGTCTGTCCCCGATTGCGCACGAGCATGGCTTCGAGCGCTGCTGCAGGGGAGGCAGTAATTTTGTTCAGATCAAAAAACTCGATCAGGAAAATCGCGCGGACCCATGATCGGGGACATACCGATTTTTTTGCGCAGCAAAAAAATCGCTGCGTCCCCCTTGCCGCAGCGAATGCAGCCTGGATCTTGCAAAATTTCCGTTACGGCACCCGTGTTAGCGCGAAGTCGGCGACCGCATTTAGTTACAGCAACCTGACTCGCGCGACGCCGTTGC
>JAHEKJ010000098.1 GCA_024638385.1 Gammaproteobacteria bacterium | reverse complement strand
GGGTGAAGATCTTGCGGCGCTTGCCGTGCGGCGTCAGGTCGCAGGAGAACACCTCGCTGTCGTCGTTGATGACCAGCTGGCCGGCGAGGTGATAGACATCGAACGCGCGGCCGCATTCGTAAAGCGAGTCCTTCTTGCTCAGCCCGCACTCGGCGGTGATCAAATCGGAAATTTCTTCTTTTCGCGACACGATGATCTCGGCGATGCGGGTCAGGATTTGCTGGCGCTCGTAGCGCGTCAGGTCGGCGCGGTAAGCCGCCGCGATCTCGAACGCGCCGGCGACCTGCGCGCGGCTCGCGCGCGGAACCGTGCCGACGACCTCGCCATTGTAAGGATTCAGTACGTCGATCGTCTTGCCGGTATCGCCGTCGACGAGTTCGCCGGCGATGCGCATTTTTTCGTGTCGGGATTGCATCGGTTTTAGCTGCCTGGAATGGAGTTAGTCAACGTGGTTGAGGGCGACGTCGAAGGCGTCGAAGTTGCGCCAACGGCGGTTGCCGTCAAGCCCGCTGGTCGGCTGGCTGATGATCAGCGGCACGGCCTGTTCGGTGACGCCGCCGTGCGAGCGCAGCGGCACGTCCAGCCCGGAGAGATCGTGGCGCGCGGCGGTCGTGCCGATGACGACGTGCCGGCCCGACACCAGGATCAGGTCGCCCATGCGGTCGGGCGCGAGTTCGAACTCGGCGCAACCCTCGGCGTTGTCGTAGACCGCATCGATGCCGTCGAGCTCGCCGAGCTGCGCCTTGAGGCCGTCGACGTCGGCGCCGTCTGGCAGGTAGACCGTCGCGAACGAGCCGAGCGCGCCATGGTGGACGACGTAGGGGTCGGTGATCGGCAGGATTACGCGCGCGCGGCCGACGCCGAGGAAACGATCCATTTCGTCCTGCAGGTAAACAACGTTCGGCTCGCCGTCGGCGTCGTGTTTCGCGTTCATGCCGTGATCGGCGGTCAGCGCGAGCACCGCGCCGAGCTCGTCGAGCGCGGCGAAATACTTGTCCATCATCGCGTAGAACGCGTTGGCGCCGTCGCTGCCGGGGGCGAACTTGTGCTGGATATAGTCGGTCGTCGACAGGTACATCAGGTCCGGGCGCTCGCGCTTCATCAGCTCGACGCCGGCGGCGAAGATGAATTCCGACAGCTCGGCGCTGTAGACCGACGGGACTTCCATGCCGACCAGCTCCGGAACTCCCTCGATCCCGTTGTCCGCGAGCGTCGCGTCGGCGGATTTCTCCGACGAGAAGCAGATCGCACCGTCGGCGCCGAAGCGCAGTTCGTTGCCGAGCAGCCGGCGCAGCTTGTCCTTGGCGGTAATGATCGCGATCTTCGCGCCGGCATCCTGGAAGGCCTTGAATATCGTCGGCGCGCGCATCAGCTCGGGCTCGTTCATCATGACTTCGCGGTCGTTCGCCGCGTCGTAATAGAAGTTGCCGCAAATGCCGTGCACCGCCGGCGGTACGCCGGTCACGATCGAGATGTTGTTCGGGTTGGTGAAGCTCGGCACGACGCATAGTGCGCACAGGTCGCGACCGCGGCCGGCGAGTACCGATTGCATCCACGGCATCGCGCCGGCGGCGATCGCGGACTCGATGTAGTCGGGTTCGGAGCCGTCGATGCAGACGACGACGCGCGGCCGGTCGGGCCAGCGATAGTCGCGGCCGTTGACGCCGATCACGGGCTTGTCGGAGGTCATCTGTGCTGATCCTGGGTTGCGCTCTACGGGAGCCTCACTATACCGATTACCACCCGCGGGTTAAATCGATATTGCGAATGCCAACTATCGACCTCGACTATGAGACCGGCACCAGCGGTTCGTTTTCGGATGCTTCACCTGTCCGCTATCGCGGAGTATGCTTGATTTGGATTGATTCATCGGGGGGTGCAATCATGTTCGAAAATACCCCTTCCAGCCAGAACCGGTGGCGCTGGCTGCCCGGAATTTCAGCGGCGCTGGCTTTTATCTTCTGCAATATCAAGTACATACTGCTCGTGATCTTGCCGGCGCTGGGCGCGAGCTTCGCGATCAATCCCCACCTCCAGGCCGGGCTGGTCAGCCTGTTGGCGGTGATGACGCTCGGCTTCGCGCTGTTTGCCTACCGCGGTCACCGACAAATGGCGCCGGTCGTCGCGGTAGCCATCGGCGCGGCGACGATCATCGGGTCCATGTATATCTACTTCGATAAGATCGTCGAGTCGGTCGGACTCGTCCTGCTTATCGTCGGCGCCATATGGAACTGGCGGGTCATGCGAACGCAATCGCCCAGGAATTAGGGGGACGCCTAGGAATTAGGGGGACAGTATACCTAATTACCCTAATTAAGTTTCGATTTGCAACCAAATTAAGGTAATTAGGTATACTGTCCCCCTAATTATCGGGGTCGTGGCGGTTGCGGATCATGTCGAGGAAGGCGGCGTTGACGCGCAGGCCGCTCATCTCCTTCAGGCAGACGACATACTCGGCGTGCTCGAGCTCGGCGTCGCCGACCGGCAGCGCGCGCAGGCGCTTGTCGGCGAGCAGTTCGTTCTCGGCGACGATGCCGACCCCGAAGCCGGCGGCGACCGCCTCGCGCACACCCTCGCGGCCGCTGATCTCCATGACGTCGCCGAGCTCGGCGCCGGCCGAGGCGACCGCTTCCTCGAAGATCGAGCGCGTGCGCGAGCCGCGCTCGCGCAACACGATGCGCTGCGTGACGAGTTCGGCGACCGTCACCGAGCGCCGCCCGGCCCAGGCGTGGTCGCGGCTGACGAATACGACCAGGCGGCCGGGCGCGAGCCGGATCGCGTCGAGGCGCGTGTCGTCCTCGGGAATGTTCGGTAAAAACGCGACGTCGCAACGGCGCGCGTCGAGCCAGCGCATCAGCTGTTGCGAATTGCCGTACTGGATCGATATCTGGATGCCCGGGTAGAGCCGCTGAAACTGCGCCAGCAGAGGCGTCGCGATGTACGGCGAATCGGCGCCGACGCGCAACTGCCCCGACGTCAGCGCGCGCGCCGATTGCAGCAATTGCTCGACTTCATCTTCGTAACGAAACAATTGCCGCGTAATCTCGAACGCCGACCGGCCGATGTCGGTCAGCTCGACGCGCCGGCCGTGGCGCACGAACAGCTTGGTGCCGTAACGATCCTCGAGATCGCGCACCTGCCCCGACAGCGTCGGCTGCGTGATGTTGAGCGCCTCGGCCGCGCGGGTGAAGCTGCCGTGCAACGCGACCGCGTGAAAAGAGCGCAGATGCGCGTGTGATATTGGCACGGCCTATCCGAAGCATTCGTTATATCGATTCGACGGATAGTATTGAGCGGCGGTATAAATGGCAAACTTTCGCCAGATGACCACAGGCCGGCCATGACCGACGAACTCGAATCCGCCCGCTCCGAGAGCGGCGACCCGCTGCTGCTGACGCCGGGCCCGCTGACGACCTCGCTGACCGTCAAGCAGGCGATGTTGCACGACTACGGCTCGCGCGACGCCGATTTTATCGAGCTCAATGCGCGCCTGCTCAAGCGCCTGGTTGCGATCGTCAATGGCGGCGGCAGCCATGTCTGCGTGCCGCTGCAGGGCAGCGGCACATTCGTCGTCGAGGCGATGATCGGCAATTTCGTCCCGGCCGCCGGCAAGCTGCTGATTCTGATCAACGGCGCCTACGGCCAGCGAATCGCGAAGATCTGCGACTATTACCGCCGTAGCTACGCGGTCCAGGAGACGCCCGAAGACGTGCCGGTCGACTGCACCGCGCTCGACGCCGCGCTCGACGCCGACCCCGACATCACCCACGTCGTCGTCGTACATTGCGAAACGACATCGGGCATCCTGAACCCGATCGGGGAAGTCGCGAAAATCGTCGCACGCCACCGGCGCAAGCTGCTGATCGATTCGATGAGCGCGTTCGGCGCACTGCCGCTCGACGCCGACGAAGTCGAGTTCGACGCCGTGGTCGCATCGAGCAACAAGTGCCTCGAGGGCGCGCCGGGAATCGGCTTTTGCGTCGCGCGCGAGGCCGCGCTGGCGATGACCGAGGGCAATTCGCCGTCGCTGGCGCTCGATCTCTACGACCAGTGGCGGGCGATGCAGAAGAACCGGCAGTGGCGCTTTACGCCGCCGACGCACGTGCTGCTCGCGTTCGACCAGGCGCTGACCGAGTTCGAGGAAGAGGGCGGCGTCGCCGGCCGCGGTGCGCGCTATCGCGCCAATTGCGAACTGCTCGTTTCCGGCATGCGCGCAATGGGTTTCGAGACCCTGTTGCCGGACGAGTTGCAGGCGCCGATCATCATCACGTTCCGCATGCCGACCAACCCCGAGTTCGATTTCGCCGCGTTCTACGACGGGCTCAAGGATCAGGGATACGTCATCTACCCGGGCAAGCTGACCGTGGCCGACAGCTTCCGCATGGGTTGCATCGGCCGGCTCGAGCGCGAGCAGATGCAGGGCGCGCTCGACGCGGTCGCGCGCATGCTTGACCGTTTCGGGATCGCGCGGATCGAAAATCAGCCACGCTAGGCGGATCTTGCAGGCCGTGCGCGACGAAGCAATCTCCCGACGCTAGCCCGATCCCACGAGATTGCTTCGCTGCGCTCGCAATGACGCGATTATCGGCGTCATTGCGAGGAGGCGCAGCCGACCAAGCAATCCCGTCGGTGCCGCCCGCACGCCCCGCCCGGACCATTTCCGATTGCGGTCGGCAATTCAGATAATGCAGAATAACGCGTTCAGGGCCGACACCAACCAGAGGTAGCTTCAATGGCTGTGCAAATCCCCGAGCACGCGAGCGCGGTCGTCATCGGCGGCGGCGTCATCGGTTCGAGCGTCGCGTATCACCTCGCCAAACTCGGCTGGAACGACGTCGTGCTGCTCGAGCGCAACCAGTTCAGCTGCGGTACGACCTGGCACGCGGCCGGGTTGATCGGCACGATGCGCGCCAACGAGCCGCACGCGAAGCTGTGCGAATACTCGATGTCGCTGCTCGCCGAGATCGAAAAGGAAACCGGGCAATCGACCGGCTTCAAGCAGGTCGGCTCGCTGACCGTCGCGCACAGCGAGGCGCGCTTCGAGGAGTTGAAACGGGTCGCGGCGATGAACAACGCGTTCGGCGTGACCCGCGTCGATATCGTCACCCCGGCCGAGATCAGGGAACTCTACCCGTTGGTCGAAACCTCCGACCTGCTCGGCGGCAGCTGGGTCGGGCAGGACGGCAGCGCGAGCCCGGTCGACGTGACCCAGGCGTTCATCAAGGGCGCGCGCGGCCGCGGCGCGCTGTGCATCGAGGGCGTGCGCGTCACCGGCATCAGGCAAAACGACGGCCGCGTCAGCGGCGTGGTCACCACCGAGGGCGAGATCGCCGCCGAGTTCGTCGTCAATTGCGCCGGCCTGTGGGGCCGCGAGATCGGCCGCATGGCCGGCGTCAACGTGCCGCTGCACGCCTGCGAGCACTACTACGCGCATACCGAGAAACTGGCCGACCTGCCGGGCGATCTGCCGGTGCTGCGCGACCACGACAATTGCGCCTATTACCGCGAGGATGCCGGCAGCCTGCTGATCGGCGCGTTCGAACCGAACGCGGTGCCCTGGGGGCAAAACGGCATCCCGCTCGACTTCGCCTTCGAGGAACTCGAGGGACACATGGACGAGCAATTCATGCCGGTGCTCGAGAAAGCAATGGAGCG
The DNA here is from genome assembly GCA_024638385.1 of Gammaproteobacteria bacterium. Taxonomy (GTDB): domain Bacteria; phylum Pseudomonadota; class Gammaproteobacteria. The sequence continues at coordinate 8,820 of JAHEKJ010000098.1, read as the reverse complement.
CGTGCCGCTGCTCGCCGAGTGCGGCTGGCGCAGCTTCTTCTGCGGCCCCGAATCGTTCACGCCGGACGACCAGTTCCACGTCGGCGAAGCGCCGGAACTGAAGAATTTCTACGTCGCCTGCGGCCTCAACTCGATCGGCATCCAGACCTCGGGCGGGCTCGGCCGCGCGCTCGCCGACTGGATGGACAAGGGCCACGCGCCGCTCGACCTGTGGAGCAACGATATCCGCCGCATGTTCCCGTTCCAGTCGACCCAGCGCTACATCGAGCAGCGCGTGAGCGAAACCCTTGGACTGCTTTACGACAACCATTTTCCGTACAAGCAGATGCAGACTTCGCGCGACCTGCGCCACTCGCCGCTGCACGAGCGCCTCGCGGCGCTGGGCGCCTGCTTCGGCGAGGTCGCCGGCTGGGAGCGGCCGAACTGGTTCGCCCCGGACGGCGTCGAGCCGAAGTACGAGTACAGTTTCGGCAAGCAGAACTGGTTCGAATACAGCGCCGCCGAGCACCGCGCCGCGCGCGAAAAAGTCGTGCTGTTCGACCAGAGCTCGTTCTCGAAGTACCTGGTGCAGGGGCGCGACGCGGTCAGTCTGCTGCAGCGGGTGTCGAGCGCCGACGTCGACGTCGCGCCCGGACGCATGGTCTACACCCACTGGCTCAACGAGCGCGGCGGTATCGAGGCCGACCTGACCGTCACCCGCATGGCTGAAGACGAGTTCTGGGTCATCAGCGGCGCCACGCAGACGATCAAGGACCTGCACTGGCTGCGCTTGCACATCGACGCAGACGAATTCGTCTGCGTCAGCGACATCACCAACGCCTGGGCGATGCTCGGCGTGATGGGACCGGACAGCCGCGCGCTGCTCGGCGATGCGATCGACCACGATTTCGCCACCGAGAACTTCCCGTTCGGCGATTTCCAGCCGGTCGAGGTCGGCATGTCGCGGGGTTTCGCGGCGCGGGTATCCTACGTCGGTGAGCTCGGCTGGGAACTCTACGTGCCGGTCGACCAGGCCCGCCACGCGTTCGACTATTTGTGGGAGCAGGGCGCGAACCACGGCTTGACCCTGGCCGGCATGCACGCGCTGAACTCGTGCCGGCTGGAAAAGAAATTCGTCCACTACGGCCACGACGTCGCCGAGGTCGACACGCCGCTCGAATGCGGCATGGGCTTCGTCTGCGCGCTCGACAAGGCGGTGCCGTTCATCGGCCGCGACGCGATACTCGCGCAGAAGGAGTCGCGCAGTTTCATGAAAAAACGACTGGTGCAATTCCTGCTGCTGGACCCGGACGCGACGCTCTATCACCACGAACCGATCCTGCGCGACGGCAAGATCGTCGGTCACCTGACGTCGGGCGACTACGGCCACACGCTCGGCGGGGCGGTCGGGCTCGGCTACGTCGAGGCCGACGACGAGATCACCCGGGACTGGCTCGACGCCGGCCAGTTCGCGATCGACGTCGCCGGCGATCACGTCGCGGCGAAGGCGAGCCTGTCGGCGCTGTACGACCCGAAGGCCGAGCGCATGCGCGGGTAACCCGCAAATCCTCCGAGCCTTTCCCGAAAGTCTTCCGTCATCCCCGAGAGTCGTCCGTTATCCCCGCGCAAGCGGGGATCTCGGCAAAGGGGTCAACAGGTTTCGATGCGCGCCGGCGCGGGCGGACCTTACGCGGCCTGCAGGCTGCGCCAGGCCTGGGTGCGACGCACCAGCTTGCGCGTGACGAAAACGTGGATCAGGCGTGCGCCGACGTTGGTGTAGAAAATCATCATGCCCATCGCCGCGGCCGGCGCGATGTCGCCGGCGTCGTCCATGTTCAGCACCGCGACCGAGGCCAGCGTCGTGTCGGGCGAGTACAGGAAGATGACCGCGGACACGGTCGTCATCGCGTTGACGAACAGGTAAATCGAAATATCGAGAATCGCCGGCAGGCAGACCGGCACCGTGACGCGCGAAAACAGCCGGTAAAAGGGTTGCTTCAGCGACGCCGCGACCGCTTCGAACTCGCGGTCCATCTGTTTCAACGCGGTCACCGCGGTCAGGTGCGAGACGGTGTAGAAGTGCGTCACGGTACAGATGACGAGAATTCCCATGGTGCCGTAGATCGCGTTCAGCGGGTTGGCCGGATCGTTGAAGAAAAAGATGTAGGCCAGCCCGAGCACCATGCCCGGGATCGCCATCGGCATCATCGCGAGGAACTGGAAGGCCGAGCGCGTCAGCGCGAAACCGTTGATCTTCTCGACCATGTAGGCGCCGACGAAGACGACGACGGTGCCGGCCAGCGCGGTCAGCAGCGCGAGCCGGATCGAGTTGTAGTACGAGTCCCAGCCGCCACCGTCCATGACCTCGAAGTTGTAATTGGCGAGGCTCAAGCTCAGGTTGTAAGGCCAGAACTTGATCAGCGCAGCGTACTGGCAAACCGCGATCAGGCCGACGATGAAGATCGCGACCAGCGTGCAATAGCCGAAACAGATCCAGTCGAACTGTTTGTGCGGCTTCGGTTCGTAGGGCACCGAGCGCGCCGACAGCTGCGCGACCTGTTTCTTCTGCACGATGCGGTCGATCGTGAAGGCGAGCAGCGCCGGGATCAGCAGCACCACCGAGACCACCGCGCCCATCTCGAAGTTCTGCTGGCCGATGACCTGCTTGTAAATGTCGACCGCGAGCATGTTGTACTGCCCGCCGATGACCTTGGGCAGGCCGAAATCGGTGATCACGAGGTTGAACACGACGAACGCGGCCGAGATCAGGCCGTAACGCGCGCCCGGCAGGGTCACGGTCCAGAAGGTTTTCCAGCGGCTCGCGCGCAGCGCGATCGCGGCCTCGTACAGGCGCGCGTCGGAGATCGCCAGCGCGGTCGCGATGATGATCAGCGCGTGCGGAAAGGTGAAGAACACCGAGCCCATGACGATGCCGATCGGCCCGTAGATCGACTCGCCGAAAAGCAGGCCCTTGATCATGCCCTGATTGCCGAAGAGGTACACCAGCGCGATGCCGGGCAGCAGCGACGGCACCAGGATCGGGATCATCGCGACCAGCCTGAACAAGCCCTTGAAGCGCATCGTGCTGCGGTTCAGCGCGTACGCGAAGCCGAACGCGAGGCTGACCGTGATGATCGTGCTGAGGGTCGCGATCCACAGCGAGTTTTCGATCGAGCGGAACAGCGCCGGCGTCGAGAAGTAGGTGCGGTAGTTTTCCAGCCCGATCGACGCGACCGGGCGCAGGACGATGCGCCTGAAATCGTTCGACGAGTATTCGTGCCACTCGGTGTCGGCGATGCGCTCGCTGCCGTAGAGGAACGAACTCTGCGTTTCGACCTGGCGAATCCGGTACAGCGTCGGGCTGCGAAAGCTGAAATCCGGAAACAGGTCGACCACGCCGAGGCGGCCGTCGGAACTGGTCGCGAGGTCGGCGGGTGCGTAGGCGTTGATGCGCTCGTTCAGGATTGTCGCGCTGACCGGTTCGCTCCAGCCGTCGCCGCGATCGACCTGGAACTCGAAATTATCGAGGTTGAAAGCGAAGGTCGAGAACGACTTCGACAGCATCGCGTAGAGCGGGAACGCGAGCGTGATCAGCAGGTAGAGGCAGATGACGAGGATGAAGCCGAGCATGATGCGGTCGTCCCGGCTCGTCTTCGCCCTGATCCGCGGCGCCGGCGAACGCCGGGCCATGGCCTCGACGCGGGTATTCATGGTTTCGCGGCGGACGGAAACACCCGCAGCCGGTCGGCGGGCATTTCGACCTCGATGGTCGAGCCGATTTCGATGTCGAGTTGACGCACCGCATTGATCGACATGTCGGCGAGCAGATGCGCGTCGCCGAGCGTCGCGCCGTGCAGCGAGACGCGCCAGAACGAGCCGAGAAACTCCATATCCCTGATTTCGACGGCGAGGCGGTTTTCGGCTTCGTCGTCGCCCGCATTCTCGCCCTCGACTCCGAGTGGCACGATGTCTTCGGGGCGGATCGCCGCGACCACGCGCGCACCGTCGGCGAGCTCGTGCCGGTGCGGGACGAAGCTCGATTCGCCGACCCGGACCCGATCGCCGGCGACGGTTGCCTCGACCTGGTTCATCGCGCCGATGAAATCGGCGACGAACAGGGTATCGGGTTCGCGATAGATATCCGTCGGCGTGCCGACCTGCTCGATCACGCCGTGATTCATGACGACGATGCGGTCGGCCATGGTCAGCGCCTCTTCCTGGTCGTGGGTCACCATGACCGTGGTGACGCCGAGCCGCCGCTGCAGCAGTTTCATTTCGTGGCGCAGGTGGCCGCGCACCTTGGCGTCGAGCGCCGACAGCGGCTCGTCGAGCAGCAGCAGGCCGGGAGAAGTGGCCAGCGCGCGCGCCAGCGCGATGCGCTGCTGCTGGCCGCCGGACAGCTGCGCCGGATACTTGTCGCCCTGCTCGGGCAGGCCGACGAGGTCGAGCAGCTCGGCCACGCGCGCGCGAATCTTCGCACGGTCGAGCTTCTGGTTCTCGAGCCCGAAGGCGATGTTCTTCCATGCCGTCAGGTTCGGGAACAGGGCATATGACTGGAACACGATACCGAAGTCGCGTTCCGCCGGCGGCAACGCGGAGATGTCGGCGCCGTCCTGGAAGACCCGGCCCGAGGTCTGGATGTCGAGCCCGGCGATCGCGCGCAGAAACGTCGTCTTGCCGCAACCCGAGGGTCCGAGGAAACAGATGAATTCGCCGTCGTAGACCTCGAGCGAAACTTCGTTCAGCGCGGTAAAGCTGCCGAACTTCTTGGTCAGGCGGTCGATCTTGAGATAGACCGGCGCCGAATTCGATACCGCCGTGGCCGTTTTCGTCATGATTGCTCGCCGCTGCGGTCCGACTGCACCGGCTCGCCGGCCGGGATTCGACCCGGCCGCGAGGGCCGGGTCGAAGTCTGACCGCGAGCGTAGCCTACTGGGCTTCGGACTTGGAGTCGTAGCGCCGCAGCCACTCGGCCAGGATGGCCTTGCGGTTGTTGGCGGCCCACTCGAAGTCGTTGTCGATCATCTTCTCGAGCAGGTTGGGCGGGAAATGCTCGACCGGCTTGGCGACGCCCGGCATCGCGACCACCGCGTAGCCGGTGTTGTACATCTCGTTGGCTTTGCGCGTGATCGACCAGTCGACCAGGGTCCGAGCGGCGTCGAGTTTCGACGTGCCGGCGACGATCGCGGTCGCCTCCATGTCCCAGCCGACGCCTTCCTCGGGCACGATGATATCGATCGGCGCGCCCTGCGCTTTTGACTTGGCGCCTCGGAAAGCGAAGGAAATACCGATCGGGATTTCACCGGACGCGGCGAGCTTGCACGGCTTCGAGCCCGAGTGGGTGTAGCGCGCGATGTTCTGGTGCAGCGCGTCCATGAATTCCCAGCCGCCCTTGTCCTTGCCGAACATCTGCAGCCAGCTGGACACGTCGAGAAAGCCGGTACCCGACGAATTCGGATTCGGCATGATCACGTGGCCCTTGTACATCGGCTTGGTCAGGTCGCGCCAGGACTTCGGCGGCGACAGGTTATGCCTGGCGGCCTCGACCGTGTTGTAGCAGACCGACGCGACCCACGCGTCCATCCCGACCCAGGTCGGCACGGCGCCCTTGTCGACGAACTTCGGATCGAGCTTTTCGACGCCCTTCGGCTTGTAGGGCTCGAGCATGCCTTCGCTCTTGAGCAGCAGCAGCGAGGTCGCTGCCAGCCCCCAGATGACGTCGGCCTGCGGGTTGTTCTTCTCGGCGAGCAGCTTGGCCGTCACGATCCCGGTCGAATCGCGCACCCACTTGATCTTGATGTCGGGGTGGTCCTGGTTGAAGGTTTCGGCGTAGCGCGCCAGGTCCTCGGCCTCGACCGCGGTATAAACCGTCAGTTCGGTTGCGGCTAGCGCCGGTTGGCCGGACGCGAACGCGGCCAGCGCGGCGAACAGCAGGTTTTGCATGAATCTTGGCTTGAGCATGTCGTTTCTCCTTTGATTATTATTCGGGGTAGCAACCCCGTGAGTTGTTGTTGTGGTAATCGTCGAATCGCGCTGGAATCGAGGCCCGCAGGGCATCGCCGCCAGCCGCAACGCATCCTACTCTACTCCAAATAGTCCCTGCTTTAAATGCGTTAATACAGATAGGAAATATCGGCCAGGTCGAAACCGCTCGCCGTGGACAACGCATTTTTGCATTCGATATTCGCTGCGGTAGTATATCGACGTTTCGCGCATCCCCCGGATCCATTTCAGGCCCTCGCGGTCGGGAGCAGCCATGACGATTAAAACGACTTGCATCGGCGCCTATCCGAAGCCCGATTTCGTCAAGTTGCCGGACTGGTTCAACCATCCCGCGGGCCCCGACACCGCCGACCCGACGGCGCTGTGGGAAAAGGCGATGGCCGATCTCGGCCCCGACGCCGACGAAATCATCGCGCGCGGGGTCGCGCAGGCGATCGCCGATCAAATCGAATGCGGTATCGACATTCCGACCGATGGCGAGATTTCGCGCGAGAACTACATTCACTATCATTGCCGCCACCTGCACGGCTTCGATTTCCAGCAGCTGACGCGCAAGGCGGTTCGCGGCGGCACCTACGAGGCGGCGTTGCCGACGATCACGGGGCCGGTATCGGTGCGGAAACGGTTTCTCGTCGGCGACTGGCAACGCGCGCAGGCGAATACGAAGCAGCCGGTCAAGATCACGATGCCCGGTCCGATGACCATCTCGGATACGAATCACGACGATTTTTACAACGACCCGAAGCGGCTCGGCGCCGACCTCGCCGACGCGCTCAACGTCGAGGTGCGCGCGCTGGCCGACGCCGGCTGCGTGCATATCCAGATCGACGAGCCGCTGTTCGCGCGCAAGCCCGGCGCGGCGCTCGATTACGGCTTCGAAAACCTCGAGCGCGCGTTCCACGGCTGCCCGGACTCGGTGCAGCGCACCGTGCACATGTGCTGCGGCTACCCGGACCGGATCGACCGCGACGATTACCCGAAAGCCGACCCGGATTCCTACCTGCAGATCGTCGACGCGATCGAGTATTCGTGCATCGACGCGGTCTCGTTCGAGGACGCGCACCGGCACAACGACCTGCAGCTGCTCGAGCGCCTGCCGACGACGAAGGTCATCTTCGGCGTCGTCGCGATCGCGAAGAGCCGGGTCGAGGACGTCGACGAAATCCGCGCGCGGCTCGCGGCCGCGCTCGAACATATCGACGCCGCGCGGCTGATCGCCGCGCCCGACTGCGGCCTCGGCCTGCTCGGCCGCGAGCTGGCGATGGCCAAGCTCAAAAACCTCGCCGCCGCCGCCCATTCCCTCTGACCCGGCCGATTCCGGGCCATCGGCGTCATTGCGAGCGACAGCGAAGGGATCTCCCGAAACCTGCCGTCATTGCGAGCGACAGCGAATCAATCTCTCTGAATCGGCCAAGAACCTTGAGATTGCTTCGTCACGCGCGGCCTGTGGCCACGCGCTCCTCGCAATGACGAAAGTGAAGCCGTCATTGCGAGCGACAGCGAAGCAACCCGCCGAAAGCGTCCCGAGCCCCGACTGAAGTTTACCCCGGCCCCCGAGCCGGGACCGGTGCAGGCTCCGCGAAGGGATTTCCCGAAACCTGCCGTCATTGCGAGCGACAGCGAAGCAATCTCTCGGGATCGGGCAAAAACCTTGAGATTGCTTCGTCACGCGCGGCCTGTGGCCACGCGCTCCTCGCAATGACCCGCAAGCTACGGGGTCAGCGCAACTTCGGTGAATCGAATTCGGAGAGATTTCGCTATTTCGGGCTCAATTTTCGGGGGGTCTGGCCGATAGGACTTGCGAGTAGCCGCGCGCGCGCATCGGGAAAATCGAAAAGCCGGTTTCGATAGCGCCGCGCAATGATAATCACAAGGACCCTATGCGCATCAAGCAACGCTTCGGCCTGATCCTGATCCTCGCGACCCTGGCGGTCATGATCGCGACGCTGTTCATCCTGTTCGAGTACCAGCGGGACGATCGCGAGCGGCTGGCGCGGGCGCAGGGTCTCGATCTGGTGCGCCTGCTCGGCAGCCTGTCCTGGCACGAGCTGGTCCCGGCCCACGGGAATCGCGGATTCCTCCAGGTCATCGCCCGAGGGCAGGGCAATCCGGATTTCGCCTACGGCGCGCTGGTCGATAACGACGGCGTCATCGCCAGCGAGGCGGTGCGCCCCGGTGTCATCGTGCCGCCCAGCCCGATCGCGAGCGAGCCGGCCGGCTGGCTCGGCCAGCGCGTGCTCGAGTTCGGCGGTGGCGAAAACCCGGCGCGGCGCTATATCGAATCACACGCGCCGGTATTCGAAGACGGCGAGCACCGGGGGTTTGTCCGCCTCGGTTACTTCGAGCCGGGACTCGGCTTCAGTCTCGGCGAGATGCCGTTCGTCGCCAGCCTGATGCTGCCGATCTTCCTGCTGGTGCCGCTGTTCTATTTCATGCTGCACCAGCAGTTCAGGCCGCTGCGCCAGTTCAGCGCGCGCTTCGACGATCTCGCCGAAACGGCCGGCATCGGTCCGGTCGAACTGCAGCCGAGCCGCGAACTCTCAGACTTCATGGAGCAGTTCTCGAGCTACGTCGAGGCCACGCAAACCCGGATCGAGGCGCTCAGCCGCGAGCACGAAAGCCTGGAGATGTCGAGCAAGCTGCTGACCTATCGCAACAATCGCATCGACGCGATCCTGCAGAACTTTCCCGATGCGATCGTCGTCATCGACGAGGCTGGCGAGGTCAGCTACGCCAACAGCAAGATCGAGCGCGTGCTCGGCGTCGTCGACGACGACATCGTCGGCAAGAAGCCGCGCGAATGGTGCCGCAACCCCGAAATCGTGCCGCTGCTGACCT
>JAHEKJ010000097.1 GCA_024638385.1 Gammaproteobacteria bacterium | reverse complement strand
CGAGGCGCCCGCCAGGCCAACGCGGCGCGCACGGCGCTCGAGCAGGCGCGCGCCGAGCTGATCGAGAACTGAGCCGGAACGGACGGCAGAGGAGAATGACATGCGACCTATGATCTTCGGCAATTTCCGGCCCGCCGGCTGGTGCCTGCTGGTGCTGATGCTGGCGCTGCCGGCAACCGCGCAACAGACCACCGAGCGCTATATCCCGATCGGCCAGTCGCCCGGCATATCCGGTCAGCTCAGCACGATCGGAACCATCGACGAGTTCGACGCTGGCGGCGGTATCCTGCAGGTCGACGGCAGCGACGGTCGCAAGACCTATCGACTGACCGCGCAAACCCGCATCTGGATCGACCGTTCGGCCACCCGGCGGGCGAGCCTGGTCGGCAATCGCGACGATCTCGCCGCCGGACGCCTGGTCGAAGTCATGCACCGGCGCGACGATCCGCAACTGGCCGACTGGATCAAGCTCGAGGCGAATTGATTCGGCCGGCGGCGGAAATCTTCGCCAGCGGCTAGAATAGGGGCCCGACAAGGGTCCGGAGCCCGCCAATGCCCGCAGTCTACGCGCTGAATCTGTTCGACGTCGCCGATCGCGACGAATATCTTGCCTACTCGCAGCGCTCGGCGCGGGAAGTCGCGCGGCATGGCGGCCGGGTCGTCGCGCTGGGCGATTTCCGCGAAGCCGTCGCCGGCGATATCGCGCCTCGCCGGGTGCTGATCCTGGTCGAATGGAAGTCGAAGCAGGCTTTCGATGCCTATTGCAGCGATCCGGCGCTCGCCGACCTGCACCCGCACCGCGAGCGGGGCACCCGTAACTATATCTGGCAGCTGTTCGACAGGCTCGAAGACCTGCGGCCGATTCTCAAGTCCTGACCGCGGCGCCCGCCAAACTGGTTTAAAATCGCGCTATCCGCAATCGCCGCGCTGCGCGAGGAGAAACGGGTGCAAATCATCACCGCCGATGCCTGGTATGCCGTGCGCAAGCTCGACGACGGCATCACGCACATCGAAGAGCCGTACATCAAACCGTTTTACCGCTGCAACATCTGGCATGTGCGCGGCCGGTCACGGGACCTGCTGGTCGATTCGGGCATGGGCGTCGTGAGCCTGCGCACCCAGGTCGCGCAACTCGCCGAGCGGCCGCTGCTCGCGGTCGCGAGTCACACGCATTTCGATCACATCGGCTGCCATCACGAGTTCGCCGAGCGTGCGGTGCACGCCGCCGAGGCGGAGCTGATGGCGGCGCCGGGACGCAAGGAGACGTTGATCGATCCGTATGTCACGGACGACATCTTCACCGGCCTGCCGCCCGGCGACTACTCGTCCGATGATTATTCGGTCACGCCGGCGCCGGCGACGCGGATTCTCGAAGACGGCGATGTCGTCGATCTCGGCGACCGGCATTTCGAGGTCATCCACACGCCCGGCCACTCGCCGGGCAGCATCATGCTGTTCGAGCGCGCCAGCGGCGTGCTGCTGTCGGGCGACACGGTCTACGACGGCCCGTTGATCGACGATGCCTGGCACTCCGATATCGACGATTACGTCGCGTCGATGCGGCGGATTCACGACCTGCCGGTGCGCGTCGTTCACGGCGGGCACTTCCCGAGTTTCGACGGCGCGCGCTACCGCGAACTGATCCGCGAGTTCCTCGACGCGAGGGGCTAGCGCGTCAGCAGTACCAGGTCGACCGGATCGACGTAGAGCTCGAGCCGCTCGCCTCGGCGCACGGTTCGTTTTTGCTCGAGGCGCACGCGCAGCGGTTCGTCCTGGCCGGGCAGGATCGCGAGGCACTGGTGGTGGGTGCCGAAGAAGCCGGCCTCGACGACTTCGACTTCGCCCAGCGCGATTCGATTTTCCCCGGCCTCGGCGTGCAGGTGTTCGGGGCGCAGCGACAGGGCAACCCGCGCGCCCGGCTCCGCGTCGCCGGCGGCGGGCAGCATTCCACGGGCCGTCTCGACTTCGACGCGGCCGTCGCCGGATTTCCTGACCGTGCCCTCGAACAGGTTGTTGTCGCCCATGAAGCGCGCGCTGAAGCGGCTCGCCGGCTTGAGATAAATGCGCTCGGGTTCGCCGGCATCCTCGATCGCGCCGTCGTTCATGACGACGATGGTATCGGCGATCGCCATCGCTTCCTCCTGGTCGTGGGTGACGTGCACGAAGGTCGTGCCGACGCGCTGCTGGATCAGCTTCAATTCTTCCTGCATTTGCCGGCGCAGCTTGAGATCCAGCGCGCCGAGCGGTTCGTCGAGCAGCAGGACCGCCGGCTCGACGACCAGCGCGCGCGCCAGCGCGACCCGCTGGCGCTGGCCGCCGGACAGTTCGTGAATGCGCCGCGTGCCGAATCCGCCGAGCCCCACCATCTCGAGCGCGCGGGTGGCGCGGGTCTCGCGCTCGCGCTTGTCGACCCGGCGCATCTTCAGGCCGAAGGCGACGTTGCCGGCGACCGACATGTGCGGAAACAGCGCGTAATCCTGGAACACGGTCGTGGTCGATCGCTTCGCCGGCGGCACGGCGGTGACATCCTCGCCGTCGATATAGACCCGGCCCTCGCTCGGCGCGAGGAAACCGCCGAGGATGTTGAGCAGCGTCGTCTTGCCGCTGCCCGACGGCCCGAGCAGCACGACGAACGCGCCCTCGGCGATTTCGAGGTCGATCCGCTCGAGCGCGAGCTTGTCGCCGAAGCGCATCGTGATAGCGCGAAACTCGACCGCCGGCGCGTTCATGACTTTTTCCGGCCGAAGATCACGAGGTCGAGCACGAGCACGATCGCGACCGAAATCAGGAAGACGAAACTGCCGACCGCGTTGGTCTTCGGGTTGAGCCCGGTGCGCAGCATGCTCCAGATTTCGACCGGCAGGGTCACGTCGAAGCGGCTCAGCAGGAACGCGATGATGAACTCGTCCCACGAAAAGGTCACCGCGAGGAAGAAGCTCGCGAACAGCGCCGGCCACAGCATCGGCACCGTGACCAGCGCCATGACCTGCCACTCGCGCGCGCCGAGGTCGCGCGCGGCGCGCTCGACGTTGGCCTGCTGCGCGCCCATCTGGCTGTAGATGATCGCGAAGCACAGCGGCAGGTTGATGACGACGTGGCCGATGCCGATCGTCAGCAGTGATTTCGGCACGCCGGCCTGGTTGAAGGTGATCAGCAGGCCCATGCCGATGATCAGGTAGCTGACCGTCAGCGGCGCGACCAGCAATCCCTGCAGCAGGCCGGCGAACGGCAGGCGGTGGCGGGCAAGGGCGTAAGCCGCGAGAAAACCGAGCAGGACCGCGACCAGCGAACTCGCCATCGCGACGACGATCGAGTTGCCGAGCGCGTCCATCATGCGCGCGTCGGCGAACACCGCCTCGTACCAGCGCAGCGACGGGCCGTTGAACGGCGGAATCGGCACCCGCGACGACTGGAACGAGAACAGCACCAGCACGGCGACCGGTAAAAAGATGAAACCGTAGAGCAGCAGCACGTAGCCCCAGGCCGGGGCGGCGGCGAGCGTCCCGCGTAGCCGGCCGTTCACAGGCGTTCGATCCGCAGCCAGCGCGCGCACGCGATGTAGGCCAGCGTCACGCACAGCATCAGTATCATCGCCAGCGCCGACGCCATCGGGAAATCCGAGCGCCGCGCGATCTGCATCATGATCGTTTGCGGCAGCAGCAGCTCGCGATTGCCGCCGAGAATCTGCGGTGTGATGTAGTCGCCGATGCACAGCACGAAGGTCAGGAATGCGCCGACCATGATGCCCGGCAGCGTCAGCGGCAGCGTCACGTAGACGAAGCTGCGCAGCGGCCCGGCGCCGAGGTCGGCCGCCGCGCGCGCATAGTTTTTCGGTAGCTGTACCAGGTTGGCGTAGATCGTCAGTGTCAGCAGCATGACGAAAAAGTGGACGAAGCCGACGACGGTCGCGCCGCGGTTATTGGCGAACGAAACCGGTTCCGCGGTAATACCCATATCGAGCAGGAAATTCGACAGGATGCCGCCCTCGGACAGTACCAGCAGCCAGCTGTAGGAGCGCACCACGTACGAGGTCCAGAACGGCAGGATCGCGAGAATCAGCGCGAGCCGCTGCCAGCGCGGCGACACGCGTTCGACCAGGATCCACGCCAGCGGGTAGGCCAGCAGCACGCTGATCACGGTCACGATCAGGCTGACCTCGATCGAGTTGACCAGCGATTCGAGCAGGAACGACTTGGCGAAGAAGCTCTGGTAGTTGGCCAGGCTCAAGTCGGTGACGATCTTGCCGCCGACCCGCTGCCAGAAGCTGTGGGCGGCCATGATCGCGAGCGGCACGACGAAGAACGCCGCGGTCCAGGCGACCGCCGGCAGCAACAGCCCCCAGGCGCGCAGATTCGTTTGCCCGGGGGCCTGGCCTGACATGGCGCGCCTCGCGGGCTAGTGCTGCAGGAACTCCGCCCAGACGTCGAGCATCTGCGCGTCGAGCTCGGCGTCAGGGATGAAGTAGCGGTACGAGTTGGCGAGGAATTTTTCCTGCTCGTCCCAGCGCAGCGCGGCTTTCTGTTCGGGCGTCAGCCGGGCGCCGGCCTTGCGGTTGGCCGGCATGCCCCAGAAGCACGACGAGGTCGCGAGCCGCGCCTGGCCCTCGGGGCTCATGACGTACTTGACGAATTCGATCGCGAGGTCCTTGTTCTTCGAATCCTTGAACACCGCCAGCGACTGGCTCCACAGGATGCCGCCCTGGTCCGGCAGCACCCAGTCGAGGTTCGGATCCTCGGCCTGCATGACCGCGACCGCCCACTCGCCGCCGCCGATCAGGATATCGGCCTCGCCGGTCGCGAGCGCCGTCGTCGACGACACGACCTCGCCGACCATGACCGAGTTTTCCTTGAGCCTGAACAATTCCTGTTTCATCGCCGGCAGCTTGTCGGCGCTGATCTGGTTCGGCTTCATGCCCATCTTCAGCGCGACCAGGTCCATCAGCGGGATGTAGTAGTCGTAGACCGCGATGCGGCCCTTGTACTTGTCCGACCACAGGGTCTTCAGGTCGCGCATGTCGGCCGGGTCGACCTTGCTCTTGTTGTAGCTGATGACGTTGTAGCCGAATTTTTCCATGATCGCGTAAAGCTTGCCGTCCTTCATCGTCACGTCGTCCATGCGCACCTGCGGGAACAGGTCGGCGAGCGGCAGCTCGTCCTTCGGCAATTCGGCGAGCAGGCCGGCGTCGACCACGCGCGGCACGTCGACGCCGTCGATCACGAATACGTCCCAGTCGCCCGGACGCGACTGCTCGACGATGGCGAGCGCCGCGCCGGTGCCCTCGTATTCTTTCAGGTTGACGCGCACGCCGTGTTTTTCCTCGAACGGCCTGATCAGCGCCGGATCGGTATGGTCGCACCAGACCAGCGCGTTCAGTTCGCCGGCGGCGTTCGCCTCGGGGGGTGCGACCAGGCTCAGGACCGATACGACCGTCACGCTCGCGGCCAGGGTTGTGGAACGCAGGGCAGAAATCATCGGCTCTCCTCCTATTATGTTGTTGGCGCGAGACAGCATAATCACAGCTCCGGCAAATTGAAAGTAGCGGCGCCGCGGCGGCGAACGTCGATGCAAGGGCGCTTCACCCGGACCCGGATCCGGCTAGGAGTTGCGAAGCTGTTCGAATTCGCCCAACAGCCAGTCGCGAAATGCCATCGCGCGCGGATTGCGGGTGCGGCTCGGCAAATAGGCCAGGTAGTAGGCGAGGCCGAGGCCGCTCTTCAGGCCCAGATCGAACAGGCGCACGAGCCGCCCGGCCTTGATTTCGTCGGCGGCGAGCACATCGCTGATCAGCGCGATGCCCTGGCCGTCGACCGCGGCCTGGATCGCCATGCTTTCCATGCTGAAACTCGGCCCGCGGCTCGAGTCGACGCCGCTCGCGCCGGCCGCCTCGAGCCAGCGTTGCCAGTCGACCGGTGCCGGCCCGGGACCGTCGTCGAGGTGCAGCAACGTATGATCGGCGAGGTCGTCGGGACGCTCGACCGGCTTGCGCGCGAGCAGTCCCGGGCTCGCGACCGGAATCATCTCTTCCTCGGTCAGGTAATCCGCCTCGAGGCCGTCCCAGTGGCCGGGACCGAAACGAATGCCGAGATCGAAGTCTTCGCGGCGCAGGTCGACCAGCCGCTGGGTGGCATCGAGGCGCACGTCGATATCGGGATGGGCTTCGCGGAATCGGTCGAGGCGCGGCACCAGCCAGCGGCTCGCGAAAGACGTCGCGCAGGTGACCAGCAGCGCGCGCCGTTCCTCGAACGTATCGAGCGCTTCGAGCGCATCGTCGAGACGGTCGAACCCCTCGGTCAACCCGGGCAACAGCGCCCGCCCCGCATCGGTCAGCGCGATCGCGCGATAACGCCGTTCGACCAGCTGCCGCTGCAGGTACGCCTCCAGCGACTTGACCTGGTGGCCGACCGCGGCCGGCGTGACCGAAAGCTCTTCGGCGGCGCCGGTCAGGCTTTGCAGGCGGCCGGCGGCTTCGAAGGAGCGGAGCGCGTTCAACGGGGGCAAGCGACGTTTCATAAATCAAATAAATCTAAATTTAGAAATAAAACTATTCGTTTGTGAAAATGGCTAAAACAATGAAAAATTGCGGTTATTCCAGAAGTTGAGTTGGAATCTATCCGAAACTTGAATTGAGGAATTCTACAATGAATCAACAGGCTATATCAAATCTGTCCTCGCCCCGGCAAGCCGTTTCCGGGCCGGGCGATTCGGCGCAACTCGGAAGCGGTCGGAGCCCGGGAATAGTCGCCTCGGTACTTCGCATCGCCGCACATCTGCGCCGCAGGCTCGCCGAAATCGGTGCGCGCATCGAGCGCGACCGCGAGGTGCGCGAAGCGATCGAGCACCTCGAGGCGATGAGCGACTCGCAGCTGCGCGATATCGGCCTCCAGCGCGGCGATATCGTCGCTGCCGTGCGTTTCGGAAACCGATATTACGTCGATCGCGAATCGGAATAATCGGCTGCGGTCGCGGCGGCGCCGTCCCGGCCCGGACGGCGTCGCCGTCGTGCGTGCGATTCGAACCACGGGGTTACGCCATGGCATGCGACGCTTATAATCGGGCCTTTTCCGGGCCATGCCCGACCCGAGTTGCCAGCTACGTCATGAATCTGAATCCGTTGCAGTACCGGCTCAGCTATGTGCTCAAGGCGATCCTGTTGTTCGAAATTGCGATCGCGTTCTGGAACGCGCAATGGCAGACCGCCGCGATCACGGGCGGAATCGTGATCCTGACGCTCGTGCCGCTGATCATGGCGCGCAGCTTCCGGGTGCACATCCCGGCCGAGTTCGAAGTGCTCGCGATCGCGTTCGTGTTCGCCGCCCTGTTCCTCGGCGAGGTGCGCGGCTACTACACGCGCTTCTGGTGGTGGGACGTCGCGCTGCACACGTTCTCGAGCCTGCTGCTCGGCATGGTCGGCTTCCTGCTAGTGCACCTGCTCAACGAGACCGACGAGATCGATATCAACATGAAACCCGGCTTCGTCGCTTTCTTCGCGTTCCTGTTCGCGGTCGGTATCGGCACCGCCTGGGAAATCTTCGAGTACGGCATGGACGTGATCTTCGGCCTCGACATGCAAAAGGCGATGTGGGGCGACCCGTCCGGGCTGACAGACACCATGTGGGACCTGATCGTCGACGTGCTCGGCGCGGCGGTGATCTCGATACTCGGCTACGGCTACCTGAAGTCCGGCATGAAGGAATCTTTCCTGGAGCGCTGGATCCAGAAATTCATCGACAACAATCCGCGTTTCTTCCAGCGTCGCGACTGACTCCGCAGCGTTCGTTGCGTCCATTCGGGTGCGAGAACAGCTTGCGATCGACGACGGTTTACCCCGTTTGAGGGATGAACTCGTTTACGGGCGCATGTTACCGTCTTCGTTGCGGAGACCGCATTGCGATTTAATTCCCGCGTAAGGCGCGGTGAGTTCGGCTTACGGTGGCTGCATCCGGGCATACAATGGAATCTGCGAAGTAGTATCGAGCGTATGAAAACCTCTTATATTCAGTCTGAAAGGCGAAAAATGCGAGCCGCGACTCGCGTCGCAATTCTGGGCTGGGCAATTGCGTTCATTCCGGTCTCGTCGAATGCTACGTCGGTCGACCTCGGCCTGGCGGACGATTTCGCGATCCTCGGTCTTGCCGGGGGCGAGGTGATCATCAATTCCGCAAGTTCGATCAGCGGCGATGTCGGCTACGGCGCCAAAGTCACCAGCAATACGAACCAGAAAGTGGACAGCTTCACCGGAACCGCCTACGTGCACAGTAGCGCCGATTTCAATTACACCACCGCGACCTACGCGCCGAGCGGCGGGATCATAACGGGGGGTTCGGCGGATTCAAGGTTGGCGCAAGCCAACGCCGACGCGCTGAACGCCTCGGCTCACCTGGCAAGCCTGGCGCCGACGGTCGATTTCGGCGTGCTGGGAGATGGGGATAGCCAGGTGCTGACAAGCGGCGGCGCGCTCAACGTCTTTTCGCTGGCTTCGCTGGATTTCAAGGAGGACACGCTCAAACTCGTCGGTAATCCGGGCGACCAGTTCGTGTTCAACGTAACCGGCGATTTCAATTTCGCCAACAGCCAGATCGAGCTGGAAGGAATTTCGACCGACGACGTCGTTTTCAATTTCCTGAACGACTCGAACATCAACATCAAGAAGGACGGCACGCTGTTTCTGGGCGCGATTCTGGCGCCTACCGGAAGGGTCGACTACCACAACCCGGCCAGTTTCATCGGCTCGATCATTGCCCGCGAAATCAATTTGCACTCGGATTTCAACATCGCCGGCCCTTCGGTGAACCCGATCCCGCTGCCGGGAGCCCTGCTATTGTTCGGGACCGGGCTGCTGGGGCTTGGCATTCCCAATCTATTGCGGAGACGGGCGCGCTCTGCCTGAACCGGCGCGGATCCCTGGCTGCCGGGCCATGCTCTGCCCGTTAACGGGCTAGCCCTGAAATTCACCTCGACGAGGCTACCAGCGCGGATGGCGGTGATAGGGCCAGCCGTAGCGGAAATGAAAATCGTAGTACCACCACGGCGGCGGAAAGGGATCGTACACCGGAGCGCGGTATGCCGCCTCGACCTGCCACAGGTGCGCGCCTTCGACGCGCACGACAGGAAAGGCGTATTCGAACTCGCCGATCGCGCGATTGACCTTGCCTTCGACAACGCCGAGCACGGTCAGCGGGCGGCCGGATTTGTACACCACCGGATCCTTGAATCCGGCGAAACTGGCGATGAAGCGGCCGTCGCTGAGGCCCGCGGTATTCGGCCGGCCGTTGTCGCGCAGCGGGTAGCGGACGATTTCGATCCAGGTCGCGTCGGCCTTGTTGTCGACCTTGCCGATGACGCCGCCCCAGCGCACCTCGGTGCCGATGTTGCGGTCGATGTCGGCGCGCACCCAGGTCAGGCCCGGGTCGTTCGGCGGAACTCGGGCAATCGAAGCGGGCGGCTTGCTGGCGCATGCGGCAAGCATCAGTACAGCGGCGATTGGTAAAAGAATTTTCATGGCAGTGCCTGATTGACCCGGATTTTTCCGGGGGGTTCCGGCGTTACGGCGGCTGACTTCATGCTTGCCGGAATCGGGTAATGCGAAACGCCGTCCGGTCAGCCACGCCGGTCGCGAGTCGCTTCACATTATCGATGAACAGAGATATGTTGTCAGCGATCTTTGGCAACCGCAGCGAGGCACCGGCAATGACGATCAAACGCATCTGGCACGGCTGGACCACGCCCGAGAACGGCGACGTCTACGAAAACCTGCTGCGCGACGAAATTTTTCCCGGCATCGAGGCCAGGGGCATCCGCGGATTGCGCGGTATCGAGTTGCTGCGTCGCGAGCTCGACGACTCGACCGCTTTCATCACGATCATGACCTTCGACTCGCTCGATAACGTGATCGACTTCATGGGCGATGACTACGCGCGCAGCTACGTACCCGACGCGGCGCAAAAAGTCCTGCAGCGCTACGACGATTTCTCGTCGCACTACGAGGTCACCGAAAGCCGGCGCTACGACTAGCTGACACGAAAGGCAACGACGGGCAGACTCATGCGCAAACCCGCGGTCATTTTCGATCTCGGCAACGTCGTCCTCGACTGGAACGTCGACAGGATACTCGCTTCGCTGGGCCTCGAGCCGCCGGTTCGCGCGCACCTCGAGCGGGAACTCTTCGCCCATGGCGACTGGGTTGCGCTCGACCGCGGCAGCAAGACCGAGGTCGAGGTCGCGGCCGAGGTTTGCGCGCGATCGTCGCTTCGGCTCGAACTCGTGGAGCGGACGCTGGCCGCGGCGCGCGATTCGCTGACCCCGCTCGACGAATCGGTCGCGTTGCTGCGCGACCTGGCAGCGGAAGGTCACCGGCTCTACTGCCTGTCGAACATGTCGCGCGAAACCTTTGCGCACATTCGCGATCTCGCGCTGTTCGAACTGTTCGACGGGGTCCTCATTTCGGCGCACGAGGGTTGCATCAAGCCGGAGGCGGAAATTTTCGCGCGCCTGCTCGAGCGTTACGCGATTGCACCGGCGGAGGCTTTTTTCATCGACGATCTGGCGGTCAACGTCGACGCCGCGCGGCAACTCGGCATCGACGGCTACCGCTTCCGACGGACACCGCAATGCTATGCCGAGATCCGTCGCGCGGTGCACTGATGACGAGACCGCACTCGGCAGCTCGCGTTGCGCGCGGGGTCTTTCAATCGCCGTGGCGACGCGCTAAGTTACATCGATCCGAAAAGCAATCCGACCGGGGCAGGCCATGAACGCGGAACAACTACGCAATCTCCAGGCGCCGCTGAAAGCGCGCTACCAGCAGGATCCGGCGGCGGCGCTGATCACGCTCGCGGCCGAGGGCCGCATCGGCGAGGGCATCACCTGCAGGGTCGATACCGGCCGCGCGATCGCCGAGGCCGGGCTGCACCCGGCGACCGGCGGCGACGGCCAGGCGCTGTGCTCGGGCGACATGCTGCTCGAGGCGCTGGTCGCCTGCGCCGGGGTCACGCTCAATGCCGTCGCGACCGCGATCGGCGTCGAGTTGCGCGACGCGAAGATTCGCGCCGAGGGCGATCTCGACTTTCGCGGCACGCTGGGCGTCGACCGCGACACGCCGGTCGGCTTCCGCCAAATCCGCCTGTCGTTCGAACTCGACACCGATGCCGACGCCGAGCAGCTCGCGTCGCTGATGAAGCTGACCGAGCGCTACTGCGTCGTCTATCAGACGCTGGCGAATACACCGGAACTGGTCGTCAGTCGGGCTTGATCGGTCGGCTTTAGCCGGAAAATTTTCGCCGTAGCGTGAAACCGGCGAACGCGTTGCGCTCGGGGGCGGGCTCGAAGTAGCGCCCGCCGAAGGCGTTGATGCGGAGGTTGTCGTTACAGGATTCGTCGAACAGATTATTGGTGCCGACGACGGCGGCGGACTCCCGGTCTCGCGTGAAACGGTCGTAGCCGAGGCGCAGGTTGGAATCCTGGCCCGTCGCTGAATCCACGCGATCTATCGGCAGCGTCCTGGCGAATCGAGCGCGTTCACTCCGGCATTTCGACGGTCACTCGAATGCTCGAATACCAGTGCGCAACGTTTGCGATATCGTCGTCGCTGAGCATGCGGGAGATAATCGTCATCTGCGGGTGCTGGCGCTGGCCGGAACGGTAGGCTTCGAGCTGGATCACGAGGTATTGTTCCGGCTGTCCGCTGAGATGCGGTGCGTCGACCAGCGTCGACTGGCCGTCGAGGCCGTGGCAGATCTGGCACAGTGCCTCGGCCCTGGCCTTACCAGCCGCCAGGTCCGCCGCCCGCGATTCGGCGGTCGGGAGCGCCGAGAGTGTAAACAGTGTCACGATGACGGCTAGCGATTTCAACGTCGTAACCCGGGCAGGCGAGGAACGGGCCGGGTCCGCAGACCCGGCCCGGCGGTATTCACGACCTAATTCTCGTAATAAACGCGGTAGACCGCGCCGGCTTTGTCGTCCGATACCAGGATCGAGCCGTCGACGTATTGCTGCACGTCCACGGGGCGCCCGGAGTAAACGCCATTCGGCTGCAGCCAGCCCTCGGCGAACGGAATCATTTCCCTGGCGTTGCCCTTGTCGTCGAGGAACGTCACCATGACGCGGGCGCCGCGGGGCTTGGTCGCGTTCCACGATCCGTGCTGGGCGCTGAAGATCGCGTTCTTGTACTTCGCCGGGAACATGCTGCCGGTATAAAACATCATGCCGAGATCCGCGGCATGGGCGATGGTTTCGACCTGCGGGTCGACGTAGCGCGACGCATAGCTGTCGGGAATTTTCTGTCCCTTGTACTCGTTGGTGCGCACCTTGCCGCCGCCGTAGTGCGGATGGCCGTACCATTTGCCTACCTCCGGCATCTTGTTCAGTTCTCCGGGCGGGGTTTCGTCACCCATGCCGTCGACCTGGTTATCGGTGAACCACAACACACCGTCGGCCGGGTTGAACGCGTGGCCGACCGAATTGCGGATGCCGGTCGCGACTACCTCACGACCGCTGCCGTCGCGATTCATGCGAATCATCCCGCCGATACCGGCCTGGTCGTAAAGCTTGAGTTTGTCCGGCGGCGCGACGTTGTGGGGTTGGCCCAGGCTGATATAGAGCTTGTTGTCCGGGCCCAGCGCGCAAACCCGCGCGGTGTGGTTGTACGATTCTTCCTCGACCGGGATCAGCTTGCCCTGCGGGACGATGGGCACCGCCACGGTATCGGGACTTTCCATGAAGAATTCCGCCGCCGGGAACATCATGACGCGATTTCGCTCGGCGATGAACAGGAAACCGTCGGCCGAGTAGCAGACGCCGTTCGGTATATCGAACTTGACGCTGGGGCTGAATTCCTCGACGGTGTCGGCGATATTGTCCATGTCGCGATCGGTCGCGGCCCAAACCTTGGACTTGCGCGTGCCGATCCAGACCGTGCCCTTGTTGCGACCCACCGCCATGTGGCGCGCGTCGGGCGCGAGGGCAAACAGCTCGATCCTGAAACCCGGCGGCAGTTTGATCGTCTGCAGTATCTTGCGGATGTTGTCGGCGTACTTGCCTTCCTGCGGGATGACCTGCCCCTGGCCGGTTCCGGTAGTCTGGAATTTGCCCAGGCGGTCGAGATTGGCTTCGTCGCCGGCGGCAAATGTCGAACCGGTGATAGCCGAAGCACCCGCGAACGCGGCTGCTACCGATATTAGCTTGATATTCACGTTGACCTCCTCGATTGTGTCGCGCGCTCTTTCTCTTTCTTGTTACAAATGCTCGAAGATAACGCGCGCTCGCCGATTCTATTAAATTTTGCGCCTCGAGGATAGCGACCGATTGGCGGCTCGAAATGGCGTGCCTCGCGCGAATGCGATTGCTCATCGCGTGTCGCGACCGACCGATCGAAGCCTGGGACCTGCGACGGTCGACGCGGAGCGATCAGAGCAGGGACTTGATCTCGTCGAGGACGGCCGGATCCTCGATGGTCGACGGCACCGTGTACTTCTCGCCGTCGACCATCGCGCGCAGCGTCTTGCGCAGGATCTTGCCCGAGCGCGTCTTCGGCAGCCGGGCGACGATCTTGGCCTGCTTGAAGGCCGCGACCGCGCCGATGTCTTTGCGCACCAGCGCGATCAGTTCGTCGACGACCCGGTCCGGTTCGGCGCCCTCGGTGTTCTTCAACACGACGAAGCCCATCGGCACCTGGCCCTTGAGCTCGTCGTTGCGACCGATGACCGCGCACTCGGCCACCATCGGGTGCTTGCCGACGACTTCTTCCATCTCGCCGGTCGACAGCCGGTGGCCGGCGACGTTGATGACGTCGTCGACCCGCCCCATGATGAAGAGATAACCGTCTTCGTCGAAGTAGCCGCCGTCGCCGGTCGTGAAATAACCGGGGTAGGTCTGCAGGTAGTTTTCCCTGAAGCGCTCGACGTCGCCCCAGATCGTCGCGAGGCAGCTCGGCGGCAGCGGCAACTTGATCGCGATGAATCCCTGCTCGCCGGCGCCGAGCCGATTTCCGGCCTCGTCGAGGATCTGTACGTTGAAGCCGGGCACCGGCACGGTCGACGAGCCGGGCTTGACCGGCATCGGCTCGAGGCCGTGCAGGTTGGCGGCGATCGCCCAGCCGGTTTCGGTTTGCCACCAGTGGTCGAGAACCGGGACCTGGAAGCGGTCTACCAGCCAGTCGTAGGTCGGCGGGTCGAGGCGCTCGCCGGCGGCGAAAATCGTCTCGAGGCAGGATAAATCGTACTGTTTTGCGAGCTTCGCTTCGGGATCTTCTTTTTTGATCGCGCGAAACGCGGTCGGCGCGGTGAACAGCGCCTTGACGCCGTGTTCCGAGATTACCCGCCAGAAGGCGCCGGCATCCGGCGTCATGATCGGCTTGCCCTCGTAGAGGATCGTCGTGCAGCCGTGGATCAGCGGGCCGTAGACGATGTACGAATGGCCGACGACCCAGCCGACGTCGGACGCGGCCCAGTAAACTTCGCCGGGTTCGATGTCGTAGATCGCGCTCATGCTGTACTTCATCGCGACCGCGTGGCCGCCGTTTTCGCGCACCACGCCCTTCGGCTTGCCGGTGGTGCCGGAGGTATAGAGGATGTACAGCGGATCGGTGCCCTT
>JAHEKJ010000015.1 GCA_024638385.1 Gammaproteobacteria bacterium | reverse complement strand
TTTACGGTCGAGCCGGTGCCGACCCCGACGATCGAATCGGGGCTAACGTAGGCCAGCGCGGCCTCGGCGGCGATACGCTTCTTGTCTTCCGGATTCATGGATTTAGCGGTTGCTTCGAAACCGCGCAATTATGATAATCAGGCGCGACGCGTGCAAGCATCGCGCGCACTTCCACCCGAAATTTCGACGCGACGCAACGGCGAGTTATGCGAAAAGACAAGTTTCTCGAAAAGGTACTGACCGCGCGGGTCTACGACGTCGCCCGCGAGACGCCGCTCGACTACATGCCCAAGATCTCGCGCCGCTTCGACAACGACGTCTACCTCAAGCGCGAAGATCTGCAACCGGTGTTCTCGTTCAAGTGCCGCGGCGCGTTCAACAAGATCTACCAGGAGCTGCAGGCCAATCCGAAACTCAAGGGCGTCATCACCGCGTCGGCCGGCAATCACGCGCAGGGCGTCGCGCTGGCGGCGAAGAAGCTGCACCTGAAGGCGACGATCGTGATGCCGACGACGACGCCCGACATCAAGGTCACGGCGGTGCGCGCCTACGGCGCCCGGGTCGTCATCTACGGAGAAAACTTCGACGCCGCCAAGGAATACTCGGACAAGCTCGCGAAAAAGGAAAAGCTCGCCTACGTCCACCCGTTCGACGACTACGACGTGATGGCCGGGCAGGGTACGATCGCGCACGAAATCATTCGCCAGCACCCGGACAAGATCGACGCGATCTTCGTCGCGGTCGGCGGCGGCGGCCTGATCGCCGGCATCGCCGGCTTCATGAAGGCGGTCAAACCCGAGACCCGGATCATCGCCGTCGAGCCGGACGACGCCGCCTGTTTCTACGAGGCGCGCCGGACCGGCCGCAGGGTCAAGCTGCCGGACGTCGGCATCTTCGCCGACGGCGTCGCGGTGCGCCAGGTTGGCAAGCTCACCTTCGCGATGATCAAGGATCTCGTCGACGACGTCATCCTGGTCTCGACCGATCAGATCTGCGCGGCGATCAAGGACACCTACGAGGATACCCGCGCGATCTGCGAGCCGGCCGGCGCATTGTCGCTCGCCGGGCTCAAGAAATACGTCGAAAGCCACGCGATCGAGGGCCAGACGCTGGTCGCGATCAATTGCGGCGCCAACATGAACTTCGATCGCCTGCGCCACGTGTCCGAACGCGCCGAGGTCGGCGAGGACCGCGAAGCCCTGCTCGCGATCGAAATCCCGGAGCGACCGGGCAGCTTCAAGCGCCTGTGCAAGCTGATCGGCAAGCGCCAGATTACCGAGTTCAACTACCGCTATTCCGACGACAACCTCGCGCACGTGTTCGCCGGCATCGAGCTGACCCACGGTATCGAGGACAAGAACAAGCTGATCGCGCGGTTGCGTGCGAAGGGTTACCCGGTGGTCGACATGACCGGTAACGAAGTCGCCAAGCTGCACACCCGCTACATGATCGGCGGGCATCCGGGCAGCAGCGTCGACAACGAGCTGCTCTATCGCTTCCAGTTTCCCGACCGGCCCGGCGCGCTGTTGAATTTCCTGATGAAGGTCGGTGACCGCTGGAACATCAGCCTGTTCCACTACCGCAATCACGGTTCGAATTTCGGTCGCATTCTGATGGGGTTCCAGGTCGACCGGCGCGAGCACAAGGCGTTCAACGCATTTTTGAAAAGTATCGACATCCCGTACTGGGACGAGAGCGACAACGACGCCTACCGCCTGTTCCTGCAATAAAAAATGCGCCGCGAGGGCGCATAATTCAGTGGTGAGTTCGAAACACCGTGGTTAAGGATACCAACCACGGTGTCGTCGCAAATCTATCAACCTTGAACCGAAGGTTCAGGTGGGGTCATTGGCAACCGCTTCAGGCTTCCCGACGCGTCGGGCATGCACACCAGAAGTCACACGAAAGTCCCCGAGATTGATAAATAGGCTCAAGGATTATGAAAGGTCGCTAACGAGCACCGTAGTCAGTATCCGACCAACTATGGCCCGAACCGGACCAAATGTAAAATACAAAATTCTAATGGGTATCAGATTTCTAATTGGCGCGCCTGCTCGAGCGCGCGCGAGATCTTCGCTTCGAGGTCCTTGAGGCGTGGCGGCAGCTCCTGACCGAGTTCGCGGTCGACCTGGGCCGCCTTCAGCAGGTCGTTGGCCATGTTCAGCGCAGTGATCACGGCAATACGCTCGGCGCCGACGATGCTGCCGTTGTCGCGCACTTCGCGCATCTTGCTGTCGAGGTACTTGGCCGATTCGAGCAGCGCCGACTGTTCGCCCGGCGGGCAGGCGACCTTGTAGTCCTTGTCCAGGATCGAGATGTTGATCGGTTGCGCGTCGCTCATGAGCCGAGTTCGAGCGAGCGCAGACGGGAAATCATCGCCTCGACGCGGCTGCGCGCCAACTCGGTTTTTTCGATCAGTTGCGAGCGCTCGGTCATGAGCTTGTCTTTCTGCTGACGCAGGCTGGTGTTTTCGCTTTTCAGCGTGCCGACCGTGTCGATCAGCTCGTCGATGCGCTTTTCGAGCTGGCGCAGGTCGTCTTCGGTATAAGCGTCTTTGTCTGAATCCATGCTGCCGTCTTCATGCTCGCCACGACACCGCGAGCGGTTGTTTTTGCCGGCGGGCGAGGGTGATAAAATACAGAGTATACAATTCTGCGGGTTTTCTACAATGCTCGATTTCGACGCCGCGCAGCGCGCGCTCGAACGCCTCGGCGCGAACTCGGACGCGGCCGAGGCGCACGGCACGCTAAGCGCGTTGCTGCTCGACAATGCCACGCTCGCGACCTGGCTGGCGCACACCCTCGACGAATTGCCCGAGGCGGCCGATGTCATAGCCGCCGAGCAGTTCGCCGTGCTCGAGTCCCTGTATCGCTCGACCCGCGAACAGCTGACCGACGAGGGCTTCGATTTCATGCCGCTGCTGCCCGACGACAGCGCCGGTTTCGACGAGCGCCTGCTGGCGCTGTCGTCCTGGTGCCAGGGCTTTGTCTATGGCTTCGGCGTCACCGGCGCCCACGATTCGGACGCGCTCGACGACGCCGCGCGCGAGTGTTTGTCAGACCTGCTCGAAATCAGTAAGCTCGGTCACGACGAGGAAGCCAGCGACGAAGCCGAGCAGCAGTACCTCGAGATCGTCGAGCATGTACGCATGGCGACGCTGCTGCTGCACGAAACCCTGAATCCGCTGGCGCCGTCGACGACCGTGCATTAGCCGTTTCGTAGGGGGACAGCGGTGTATTTAGGTGACAGTTAACTTAATTCCGCCCCTGGGGCATCGGCAATTGAGATTTCCAGGAGCGGAATTAAGTTAACTGTCACCGATCTCGCAGTGTCGCGGTTCGTCGGGAGATCCCCGCTTTTGCGGGGATGACGGGATAGCTTTCGCGGGAATGACAGAGTCGTAAATCGAGTAACAGATGAAACCAGCCGAATTCAAGCGCCGCCGCAGCCAGTTGATGAAGATGATGGGCAAGAACACCATTGCGATCCTGCCGTCGGCGTCCGAGATCATCCGCAATCGTGACGCGCATTTCCCGTTCCGCCAGGACAGCGATTTTCTCTATCTCACCGGCTTCAACGAGCCCGACGCGGTCATGGTGCTGACGCCGGGTCGCAAGCATGGCGAGTACATCCTGTTTTGCCGCGAGCGCGATCCCGAGCAGGAAACCTGGAACGGCCGTCGCGCCGGCCAGGAGGGTGCGATCGAAACCTACGGCGCCGATGATTCTTTTCCGATCGCCGACATCGACGAGATCCTGCCGGGACTGCTCGAGGGCACCGACAGCATCTACTACACGATGGGGCGCTACTCCGAGTTCGACAAGCGCCTGATCGGCTGGGTCAACCACATCAAGGAACAGTCGCGCGCCGGCCTGCACGTGCCGTCCGAGTTCGTTTCGCTGGATTACATCCTGCACGACATGCGGCTCTACAAGAGCCGCGAGGAATTACGCCTGATGCGGCGCGCCGCCGCGATCAACGTGCGCGCGCACGAGCGCGCGATGAAGCTGGCCGCGCCGGGCATGTTCGAATACGAGATCGCCGCCGAGTTCGACCACGAGTATCGTCGCAACAACGCGCAGCACGCCTATTCGGCGATCGTCGGTGGCGGCGCCAACGGCTGCATCCTGCACTACACCGACAACAACGCCGCGCTCAACGACGGCGACCTGCTGCTGATCGACGCCGGCTGCGAGGTCGAGGGCTACGCGTCGGACATCACGCGCACCTTCCCGATCAACGGCAGGTACTCGAGCGCGCAGCGCGAGGTCTACGAGATCGTGCACGCCGCGCACCAGGCCGCGGTCGCCAAGGTCAAGCCCGGCAACCACTGGAACGACCCGCACAATGCCGCCGTGCGGGTGATCACCAAGGGGCTGGTCGAACTCAAGCTGCTCAAAGGCACGGTGCCGAAGCTGATCAAGGAACAGGCTTATCGCCGTTTCTACATGCATCGCACCGGCCACTGGCTCGGCCTCGACGTGCACGACGTCGGCGATTACAAGGTCGGCGATCAGTGGCGGCTGCTCGAGCCCGGCATGGTCATGACGATCGAGCCCGGAATCTACATCCCGGCGAACAGCCGCGGCGTGCACCGCAAGTGGTGGGACATCGGCATTCGCATCGAGGACGACGTTCTGGTCACGCGCAACGGCGCGGAAATCCTGACCGACGCGCTGCCGCGCGACGCCGACGCGGTCGAGTCCCTGATAGCCAGCCGATGAGCAGCATCGTAATCGTCGGCGGCGGCCTGGTGGGCCTCAGCGCCGCGCTGGCGCTCGCCGGCTGCGCGCGCGAGGTCGCGATCGTCGAGGCCGGCAAGCCGCGCGAAGCCAAGCCGAGCGGATTCAACGCGCGCTCGATTGCGCTGTCGACGAGCAGCGTGCAGGTCTTCCGCGCGCTCGGACTCTGGGCAGAGATCGCGGCGCAGGCGGCGCCGATCGAGCACATTCACATCTCGGCGCGCGGCCGCTGGGGCGTGACCCGGCTGCACGCGCGCGACCTCGGTCTCGATGCGCTCGGTTATGTGATCGAAAGCCACGCGCTCGGCCGCTGCCTGATCGATGCGGTCGACGCGATGCCGCAAATCGAATTGTTCGACGAGGCCCGCTTCGAAGCCATCGCGCAGCGCGACGAGGTCGAAATCGGCTGCCGGCGCAAGCGCAAGCGCATGGCGCTCGAGGCCGACCTCGCGCTGATCGCCGACGGCGCCGATTCGCCGGCGCGCGCCGCGCTCGGCATCGGTCACCGCGAAATCGATTACCGCCAGACAGTCATCGTCTGCAATGTCGAGGTCGGCGTACCGCGCGCGCGCGACGCGTTCGAGCGCTTCACGCCGCAGGGGCCGCTGGCGCTGCTGCCGCTAGGCGGCAAGCGTTACGCCTGCGTCTGGACGCTGCGGCCCGCGGCCGCGGAAGAAATCGCCGCGCTCGACGACGCCGGCTTCTGCGCCGCGCTCGAAGACGCTTTCGGCTATCGCCTCGGCGGCATCGAACGCGCCGGCGACCGCTTCGCGTTGCCGCTCAGGCGCGTGCAGGCAGAGGCGCTCGCGGCTGGCCGCTGCCTGCTGCTCGGCAATGCCGCCAATGCGTTGCACCCGGTCGCCGGGCAAAGCTTCAACCTGTCGTTGCGCGATATCGCGGGTCTCTACGAACTTCTCGCCGAGCGGCCGCTCGAGTCGCTCGACGAAGCCGGCATCGAGCAAATCGGCGTCGACTATGCCGCCGCGCGGGCGGCCGAGCACGGGCGCGTGATTCGCTACGGCGACGGCCTCGTGACGCTGTTCTCTAACGATTTGCCGCTGCTCGATTCGGCGCGCGCCGCGGCGCTCGGCGTGCTCGACCTGCTGCCGGCGCTCAAGGCGCAGGTCGCCTTCGCCGGCATGGGCCTCGCGTTCGGCGGCAACCGACTGTTGCGGGGACGCCTGTGAGCGCGGCGCGCATCGATATCGCGATCGCCGGCGCCGGACTGGTCGGCGCCTGCGCCGCGCAGGCGCTCGCCGCGTGCGGCTTTCGCATCGCTTTGATCGAACGGGCCGCGCCGGCCGACGACGCGGCGACGCCCGCTGCCGACTACGACCTGCGCGTGTCGGCGATCAGCCCGCGCTCACGCACGCTGCTCGAAGCGCTCGGCGTCTGGTCGCGACTCGACCCGGCGCGGGTCTGCAGCTACGAACAAATGGAGATCTGGCACCAGCACGGCGGCGCCCGCATCGGTTTCGACGCGGTCGAGCTCGCGCGCGGCGACCTCGGCGCGATCGTCGAGAACCGCGAACTGCAGCGCGCGCTGTATGCCGCCTGCCGTCAACAGGCGTCGATCGAGTGGTGCCAGCCCGACCGGGTCGCGGCGATCGCCGGGCACGACGATACCGGCATCGCCATTCGCCTCGAATCGGGGCGCGTGCTCGAAGCCGGCCTGTTGCTCGCCGCCGACGGTCGAGGCTCGCCGACGCGCGCGCTCGCCGGCATTGCCGTGCAATCCGGGCGTTACGGCCAGACCGCGTTCGTCGCCAATGTCGACACCCGCGAGCCGCATCGCGACACCGCTTACCAGCGCTTTCTCGCGACCGGCCCGCTCGCGTTCCTGCCGCTCGCCAACGGCCAGAGCGCGATCGTCTGGTCCTGCGATGACGCGCTCGCCGCCGATCTCGCCGAAGCCGACGACGCGGCGTTTTGCGCGGCGCTCGGCGCCGCTTTCGAGCATCGTCTCGGCGAAATCATCGGCACCAGCGAAAGGCTATCGTTCGCGCTCGGCTGGCACGGCTGCCCGAACTGGGTCGAAGACCGCGTCGTGCTGATCGGCGACGCCGCGCACAGCGTCCATCCGCTCGCCGGCCAGGGCGTCAATCTCGGCTTCAGCGACGTCGAATCGCTCGCCGGACTGCTCTCCGGCGGTCCCGATTCGATGACCCGCAAGGCGCTCAGGCGCTACGAGCGCGCGCGCAAGAGCGAAACCTGGCTCGCGACCCGGGGCCTCGGCGGGCTCAAGTGGCTTTACGGCCTCGAGCAACAACCGCTGACCGGGTTGCGCGACCTCGGTATGCGTGCGGTCGCGAACAGCCCGTGGATTCGCCGATCGCTGATGCAGAAAGCCACCGAAAATCTCACCTGACCGGATTGAATCGCTCTTCGTCGAACCGATTTTTCCGGTTTTCGTCAAACGCGCGCGGCTTGCCTGTCGATAGGCCTTCCCTTCGCCGTCGACTGCCACTATCCTTTGCGTCGAGGCCGGTTGCGCCGGCCGCCCCGGGGAGCGCAATTCATGGGCCAGAAAACACCGCTATACCAGTGCCACGTCGACGCGTCGGCGAAGATGGTCGATTTCTTCGGCTGGGACATGCCGATCAACTACGGCTCGCAGATCAAGGAGCACGAAGCGGTGCGTGACGACTGCGGCATGTTCGACGTGTCGCACATGACCGTCGTCGACATCAGCGGCGGTGACGCGAAGGCCTACCTGCAGTACCTGCTCGCCAACGACGTCGCCAAACTCACGGTAAACGGCAAAGCCCTTTACAGCTGCATGCTCGACGAGAACGGCGGCGTGATCGACGACCTGATCGCCTACTTCCTGCGCGAGCAGCATTATCGCGTCGTGATCAATTCGGCGACCCGCGACAAGGATCTCGCGTGGCTCGACCGGCAGGCGAAAAACTTCGCCGACCTGACCGTCAAATGGCGTGACGACGTCGCGATGATCGCGGTGCAGGGCCCGAATGCGCGCACCCGGGCGATGCCGCTGTTCGCCGATTACCAGCACGAGGCGATCGCCCGGCTGCAGCGCTTCCAGGCCGCCGAGTTCGACGATTGTTTCGTCGCGCGCACCGGCTACACCGGCGAGGACGGTTTCGAGATCATGATGCTGGCCGGGGAAATCGCCGATTTGTGGAATCGGTTGCGCGACGCCGGGGTGCCGCCGTGCGGGCTCGGCGCGCGCGACACGCTGCGTCTCGAGGCCGGCATGAACCTCTATGGCGCCGACATGGACGAGGCTACGAGCCCGCTGGTGTCGGGACTCGGCTGGACCCTGGCGATGCGGGACGAGCGCGATTTCGTCGGCCGCAAGGCGCTCGAGGCCGAGCTCGAAGCCGGTGTTCACCATCAATTTGTCGGTCTGCTATTATTGGACAAGGGCGTATTGCGCAGCCATCTGAAGGTAGTCACCGCGAAAGGCGAGGGCGAAATCACGTCGGGCAGCTACTCGCCGACGTTGAAGCGCTCGATCGCGATGGCGCGCATTCCGGCAGACGTCTCGGGGACCGTGGAAGTGGAAGTTCGCGACAAATTGCTCAGGGCCGAGATCGTAAAACTTCCCTTCGTGCGCGAGGGGAAAGTCATGATTAACCTGGAGGGGAATAATAAATGAGCGATGTACCAGCTGAATTGAAGTATCTTTCGACGCACGAGTGGGTGCTGGTCGAGGGCGATACGGCCACGATCGGAATCACCGATCACGCCCAGGAAGCGCTGGGTGACCTGGTCTACGTCGAGTTGCCGGAGCAGGGCAGCGCGATCGCGGCGGGCGATTCGGTCGGCGTCATCGAGTCGGTCAAGGCTGCGTCCGACACCTACGCGCCGGTCAGCGGCGAGGTCGTCGAGGTCAACGAGGATCTCGAAGGTGCGCCCGAACGCATCAACAGCGATCCCTACGGCGACGGCTGGATGTACAGGGTCAAGATGGAGGATCCCGACGAGGTCAGCGACCTGCTCGACGCCGAGGCCTACGCCGAATCCATCGAGGAAGACTAGCCCGTCGACCGCGGCGGTCCGCTATCATTACGGCTTCGGCAGTCGATCTTGGCAGATAGCGGCCATTCCGGATTAATGCGCATCGTCAATGCGACGATTTACTCGTGGCAGGGCCTGCGCGCGGCCTATGCCCACGAGGAAGCTTTCCGCCAGGAAATCTGGGCCTGCCTGCTGCTGGTCCCGCTCGGACTCTACCTCGGCGACGGCGGCGTCGAGAAGGCCCTGCTGGTCGGCAGCGCGATCCTGCTGCCGCTGGTCGAAATCCTGAACTCGGCGATCGAAGCGACGGTCGACCGCATCGGCGGCGAACGCCACGAACTCTCCGGCCGAGCCAAGGACATGGGCTCCGCCGCGGTCGCGCTCGCGATCCTGCTGCTGGCCGTCACCTGGGCCCTCATCCTGTTCTTCTGACCGATTTTTCGCCCCCGGTAAGAATGCGCAATGGTTTTTACCAACCTGTCATACCGCGGCTCAACCCGGAGCGCCGGACCGTTGGATTCCAGAGTCGGAGTCGGAGCCGGGATTGTGCCAACGCCCCTGGATCCCGCGATCGAGTCGCGAGATGAAAAAATTGATACCCGATCTGAACCAATACTATTGGACGTCTGACGGCGGGTTTCGGATTTCGGCGAGGACGGCGTCGAGGTCCTGGATGGGGGCGCGGCAGGCGAAGCCTTCACAAGGCCAGGCCGCCGGCAGGTCGGCGCCGGTCTTGTCGGCAAGCGCCGGCGGCAGGCCCTTGGCGTCGGCGGGGATCAAATACGCGGATTGCGCCGGCGCGAGTCGCGGCAGGATCTCGGCGCGCCACGCGACCAGCGCACCGGTGTTGCCGCGCACGATCAGCTGTAGCGGCGGCGAGTTCGCTTCGTCGAGCAGCGCATTGAATCCGGCGGCGTGGAAAGGCACCTGGTTGAGGTTGTCGGCGACCGATTGCAGCGCGCGCTCGGCGCTGTCGCAATACCGCTGCTCGCCGAGCAACAGGCCGAGCCGGTGCAGTGCAAGCGCGGCGATCGCGTTACCCGAAGGCATCGCCTCGTCCTGCCAGGATTTCGGCCGCTGTATCAGCTTTTCATGATCGATCGCGGTGAAGTAGAAGCCGCCATTGGTCTTGTCTTCGAAGTCGTCGAGCAGGCGCGCGGCGAGGGTCACCGCGAACTCGAGCAAGTCGCCGTCCCATTCGAACTGCAGGCAATCGAGCACCGCCGCGAGCAGCAGCGCGTAATCGTCGAGGTAGGCGGGCAGGCGCTTGCCCGATGAGCGCGCGAGCGCGAGCAGGCGGTCGTCGAGCCAGCATTCGGCGCGCAGCGCATCGACGCAGCGCCGCGCCAGTGCGTGATAATCGGCACGGGCAAACACCCGCGCCGCGGCCGCGAGGCCGCGCGCGGCGAGCGCGTTCCAGCTCGTCAGGATCTTGTCGTCGAGCCCCGGACGCACGCGTCGGGCGCGCGCCGCAAGTAACTTCGTGCAAGCCTCTACGTGTTGCGCGGTATAGGCGTCGGCGTCGAGCGCGAACCGTCCGGCGGTCGCCTCGGCGTCCCGATAGCCGTGCAAATGCCAGCGGCCCTCGAAATTCGCCGGCCGGTCCAGACCGAAACGCCAGGCCAGCGCGGGCCAGGCGTCGTCGCCGACGATTTCACGCACCTCGTCCGGCTCCCACAGGTAGAATTTGCCTTCCTCGCCTTCGGAATCGGCGTCGAGCGCGGCGTACCAGGCGCCCGACGGCGCGCGCATCTCCGCTTCGAGCCAGGCGACGATGCCGTCGACCGCGTCGCGATAAGCCGGTCGGCCGGCCAGCGCATAGGCCTCGGCGAAGACCTGCAGCAACTGGCCGTTGTCGTAGAGCATTTTTTCGAAGTGCGGAATCATCCACTCGGCGTCTACCGAGTAGCGGAAGAAGCCGCCGCCGACGTGGTCCTGGATGCCGCCGGCCGCGATTCGCTCGAGCGTGTGATCGATCGCCCGATACACCGGGTCGCCGCCGGTTTTCGCCCAGGCACGGCGCAGCGCCTGGCGCAGGATCGCCGGTTGCGGAAATTTCGGCGCCTGGCCGAAGCCGCCATGCTCGCGGTCGTAGGCCGACAGCATTTGCCGATCGAAGATCTCGAGCGCGGCGACGTCGGCCGCCTGGCGGTTCTGGTTTTCGGCGAGTTCGATCTGGATCAGCGCCTGGCGCACGGCTTCGCCCTGCTGGCGAATCTTGTCGGGCTCGTCGCGGTAAACCCCGGCGATGCGCTCGAGCAGTTCCCTGAACGAAATCATCCCGTACTTCGGCTCGCGCGGGAAATAGGTGCCGCCGAAGAACGGCAGCTGGTCGGCCGGTGCCAGGAACATCGTCAGCGGCCAGCCGCCCGGGCGCTGCGCGAGCAGCTGGTGCGCGGTCTGGTAGATGCGGTCGAGGTCGGGCCGTTCCTCGCGATCGACCTTGATGTTGATGAAATTCGCGTTCATGATCGCCGCGGTATCCTTGTCCTCGAATGATTCGTGCGCCATCACGTGGCACCAGTGGCATGCGGAGTAGCCGATCGACAGCAAAATCGGCTTGTTCTCGGCGCGCGCGCGCTCGAGCGCCGCGTCCGACCACGGCAGCCAGTCGACCGGATTGTCGGCGTGCTGGCGCAGGTAGGGGCTGGATTCGCCGGCCAGGGCGTTGGACATCGCGCTTCGACTCCTGCAATCGAGGGTGAATCCGGGCATAATACCACCCGGACGCGCCCGCTTGAGAAACTAGCCCCGACAACCCGCCATGTTCGCCTATCCCTCGATCGATCCGGTCGCGATCGCCCTCGGCCCGGTCCGGATCCACTGGTACGGTCTGATGTACCTGATCGCCTTTGTCGCCGCCTGGTGGCTCGGCAAGCTGCGCGCGCGGCAGGCGCACAGCCCGGTCGAGCCCGAGCAGGTCGACGACCTGATCTTCTACGGCGCCCTCGGCGTCGTGCTCGGCGGGCGCATCGGCTCGGTGATTTTCTACAACTTCGGCGAGTTCGCGCAGAACCCGCTCTACCTGTTCAAGATCTGGGAAGGCGGCATGTCGTTTCACGGCGGCTTCCTCGGGGTGCTCGCCGCGATGGCCTGGTACCGGCGCAAGCTCGGTTGCGGCTTCTGGCAGTTGACCGATTTCATCGCGCCGTTGGTGCCGCTCGGGCTCGCCGCCGGCCGCCTCGGTAATTTCATCAACGCCGAGCTGTGGGGCGCGCCCGGCAAGGTACCGTGGGCAGTGAAGCTGTCGTGCGAGCAGTTTCCGCCGGATCGTTACGTCGACTACGCCGGGCCGCTGTGTTTCGCCGCGCGCCACCCGACGCAGCTCTATGAAATGCTGCTCGAGGGCTTGCTGCTATTTGCCGTTCTATGGTGGCTGTCGGCGAAACCGCGCCCGGTGATGTCGATTTCGGCGTGGTTCCTGGTGCTCTACGGGGCCGCTCGCAGCGCGGTCGAATTCATCCGGCTGCCCGACGCGCACCTCGGTTACCTGTTCGGCACCGACTGGCTGACGCGCGGCATTGTATTATCGCTGCCGATGATTATAGTGGGCCTTGTTCTGCTGGTAGTGGCCAGACGCAAGGGCGAATATGCAGCAATATCTTGACTTGATGGCGCACGTGCTCGAGCACGGCGACGAGAAGCGGGATCGCACCGGCACCGGCACCCTGTCGGTCTTCGGCCACCAGATGCGTTTCGCTCTCGACCAGGGGTTCCCGCTGGTTACGACCAAGAAGCTGCACGTTCACTCGATCATCCACGAATTGCTGTGGTTTCTCGCCGGCGATACCAACATCGGCTACCTGCGCGACAACAAGGTGCGCATCTGGGACGAATGGGCCGACGATAACGGCGACCTGGGACCGGTCTACGGCGCGCAGTGGCGCTCGTGGCGCACCGCCGACGGGCGCACGGTCGACCAGATACGCCGGCTAATCGACGAAATCCGCGACAATCCCGACTCACGGCGCCTGATCGTCAGCGCGTGGAACGTCGGCGAAATCGACAAGATGGCGCTGCCGCCGTGTCACGCGTTCTTCCAGTTCTACGTCTGCAACGGCCGCCTGTCGTGCCAGCTCTACCAGCGCAGCGCCGATATCTTTCTCGGCGTACCGTTCAATATCGCGTCCTATTCGCTGCTGCTGATGATGGTTGCGCAGGTCACCGGGCTCGAGCCCGGCGATTTCGTGCACACGCTCGGCGACGCCCACCTCTACACCAATCATTTGTCGCAGGCCAGGCTGCAGCTCGAGCGCGAGCCCTTCCCGTTGCCGCAAATGGTGCTCAATCCCGAGGTCGAAGATCTATTCGAGTTCCGCTTCGAGGATTTCGAACTGCGCAATTACCGCTGCCATGATCACATCAAGGCCGCGGTCGCGGTATAATGCGCCGCGTAGGCCCGGCAGGATCGAAGACTCATGAGTGAACCAGGATTGAACCGGATTCAGGTTGACGTCGAAACCCGTTATATCGAGGAGCAATCGAATCCGGAGCAGAACTATTTCGTTTTCGCCTACACGATCACGATCCGCAACAAGGGCCACCAGCGTGCCAAGTTGCTGACACGCCACTGGATCATCACCGATTCCAACCAGAAGGTGCAGGAAGTTCGTGGCGACGGCGTGGTCGGCGAGCAGCCCGAACTCAATCCCGGCGAGCAATTCGTCTACACCTCGGGCACGATGCTCGAAACCTCGGTCGGCACGATGCGGGGCAGCTACCAGATGCTGGCCGAGGACGGCTCGCGCTTCGACGCGCCGATCGAAGAGTTCGTCCTGTCGACGCCGCGCGTATTGCACTGATCCCGCTCATCCGTGGCGATCTACGCGATCGGAGACCTGCAGGGCTGCTATGACGAGCTCTGCCGCCTGCTCGACAAGATCGGCTATGACCCGGCCGTCGACAAGCTGTGGTTTTGCGGCGACCTCGTCAGTCGCGGCCCGCAATCGCTCGAAACCCTGCGCTTCGTCAAGTCGCTCGGCAAGAGCGCCAAAGTCGTGCTCGGCAATCACGACCTGCATCTGCTCGCACTGGCCCACGGCATCGATCGCAGCAGCAACTCGGAGTCGCTCTACCCGGTACTCGAAGCCCACGACCGCGACCCGTTGCTAGGCTGGTTGCTGCAGCGCCCGCTGCTGCATTACAGCAGGAAACACAAGGCCCTGCTGGTGCACGCCGGCATCCACCCGCGGTGGGATCTGCGCCAGGCGCAACGGCTCGCCGGCGAGGTCGAAACGGTCTTGCGCGGGGAGAATCCTGAGAAGTTCTTCAACAAGATGTACGGCAACAAGCCGGCGAGGTGGTCGGATGACCTGACCGGCGGCAAGCGCCTTCGCTGCATCACCAATATTTTCACGCGTATGCGCTATCTCGCCGCCGGCGACAAGCTCGATTTCGTCGCCAACGGCCCGCCTCGTCAGTACGTGCGCAAGGGCCTGATGCCCTGGTTTCAGCTGGAGGCGGCGCTGGATCCGGCGATCCGGGTGTATTTCGGGCACTGGTCGACGCTGCCGGTCGGCTGCTACGGGCGCTTCTTCGCACTCGACGGCGGTGCGGTCTGGGGCGGGCACCTGGTGGCCCTGCGAATCGATTACGAGTCCGAAGACTGGTTCTTCGTCGACTCCCACACGCGTAGACCAATCGACCCCTCGGATTAAGGTACTGGCGCGCAAAACCGCCGAAAATTTTTCACATTCGACGGGTAAACTAGTTCACTTTTTTCGCGGTGCCGCCGTTCAAAAGCGATGTAATTCCCTGGTTTCGGCGAGATTGCAACTATACTGTATACCAGTCTGCGGTGCGTACATGGGTATAAATAGGCGCGATATCGTACAAATGCTGAGGCGCGAAAACGAAGCGCTCAAGGCTCGAAATCAAAAGCTCGGTACGCAGTTGATCCGCCACCGACAAGCGTTTCGTGCGCTGCAGCGGATGGACGAAATCATGCGCGAGATGCGCGCGGACTTCGACCTGAAACGCGTGATCAACGATTTTCTGGCGCTTGCCCTGCACGCCTGCGACTCGGAAAACGGCTCGCTGGTATTGGTCGATGACGCGACCCGCGAACTGGTTTTCGCCGAGGTAATCGGCGAAACCCGGGAGCAGTTGCTGGATCATCGAATCAGCATCGACACCGGTATAGTCGGGCACGTGGTCGAGACCCACGAGGCGATGCTGGTTACGGACGTCCATCGCTCGTCGCAATGGTCCTCGGAGGTCGATCAGGCTATCGGCTTCAATACCAGCGCACTCATGTGCGCGCCGTTGTATGACAACGACAAAACTTATGGAGCAATCGAAGTGGTAAACAACCGGTACAGCGAGGTGTTCGACGAAAACGATCTGGCGATCCTCAGGGTCACTGCGCGTTTCGTCAGTCAGGCACTGCGCCAGGCCGAGGATATCACGACGATGGAAGGTGAAGTCTCTTGAACAAGAACCTGCTTGTTGCCCTGATTCTGACGTTTGTATCCACGGCAGCCTGGTTGCCTGCGGCGTCGGCCGAGGCGACCGTCGAACTGGTGCCGTCCTCGCGGGTCATCCTGAAAATCATTCCGGGCATGACAATCGATGAGATCATTGCGCGAATTTATCCCAGGGAAAAGGACCTGTGGCCACAGATCCGTGAAAAACTGATCGAAACCAATCCCACCTCGTTCCATCCGTACTCGGATCGCCTGGTCAACGGCGCCCGGCTCAAGCTCGTCGATATCAGGCGCGTCTACGCGGAAGAGATCGCGGGCAAGATCAAGGTCGGCCACGTTGCGCGACTCGAGGGTCGCGCAACCGCGCGCGACCTCAACGATCGCTTCGGGGAACTGCAGATCAACTCGCAAATCTTCGAGGGCGACCGTCTCGAGACCGATGCCGAATCGCAGCTGCTGATCGTCATGGACGACGGTGCCGAAATTCACCTGAAGCCGGATTCGGTCGTCAAGGTCAGCGAATACACGATCACGTCGGGCTACGGCAAGGAAAGCAGCAGTATCCTCGACCTGTTGCGCGGCGGCTTTCGCAAGATCACGGGATCGATCGGCGCCAGCGCGCTCGCCAACTACCAGGTCCAGACCGGGTTTGCGACCATCGGCATTCGTGGCACCGATTACCTGATCAAGCTTTGCAAGGGCGACGACTGCACGCAAACCGTCGGCCGCAACGACCGCGAGGCCAAGTTGCACGCGGCGGTGCTCGAGGGCGCGATCACGCTGACGACCGACGAAGACGTGCAGATCCTGATGGCGATGGGCGAGTATGGCACCGCCACCAGCGAAAAGCTGACGCTCGAGCGCGACGTGCCGGTGCCGCTCGGTTTCCTCGACACCGACGAGGCCGAGCAGTTCAACGTCACGATTCCGCAACAGGCCGACGAAGGCAGCAGCCCGTGGGTCTGGATTCTCGGCGTGCTGCTGCTCGCCGCGGGTCTCTAGCGAGAGCGCCCGCGCCCGCGGGCTACGGATTCGAACCGCGGTGCCGATACCATCGGAGTCGGCACCGCGGGGGGCGCGCATGGATTTCAGCAGTCTGCACAACTACTACGAACGCCTGGTGTTCGAGTATATCTGCGAGCACAAGGTCGACGAGTACCCCGAGCGGGACGACGAGTTTTTCCAGGATGTCGCCTGCTACGCACTGACG
This sequence comes from Gammaproteobacteria bacterium, assembly GCA_024638385.1. Lineage (GTDB taxonomy): Bacteria > Pseudomonadota > Gammaproteobacteria. The sequence continues at coordinate 32,466 of JAHEKJ010000015.1, read as the reverse complement.
CGCCTGCCGGCGCGTTACATACGTCACGATATCGACATGGCCTTTTACCTCGCACCGGGCGAGCGCAACGCGATGCTGGACAAGGTGGCGGAAGCCGTCGATGGTGCCGCGGCCTTCATCGACGATCGCCGACGCAAGGCGGTCGGCGGCTGACTCAGTCGGAATCGGTCGAATCGAGCGCCGAGAAGGCGCCGGCAATTTCGAGCAGGTTGCGAACCGTGTACTGGCGATTGCCCAGCACTATCGGTTGATGCAATTGCACGTAGCCTTCGTGGAACGGGACGAGGCGATTGTTCTTGATGAGGAAGGTGCCGTTGGTCGAATTCAGGTCGCGCAGGTAGACCTCGCCGTTGATGACCTGGATTTCGGCGTGCTGTTTGCTGACGGTCGGGTCGTTAATATAAATGTGGCCTTCGCGGCCAATAATATAAGTCCGGCTCTCCATGCTTTTGACTTCATCGCTCATATTATTCTCCGATCTGGATCCCCCCCCCGCTTGCCCGGGCGGATCAGTCTACCCCAAAAAAAATCAAAATTCTCTAGTAAATTTTATAAATGAATAGGGGTAAGAATTGCCGTGATCGGGCTCAAAATCCTGCCGAAAATCGACCTGCCAGGCGTCCCTGTCGAACTCGGGAAACCAGGTGTCACCCTCGAAGCGATGGTGTATCAGCGTGACGTAGAGGCGGTCGGCGCGCGCTAGCGTTTGCGCGTAAAGTGACGCGCCGCCGATGAGCATGACCTCGTCGGCATCGTCGCAAGCGGCGAGCGCCGCATCGATACCGGCGACGATTTCGCAGCCGGTCGCGGGGTACTGCGGGTTGGAGGTAACGACCAGATTGCGCCGTCCCGGCAGCGGCCGACCGATCGATGCGTGAGTCTTGCGTCCCATCACCACCGGCTTGCCCATCGTCGTCCGTTTGAAATGCGCGAGATCTGCGGGCAGCCGCCACGGCAGCGCGTTATTCCGGCCGATCAGGCGGTTTTCGTCCATCGCGACGATCAGCGACAGCAGGCTCACGCCGCCTCGCTCGCGCGCGACAGCCGCGCGAAGTCGGCGACGCTGAGGTTTTCGGCGCGCAGTCCGGGGTCGATGCCGCAGGCCGCGATGCGGTCACGGCCGAGCAGAGTTTTCAGCGAGTTGCCGATGGTCTTGCGCCGCTGGCCGAAAGCCGTCCGCACGATATCCGCGAAACGCGCGGGATCGCCGGCGTCGAATCGCGGCGATGCCAGCGGCTCGAGACGCACGACCGCCGAATCGACTTTAGGCGGCGGGCGAAAGCTGTGCGGCGCGACCTCGAACAGGTAGTGACATTCGCAGCGCTGTTGGAGCATGACCGACAGCCGACCGTAGTCGCCGCCGCCGGGTGCCGCGACCAGCCGCCGGGCCACTTCTTTTTGCAACATGAAATGCATGTCGTCGATCAGCGACAGCGAATCGAGCAGATGGAACAGCAGCGGCGTCGAGATGTTGTAAGGCAGATTGCCGACGACCCGAAACGGCGGCTCGCCGAGCGCGGCGAAGTCGAACTCGAGCACGTCGACGTTGAACAATTCGAGCTCGCCGCGCGTGCTCGCACCAGCGCGCAACAGCGGCAGCAGGTCGCGGTCGAGTTCGATCGCCGCAAGCCGACCGGCGCGTTCGAGCAGCGGGTAGGTCAACGCGCCCCGGCCCGGGCCGATCTCGACGAGTCGATCGCCGATTCTCGGGTCGATCGCGCGCAACAGGCGCTCGACCACGGCGGCGTCCTCGAGAAAATGCTGACCGAAACGTTTACGCGTCGGCGCCATGCCGCAGCCGGTTGGCGACCTGGAAAATTGCCGAGTCGATCGCCGCAAACAGGCTGTCGGGCGCGGCGCGGCCGCTGCCCGCCAGCGCGAGCGCGGTGCCGTGATCGACCGAGGTGCGGACGATGGGCAGGCCGAGCGTCGTGTTGACCGCCTGGTGAAAACCCTTGTACTTGAGCACCGGCAAGCCCTGGTCGTGATACATTGCCAGCACCGCGTCGGCGTCGGCGAGCTGGCCCTCGGTGAACAGCGTGTCGGCCGGGTAGGGTCCGTCGAGGTCGATGCCGCGCGCGCGCAAGGCGTCGAGCGCCGGGATGATGACGTCGATCTCCTCGCGGCCAAGGTAGCCGGCTTCGCCCGCGTGCGGGTTCAGGCCGCACACCTTGATGCGCGGCGCGGGCAGGCCGAAACGCTCGCGCAGGCCGGCCTCGAGTGTCGTCGCAATGCGGCGAATGCGATCGTCGGTAATCGCGTCGGGGACGTCACGCAGCGCCAGGTGGGTCGTGACCAGCGCAACCCGCAGTTCGCCTGCGGTCAGCAACATGACCGGCAGCCCGGCGTCGCAAAGATCGGCGAGGAACTCGGTGTGACCGCTGAACGCAATGCCGGCCCGGTTGATCACGTCCTTTTGCACCGGCGCGGTCACCATCGCGTCGAATTCCCCGTCGAGGCAACCGCGGCAGGCGCGCTCGAGCAAGCGCAGGACATAGCGCGCGTTGGCGGGATCGGGTTCGCCCGGTCGGCAGGGCGCCGCCAGCGGTTCGTGGATGACCTCGACACCATCGTCGCCGGCGCCGTAGTCGACGTAACGCGGTTTCTTACCGAGCTGGCTGGCGCGCGCCTCCAGCAGATCGCGATCGCCGACGACGATCAGCCGCGCGTCGAACCGGGCCGGATCGATGCAGGCGACGATGTCGGGGCCGATACCGGCGGGTTCGCCCGAGGTGACGACCAGTTCAGGCATCGTCCTGGTCGGGAAACACGACAAAGGCCTCGTCGCGCAGGCGCCTTTTCCACAGGTCGAATGTTTCGCGCTGCTTTTGCTCGAGCAGCTGCGAGTAAATCTGGTTGCGCCGGGTCTGCGCCGTTTCGTCGACCGTGCGCCGGTCGGTGACCTCGACCAGGTGCCAGCCGAATTGCGTACGGAAGGGCTGGCTCAGTTCGCCGGGTTCGAGCCGCTCGACGACTTCTTCGTACTCGCGCACGGTCTCGCCGGGACCCTTCCAGCCGATGTCGCCGCCGCTCGCGCCGCTGTTGTAATCGACCGAGTAGAGCCGCGCGAGGCGCTCGAATTCCTCGCCGGCGAGAATGCGCTCGCGCAGCTCGTCGAGCCGTTCGCGCGCTTCGGTTTCCGAGATCAGCTCGTTGGGGCGAATCAGGATATGACGGCTGCGACTTTGCCGCGTCAGCACCTGCCCGGCGTCGCGGCGCTCACGCAGGTAGACGATATGAAAGCCGCTGGCGCTGCGGATCGGACCGGCGTAGTCCCCGGGATTCATCGACAGCACCGGATCTGTAAACAGGCTTGGAATTTCGGCCTGCTTGCGCCAGCCGAGATCGCCGCCCTGCAGCGCGGTGTCGCCGGCGGAGAAAGCGTTGGCGAGGCTGTCGAAATCCTCGCCCTGCGCGAGTCGGGCGAGCAGTTCGTTTGCCAGCATCTGCGCATCGTTGACCTGCGCAGGCGACGCGGCGTCGGGGACCGCGATCAAAATATGCGCGAGCCGGTACTCGAGGTCGGCGTTGCCTTCGCCGCTGCGCTCGATGAATTCGTCGACCTCGGCATCGCTGACGCTGGCGTTACGCTGCGCGTATTGCCGCCCGAGTGTCGACACGGTCAGTTCGCGGCGCACCGACTCGCGGTACTCGTCGTAATCGACGCCGTCGGCGATCAGTCGCAGGCGAAACTCCGACAGGCTCAGGTTGTTTTGCCGGGCGACGCGCTGCATGGTCTGGTTCAGCTGGCTGTCGGTAATGCGAATCCCGCGGCGATTCGCTTCCTGCAGCAGCAGCGACTCGTTGATCAGTACCTCGAGCACCTGTCGCCGCAGGGTGTCGCCGTCGGGCAGGCGGCGTCCGGATTTCTCGAAATCGGTGCGTACCAGTCGAATGCGGTTCTCGAGCTCGCGCCGCGTGATCACACTCTCGTCGACGATCGCAACGATGGCGTCGAGCGAAACTATTTCTCCCCCGGCGGGCGAAACCCACAGCAGCGCGGTGATCAGCAATGTCGTCAGTCTTGTCATCTCTTCATCGGGTCGGTGTTCAGAATCTCGGGCGATAGCCGGGAATGGCATCGGCGAGCCGCGCGTCGATGTCGCGCCCTGCCGCGCTCAGACCCTTGAGCGTGATCTCGAAATAGATGCGCTCGTCGCTCTCGGCAAAGTCGTCGCTTTCGTTGCCACTCTGGCCGGCGAGTATTTTAATTCCCCAGCAGCAGGATTCATAGGCAAAGCCGAGCAAATGGTCGACCGGTCGATCGAACAGCAGCGACTGGTGATACTTCGCGACCAGCGTCCAGCGCTCGTTCAGCGGATAGACCATCGAAACGAGCGCCTGTTCCAGCTCGTCCTCGGTAAAGTAGTAGCCGAGATTGGCGACCCGGCCGTCGGCGCTGTAATTGATTGCGAAATCGCGATCGTCGACGTCGCCCGTGGCTTCGTCGCGCACCAGTCGCGTGGTCAAGGTCAGCCGCTGGTCGGGCCTGACATCCAGCTCGGCGATGAGATCGGAGCGCGAAGCGTCGTCGCGGTCGCCGTCGAGACTGACCCGCCGGTCCTTGAAATAGAAGATCTGACCCGCGCGCGCATGCAGCAGTTCGTCGCCGCTGTCGGCGGCGAAGACGCGCGTCGCGATACCGAAGCTGACCTGGCTGGCGTCGCCGATGCGGTCGCTGCCGCTGAAGCGATTGTTGCGGAAGAAATTGTCGTAGGTCGCGGACAGCAGCGAAGTGTCGAAATCGGGAAAATCGGCCTGATCCTCGAACGGGGTGTGCAGGAAGTACAGCCGCGGTTCGAGGGTTTGCAGCCACTGTGCGTCGGTGCCGGCGAGGCGCTCGAAGCGAAGCCCCGTGTCGATTGCGAGCGTTGGCACCACGCGATCGAAATGATCATCGCCGCCGCTGTCTTCGAGGCGATAGTCGGTCATCGCGAGCTGCAGCTCCGGTCTGACGTAGTAGCCGCTCTCCCCGGCGGCCCAGCGCAGCTTTGCGACCAGGTGCGTACGCTCGCCGTCGACGCTGTCGTCGCGCTCGAAGTTGACCCATTCCGCGCGCAGCGGCGCGACCAGCCGGTCGTCGTGCAGGTCGAAATCGCCGTCCAGCGCGAGGCGCGGCAGGCGGTTGTACGGGCGGTCGATTGCCGCGGTCGCCTCGTCGAGGGTCTGGTAATCCTGCCATAACAGCTCGCCGTTCCAGGTTTCGCCGCGCCGCGCGAGACGCGCGTAGCGCTCGAGGTGGCTGATACTGTTATAGCGTGGCGCGACATTGTCGAAATCGTCGAAGAATTCGCCGTCCGAGACCTCGGCCAGCGTCAGGTCCGCCTGCCAGCGCCGATCCAGGCGGGTAAGGTGCCGCCATTCCTGGAAATAGCGAGAATCCTCGTACGCGTCGTCGTCGAGGTAGGACAGGTCGACCTGCCCGTGGCTCGACGCGAACAGGTAGCGATTTTCGGTATTCAGCTGCAACCCGCGCTTGCCGTAATAGTCGGGCGTGACCGTCATGTCGTAATTGGGCGCAAGATTCAGGTAGACCGGCAGCGCGAGCTGGGCGCCCTGCGAATCGGCGTAGCCGAAACGCGGCGTCAATACGCCGGTCAGGCGACGATCGTCGATCGGAAACTGAAACCAGGGCAGGTAAAAAAACGGGATTTCCTGAAAATACAGGCGTGCGTGTTTGGCCGTGCCGCGCCCGGTCGCGTCGTCGATCTCGAGCTCGCTCGCGGCGAGATGCCAGTCGCGGTCGCCGGGATCGCAGGCGGTGTAGAAGAGGTCCTCGAAGCGGCTGCGCGACGCATCCAGCTTTTCGATACGGGTCGCCCGGCCGCGACCGTGGCGATCTCGCAACTCGAACTCGGGCGTATCGAATCGCGCCCGTTCGCGCTCGTCGTCGATCATGATGCTCGGGCTTTCGAGCCGGTAGCGCGGGCTCTCGAAGAGGACGTCGCCGCGCGCGCGAATCTGCTGAGTCTGCTTGTCGAGGTGCAGTTCGTCGGCACGGATGGTTTCGTCGGCGCGCGCCACCGTGACATCGCCGACGAAACGGATTTGCTCGCTGCTCTCGCTGGCGATGGATTGCGCTTCGATCAGGGTCTCGTCGCTAGCCAGACCCTCGACCGGGGTGTAGACGAAAGCCGGCACGCGACACAGGCTCCAGTCCTCGGCCGCGAGGGCGCGAGGGAGCGGAGTTGCAGACAACAGGCCTGCAAGCAGAATAAGCCGCAGTCGGAGCAAGGCGAATCAGAAAATGTGTATTTTGGCACAATATCCGGCCGCGGTTAATCCTACCTGAACAATGCCCGCAGACGATTTATCGGATCACCGCAGACCTGGCGAGGCGACCGAACGGGATCGGGCGAGAGTCGGGAGGTTGCTTCGACCCGCGCGGACGGGGCCGCGCGGATCTCGCAATGACGTGCAAGTACCCTCGGGATGCGATGACTCAGGAGCCTTCGGCCTTGAAGACGAGGGTGTCGGGGTGGAATGCAAACCACGCGAACCAGAAGCCCTGGATCCCGGCGACGGGCTTGCCGTTCGCATCGGCGACGTGCACGCTGCGGTTGTCGCCGTCCCACTCGAACTCGAAGCGCTTGCCGTTGATCGCATCGTCGAAGCGGGCCTTGCCGAGCTTGTCGAGTTCGACGAACGGGTAGGCCTTGTAGACGCCATCGACCTCGAGACCGAGCACGACTTCTTTCGGATGATAATTGTCGGGCGCTTCGTTGTTGACCGCGAAATAGGTGTAGCGTGATTTCTCGTAGCCGGCATAGGGGTCGCGCTTGTAATCGCGGAAATATCCGGTCTCGTCCGACAGCACCCGCGTGTCGGGATGCTTCGCCAGCCAGTCGCGCCAGGTCGTATGGCTGATCGGGATCATCTCGAGCATCTTGCCGACGCGCTCACCCGCCACCGCTTGCGCCATGATCTGCGACCACAGCGATTCGGTATCGCGGTCGTAGAGCAGCACGTCGCTGTTGTAGAGCAGCCCCGATACGCCGAAGTCGGTCGGCTTGCCGTCGATCGTCGCGTCGAAGGCGACCGCGGTGCCGCATAGCGGGCAATAGGTGATCGCGAATCTGCGACCGTCGATTTCGTCGTTGACGATCTCGTGCCAGTTGAGGATCGGCACCGGGTAGGCGCGCGCCTCGCCGCCGAGGACGATGCCGACAATACGGTCGGTCGGCCCGAGGTATTCGGCCGCGGCCGGCTCGACGAGTTTCGGATCGGACAGGGCCGGGATGCCGTCGCGTGGCGGTCCGCCATGCAGAATCTGCTCGCGCGGTAGCACCGAGTTCGACAGGTCGAAGCCGTTGGTCGGACCGGCGTTGGCAAACTTGTACGCAACCGCGCCCAAAAGGATGCCCAGGAGTATGAGGATTCTCGCTCGTTTCGATGCCAGTATGCGCATGACTCTCCCCCTCGATGATCGTCTTCAGTTGGAGCCCGAAACCGCGAAATAATTCAATGCATTTCGTGATCCGGGAGGCGACATGACCGGCTTGACTCGTTCGACCCATCTCATTTAGGCTGCCCCCCCGATAATCATTCAAACCCGCCACTGAGGAGCATCGATGAAAGCCAGAGCCGCGGTCGCATGGGAACCGAAAAAACCCCTCGAAATCGAAGAAATCGAAGTCCAGGGCCCGCAACAGGGCGAGGTCTTGCTGCGCGTCCACGCGACCGGCGTCTGCCATACCGATGCGTTCACGCTGTCGGGTGAAGATCCGGAGGGCGCGTTTCCGTGCGTGCTCGGCCACGAGGGCGGTTGCGAGGTCGTCGAGTGCGGTCCCGGCGTCAAGAACCTCAAAGTCGGCGACCACGTCATCCCGCTTTATATCCCCGAGTGCGGCGAGCCGACCTGCGCCTATTGCAGCTCGGACGCGTCCAACCTGTGCCAGTCGATCGCCGGTACCGTATGGACCGGCTTCATGCCTGACGGAACCCGTCGCTTTTCCCACAACGGCAAGGAACTCTATCACTACATGGGCTGTTCGACCTTCAGCGAATATACCGTCGTGCCCGAAATCGCGCTGGCGAAGATCAACCCGCAGGCGCCGCTCGACAAGGCCTGCCTGCTCGGTTGCGGCGTGACCACCGGTATCGGCGCGGTGCTGAACACGGCGAAAGTCCGACCCGGCGCGTCGGTCGCGGTTTTCGGCCTCGGCACCGTCGGCCTGTCGGCGATCCAGGGCGCGGTCATGGCGAAAGCCGAGCGCATTCTCGCGATCGACATCAACCCGGGCAAGTGGGAGATGGCGCAGGCACTGGGCGCGACCGACTTCGTCAATCCGAAAGACGTCGACGGCTCGCTGCCGGAGTACATCCAGGATATGACCGATGGCGGCGTCGACTATTCCTTCGATTGCACCGGCAACGTCCAGGTCATGCGCGACGCGCTCGAGTGCACGCACATGGGCTGGGGCGTGTCGACGATCATCGGCGTCGCCGCCGCCGGCGAGGAGATCCGCACGCGGCCGTTCAATCTCGTCGTCGGCCGGCGCTGGATCGGCACCGCCTTCGGCGGGGTCAAGGGACGCACCGAACTGCCCGGGATGGTCGACAAGTACATGAGTGGCGATATCGAGCTCGATAGCCTGGTCACGCACACGATGGGGCTCGAGGACATCAACACCGCCTTCGACCTGATGCACGAAGGCAAGAGCATCAAGTCGGTCGTGCTGTTCTAGCATGCGCGAAATCGAAAGCATCAAGGAATGCGGCGGCTACCTGAACCGCTACACCCACGCGTCGGCGGTCTGTCATTGCGACATGACTTTCTCGGTCTACCTGCCGCCGCAGGCGCGGGATGACAAGGTGCCGGCATTGTACTGGCTGTCGGGCCTGACCTGCACCGACGATAACGCGCGCACCAAGGGCGGTTTCCAGCGCTTCGCCGCGCGTCATGGCATCGCGATCGTTTTCCCGGACACGAGCCCGCGCGGCGACGACGTCGCCGACGAGCCCGAGCGCTACGATCTGGGCCAGGCCGCGGGCTTTTACGTCAACGCGACGCAAAACCCGTGGACTCCGCACTACGCGATGTTCGATTACGTCACCCGCGAACTGCCGGCGCTGCTCGAATCGGAGTTGCCGCTAATACCGGGCATCAAGTCGATCACGGGACATTCGATGGGCGGCCACGGGGCGCTGATCTGCGCGCTCAAGCTGCCGGGCGAGTACCGCTCGGTATCGGCCTTCGCGCCGATCGCAAACCCGGTCAGCTGCCCGTGGGGCGAGGGCTGTTTCGGCGCCTATCTCGGCGACGACCGCAGCGCCTGGGAAGCCTGGGACGCCAGCTGCCTGGTCGCGTCCGGCGCGCGCGTCGACGACATCCTGGTCGACCAGGGCGACGCCGACGAGTTTCTGCACGACGGTCAGTTGTTGCCGGATCATTTCCAGACCGCCTGCGATGCCGCCGGTCAGTCGCTGACCCTGCGCATGCAGCCCGGCTATGATCACAGCTATCACTTCATCTCGACCTTCATCGAAGATCACTTCGAGTACCACGCGCGTTACCTGAAGTAGCCGGCCGCGCGGCCGAGCGACAAGCGACCATGGCGCACGTATAATGCCGCGAGGGGAGAGTGGATGACGGCTCACTGATGTCAGCGTCGGTCGCGACCTGGTTGCAGCAACTCGGGCTGGGGAAGTACGCCTCCCTGTTCGAAGACAATGACATCGACTGGGAATTGCTGCCCAGCCTCGACCAGGACGTGCTCAAGGACATCGGTATACGCTCGGCCGGTCATCGCCTGCGCATCCTGCGCGCTGCGGCGGCACTGCAATCGCGAGATCAAACGCCCGGCACCGTCGATGCGGCTGCCGCGGGAGCGCTGCGTCTCGACGACGACATTTCGGCCTGGTCGCGGATTCCGGGCGAACGCAAACCGGTGACGATGCTGTTCGCCGATATCGTCGGTTCGACCGCGGCAACGGAACATCTCGACGCCGAGGAAGCGCATGCGCTGCTGTATCGCGCGACACGTCAAATGTGCGAGGCGGTCGAAGGCAATCTCGGCACGGTTTGCCGTTTCATGGGCGACGGCATCATGGCGATGTTCGGCGCGCCGGTCGCGAGCGAGCGCCACGCGCTCGAAGCCTGCCGCGCGGCGCTCGACATGCAGCGGCGCATCGCCGACTACGCGCGCGAACTCGAAGCCAGTCACGGCGCCGGCACCCAAATCAGGGTCGGGCTGAACTCGGGCGAGATCGTCGTTCTCGAGGTCGGTGACGATCCCGACAAACCCGAATACGATGCCTCCGGCCCGACCGTGGCGCTGGCCGCGCGCATGGAGCAAAGCGCCGCGCCGGGCACGATCCAGATGACCGCGAGCACGCATGCCCTGGCCGGCAACCTGATCGAGGCCGATGCGCTCGAACCGGTTCGCGTCAAGGGGGTGTCCGAACCGGTGCAGGCCTTCCGCCTGCGCAAGGTCCGCTCCAGCCTCGAACCGTCGGCGTTCAGCGTCTATTCGCAGTTCGTCGGCCGCCGCGCCGAGCTCGCCCAGTTCGCCGGCCTGCTCGGCGAATGTCTCAAGAGCCGCGAGGGGCAGACGATTTACATGCGCGGCGAGCCCGGCATCGGCAAGACCCGGCTGATCGAGGCAATGATCCGCCAGGCCGCCGAGCGCGGCTTCATTCCGCACAAGGTGCTGGTGCTCGACTTCGGCGTCGGCAAGGGCCAGGAAGCGATCCCGGCGCTGGTGCGCAGCCTGCTCGGCATCAAGCAGGGCAGCGGCAAGCGCAAGCGTGAAAAGGCCGTCGAGCAGCTCGAAGCCAGCGGCATCCTCGACCCCGAGCAGCGGGTTTACCTGAACGATCTGCTCGACCTGACCCAGCCGCTCGAACTCAGAACCCTCTACGATGCGATGGAGGTCGCGGCGCGCAGCGACGGCAAGCACCGCACGGTCGGCGCGATCATCGCGCGTCTCGCGCGCCACAACCCGCTGCTGGTCGTCGTCGAGGGCCTGCACTGGGCCGACCCGGAGACGCTGGCCTATCTCGCCTCGCTGACCGCGGTCGTCGCCGAGTCGCCGGCGTTGATGATCATGAGTTCGCGGCTCGAAGGCGATCCGATCGATACCAACTGGCGCGCGCGCACCAGCGAGCACCCGGTCGTGACCTGGGATCTCGGTCCGCTGCGCAAGGAAGATTCGCTGCGGCTGGCGCAGTCGTGCAGCGACGCCGACGAGGCTTTCGTCCGGCGCTGTATCGAGCGCGCCGAGGGCAACCCGCTGTTCCTCGAGCAATTGCTGCTCGGTGGCGACCAGAGTACCACCGACAGCCTGCCCGACTCGATCAAGAGCCTGGTGCTGTCGCGCCTGGATCACTTGCCGGGCGCGGACAAGCTCGCGTTGCGGGCGGCGTCGATCCTCGGCCAGCGCTTCGCCGCCGAGGGTTTGCGCCATCTCGTCGATAACCCGGACTACGATTGCCAGGAGCTCGTCAACCACCAGCTCGTGCGGCCCGACGGCGAGTTCTATATCTTTGCCCACGCGCTGATCCAGGGCGGCATCTACGCGTCGCTGCTGAAGGGGCAAAGAGCCGGGCTGCATCGCCGCGCCGCCGAATGGTTCGCCGAACGCGATTCGATCCTGCACGCCGAACATCTCGACCGTGCCGGCGATCACGGCGCGGCCAGCGCCTACCTGCGGGCAGCGCAGCGCCAGCTCGATCTCTACCGGCCCGAGCGCGCGCTGCAACTCGTGCGCCGGGGGCTCGAGATCGCGCCCGACTCCGAGGTCTTCGCGCTGGCCTGTCTCGAGGGCGAGACGTTGCGCATACTCGGCCGTATCCCCGAATCGATCGGCGCCTACCGCTTCGCCGGCGAGGCCTCTGATGGTGAGATCGGCCGCTGTCAGGCCAGAATCGGAATGGCCGCCGGTCTCGGCAATAGCGATGCGCACGAGGAAATGCTTGCATTGCTCGACGAAGCCGAGGAAATCGCGCGGGAGCATCGCCTGAGTCATGAACTCGCGCAGATTCACCAGATGCGCGGCGGCGTGCTTTTCTTTCGCGGCGAAATCGACGCCTGCCTCGCGGCCAACGAGGCCTCGCTGCGGCACGCGCGCGAGGCCGGCTCGGCCGACGTCGAGGCGATGGCGCTGTCCGGGCTGGCCGACGCCGAGTACAACCGCGGTCGTTTCATCTCGGCGCGGCAATACTTCGATGCCTGTATCGAACTCGCGCGCGAGCACGGTTTCGGCCGCGTGATCGCGGCCAACCTGTCACTGCGGGGTTACGTCACTTGCTGGCAAAACGACCTCGACGCGACCGCGCGGGATTACGCCGAAGCGCTCGAGCAGGCGCGCAAGACCGGCGACCAGCGCGCCGAGATGCTGGCGTCGATGATAGGTGGCTCGTTCTGGGCAAGCATCGGCAAGCTCGACGACGGCGAGCGCTGGATCGACGACGGTCTCGAGATTGCCCGCCGCATCGGCTCACAGATGTTCGAGGGCGTTTGCCTGTATCTGCTCGCGCGCGTCGCACTGGCGCGCGATGCGCGCAACGACGCCCGTCGGCTGGCGCACGACGGCGTCGAATTGCTGCGTAACTCCGAGGCCGGCATGAGCTTCGGCGGACCGATCGCGCTCGGCATCCTCGCACTCGCGAGTGAAGAATCGGGCGAGCGCCGCGCCGCGCTCGGCGAGGCCGAAGCACTGCTCGCCGCGGGCAGCACCGGGCACAATTACCTGAACTTCTACGAGGACGCGATCGAAGTCTGCCTGCAGTTGCAGGACTGGGACGAGGCCGAACGCTACGCCCGCGCGCTCGAGGAGTACACGCTGGCCGAGCCGTTGCCGCGCTGCCGCTTCGCGATCGCGCGCGGTCGCGCGCTGGCTGCCCGGGGTCGCGGCAATCGCGCGACCGAGACGCTCGCCGAGCTGCGCGAATTGCACGCCGAGGCCGAGCGCATCGGCCTGGTTTACGCGCTGCCCGCGCTCGCGCAGGCGATCGACGACGAGAGGCCGGTCTGACCCCACGTCGTCAAAATATTGACTATACTCTTCGGCATGCGATTCATAATTACCCTGATCTCGGTTCTACTGGTTAGCCTGCTCGTGTTTCAGAATTACCAGGCGCATCGCGGCACGCCCGAGGCCGGCTTCGAGACCGACGATCCGATCGCGGCTCGGCAAAAGGCAATCGACGTCAATCAGTTCGTCAACGACACCGCGACGACGCGGCGCCGCGCGATCGACGAACAACTCCAGTAGTCCGGCGGGCGATTCCGGCATCGCGCTCTCTGTGGCGTTCGATGGCCGCGATTGTGCCGCCCCGTGGCGCGTCTCGATTGCGCCCGCGGCGACTCGTCGATCCGGCAGTTCGGCGCGGCGCGTGAAAACGATTTTCCGATTGTGCTAAGGTTGGCGGTATTTCGCGCCGGCGCTGGCGCGTTACGCCGCAACGAAGATGACCGAACCCGGCCAGTCTCCACTCATCGAAAGCCTTTCCTGGGGGCGAATTCGCGTTGCCGAAATCGGCGACGGCAAGGATTTCAAACTCTGGCCCGGCGGCGGGCGTGCCTGGGACTGGCGCGAGACCGGCACCGAGCACGTCCCCGGGATCCTGCCGGCCGACGTCGAGGAGTTGATCGAGCGCGGCTGCCGGATCGTCGTCCTCAGCCGGGGCATGCAGCTACGCCTGCAGACGAGCCCGGCGACGCTCGAACGACTCGCCGCGGCGGGCATCGACGTGCGCATCGCCGAAACCCGCGAAGCCGCGCGCCTCTACAACGAACTCGCGCAGGCCGGCGAAGCGGTCGGCGGGCTTTTTCATTCGACCTGTTGACGCCGGTGCGCCGCGTCGCCCCCGCTCAGGCGGGAACGCCGCGCGCACGCCGGTCGGCGCCCCGGCGGCGGTCGGACTGTTCGTGGGGCAGGTAATCGCCGAGGCTGCCGAGGTCGATGCGCCGGTCGCCGCCGCTACGCCGGTCGTCGAGATGGACGTACCTGCAGCGGCAATCGACCTGCCCGCAGCTGCCGAGCGGCAGGTGCGGCGATTCGCCGGCAAGGAAGACCCGATCGGCCACCTCCTGGGCCGCATCGCAGGCGATCAGTCCCGGCGCGATCTTGACCGCGCGCCAGCGGGTGCGCTGGCGAATCGACGTCGCCCCGCGTCGCGTCGCCGGCTGCCGCGTCGGCCGGCGCTCGCGTTGCCCGGAGTACTTCACCAGCGTCATAACCATCGCGACGATCAGTATCGCAATGGCAAAAAGGATCAGATAGAAGCTCATAGACTGTCCTCTCGTGGTTTTGCGAGGCTTGCCATGGGTCGATCGCGCAATGCCCCGAATGAAATTCCGCGCCGCCGCCCGAGCGCCCGGGCTGATGCCTGTCGTCCTCGAAGCGGCGGGTTACATTTTTAGCCTGTGCGGCCGGATGCAAACTATACCGCCGGTCGACGGCGGTCGGCCAGATGAAATAAGTCGCAGGAAAGGCGTCGTGAAGGGTCACGCTTGAATTCGCCGGCCGCGATGCGACCGACAGGCGGCGGGCCGGGTGCGCCGGTCGGGCGCGCGGCCCGCCAAACCGGGCTAGCTCAACGACCGGCGCCCGCGGGCTGGAACGCGGCGCGCGCCGTTTTGGCCTTTTCCATCGCCGCCCTGGCCTCTTTGGTGGTGAGGGCCTGGATTGTTTTCAGGTTGGTGACTCCGCCGGTTGAGCCGGCCACCATCAGCGCTGCGACCATGTCCTGCAGGTTGTCGCCCTCGAACACGACGAGGAAGTCGTATTCGCCGGTGGTGACGTAGTATTGCAGCATCCTGGCGCCGACCGACTCGGCCAGCCCGGCGACGGCTTTTTCGCGGTCTTCCGGATGGTCGACCATGCCCTTGATGGCGGATTGCGAGTAGTTTCCTTGTGTAATGTAAATTCCCATGGGATTCTCCCGATCTGATCGTCGATGAATCGAAACCATACAAACTTCGGGGCAAGTGCCCCGAAGCGCCATTAACCTAGCACCCGATCGACTTCCCTGCATGCCCCTTCGCGCCGGATTGAAGTCCGAATGAGACAACCTGGCGCCGTCGCTGCCGGGGTCGGCTGGCGGCGCGCAGCGATCCGGTGCCGCGAATCCGGCGTAAACACGGGATGGCAAAAGATACGCTTTACTACGACGGCGCCTGCCCGATCTGCCGGGCCGAGGTCGCCAGGCTCGAGCGGCTCGCCGGCGATCGGCTGGCGTTCGAAAATGTCCACGAGCTGGAGGCCGACGACGGCCTGCCGGACAAGGCGCTGCTGCTTGCCCGCCTGCACCTGCGGACCGCCGACGGCGACTGGCTCACCGGTCTCGACGCCAACATTCGCGCGTGGGGGCACACGCCTTTTCGTCGACTGTGGGAATTGTTCGAGCTGCCGCTAATGCGCCCGCTCGGAGAGTGGGCCTACGAATTCTGGCTGCGCCGCCGCCGGGGCGCCGCGTGCGGCGAGGTTTGCGGCGAGTAATCGCCGCGACGAACCCGCTCAGCCGCCGCGCCGCGTGATCGCGATGCCGGCAAGGATCAGGCCGAGCGAGACCAGGGTTTGCAAACCGATCGCGTCGGCGAAATACAGGCCCGACCAGATGACGCCGAACAGCGGCACCAGGTAACCGACCTGCGACATGAACACCGCGCCGTTGGCACGGATGATGAAAAAACGCAGCGTGAACGCGAGCGCGGTGGCGATGACGCCAAGATAGGCAATCGCGATCAGCGACAGCGGACCCGCGTTCGCCGGCAGCGGGTCCTCGAGCAGGAACGCCAGCGGAATCATGTACAGGCAGGCGCTCGCCATGGTCGCGGCGGACGTCGAGATCATCGGCAAGTGGGTCAGGCGGCGCGAGATTACCGACGAGGTGGCGTAACTGCAACCGGCCGCCATCACCGCCAGTTGGCCTGCCAGGTTGCCGGTGCCGGACTCGACCAGTTCCCAGAACACCAGTACCAGCACGCCGATGAAGCCGATGCCCACGCCGGCCACGCGCGCGCGGTTGATGCGCTCGTCGTGGCTGGTGAAGTGCGACAGCAGTAGCGACACGAAGGTACCCATCGCGACCAGCAGCGCGGATTCGGCGCTGCTGATGAATTGTTGCCCCCAACCGATCAGGAAGAACGGCACCGCGCTGTTGAGCAACCCGACGACGAAGATATAGCGCCAGTGGCGCCAGCCGTGCGGAAAGCGCTGTCCGATCAGCAACGAGATAACGACCAGCACGAGCCCGCCGAGCGCGACCCGCCAGGCGGCGATGCCGACCGGGCCGAATTCCTCGAGTGCCAGCGTGATGAAAATGAACGCGCCGCCCCAGATCCCACCGACGAACAGCAGGCGCCAAACGTCGAACAGCGTCGGGCGTCGAATCGCCGGCGACGATATCGCGTTGCTCATCTTGCTCTCACGGTCTGGTAGTCCGTCGGTAGTAAACTGGTTCTTGCCTGAACGTCGGCGCGCGATTGTCGCCAGGATGTGGAACGATCGAGGATACCACGGTTGCCGATCCCGGCCAGCAGACAGCATCTCGTCTTGTCGCGGATTGCCCGTGCCTGATTGCGCTTTCGCCCGGACGGTGACGCGAACTATTGGGGTATACTGTAGCGCATGACCGATTTCGACGCCGACAAGGTAGCCCATATCCATCGCGAGTTGCACAGCCACTTGCCGTCGGAACCGGCGCTGCGAATCAAGGCGCTCGAAACCCTGCTGGTCGAAAAAGGTCTGGTCAATCCGCAAACCATCGATGCCTGGGTCGAGGCCTACAGCGAAGAGATCGGGCCGAAGCGCGGCGCCCACGTGGTCGCCAGAGCCTGGAGCGATCCCGACTACAAGCGGCGCCTGCTCGCCGACGCGCCGGCGGCGATCGACGAACTCGGTTATCTCGGCAAGGCGACTGCGCACCTCAAGGTCGTCGAGAATTCCCCCGACGTGCACAACCTCGTCGTCTGCACGCTGTGCTCGTGTTACCCGTTCTCGATCCTCGGCATCGCGCCGGCCTGGTACAAGGCTGCGGCCTATCGCGCCCGCGCGGTGCGCGAACCGCGCGGCGTGCTCGCCGAGTTCGGCGTCGAGCTCGGCGAGAAGGTCGAGGTCCGCGTCTGGGACAGCACCGCCGAGCTGCGCTACCTGGTCCTGCCGCAGCGGCCGCGCGGCAGCGACGACCTGTCCGAAGACGAACTCGCGGCCCTGGTGACGCGCAATTCGATGATCGGCACCGAGCGCGATCTCGGTGCGACGCGGCGCGGCTGATGGACGGCATCCACGATCTCGGCGGCAAGCAGGGATACGGCCCGGTCGACGTCGACGACGGCGGGTCGCCGTTTCATCACGACTGGGAAGGGCGCGAATGGGGCATCGCGCAATGCGCGCGCACGCCCGGCATCACGATCGACTGGTGGCGGCATTGCCGCGAGCTGATCGTGCCCGAGGATTACCTCGCCCGACCCTACTTCGATTCGTGGGCGCAAACCGACTTCGCGACCTACATCGAGGCCGGCTGGATCACGCTCGCCGAGGTCGACGCGGGCCGTTCGCTCGATTCGGCGGACGCGCGCCCCGAGCCGCCGCCGGCGCTTACGTTCGAACAGGTGCTCGACGAGGACCGCGCGCACGCGCATCGCTTCGACGCGGAAACCGATACGCCGCCGAAATTCGACGTCGGCCAGAAAGTCCGCACGCTGGCGCATGGCCACGCCGGGCATACCCGCCTGCCGCAGTACGCGCGCAATCACGTCGGCATCGTCCACGCGTTGCACGGCGCGCACGTGTTTCCGGACCTGTCGGCGCAGGGGCGCGAGATCCATCAGCACTGCTATAGCATCGAGTTCAGCGCGGCGGAGCTGTGGCCGGAAGCGAAAGGCAGCCGCGACAAGGTCTTCCTCGACCTTTGGGAAGCCTATCTCGGCGAGGTCTGAACGTGTCCCGGGCCGACGATGCAAACCTGAAGCCGCTGCTCGCCAGCGACGGCGAGCCGGCCTTCGCCGAAGCCTGGCAGGCCGAGGCGCTCGCGCTCGCCGACAGCCTCGTACATAACGGGCTGTTTACCGCCGTCGCGTGGTCGGACGCGCTCGGCCGGGCCTTGCGCGAAGCCGAGACGCGCGGCGAGCCCGACGACCAGGAAACCTACTACCGCGCCGTGCTGGTCGCGCTCGAGCGACTGATCGACGAGCACAGCGACATCGATTTCACCGCGATGCGGCAAATGCGGGAAAACTGGGAAAACGCCTACCGCGCGACGCCGCACGGCCAGCCGGTCGAACTGAAGTCGGAATAGACCGCCCCCGAGCCAGCGGCGCGTTCGCCTTCGGTAACGCTTCAGGCTGGCTGGGTCCGAGCGGCCCTACCTTCGAACAAATTACTGATTTCGTCGATGCCCGCGCTGATGTGGTCGCGAAAGGCCAGCACCCTGGCGGTGCGCCTCAGGTCGGGATGCAACAGGATCCATAACCCCAGATTGTGTGCCGGATCCGGATCGCTGTAGCGCGCCAGATCCGGTTCCGGATCCCCCATGAAGCAGGGCAAGAAAGAAACGCCGAGCCCCTGCTTGATGGCGGCGAGCGTCAACAGGGTATCGTCGCTAAAAAAATGATGCGCCTGTCCGGCACAGGCATGGCGGGTCCATGATCTGTGAAATTCGCAGCAATTGACCCCGATCCAGGTCGGCTCACGATGTTCCGCCCGAATCCTTGCGAGGTAGTCGCGGCTGCCGTAAATGGTCGAGGCCACGGTCACCATGCGCTTCCCGATCAGGGTGTCGGTTGGCGTATTGGTCATGCGGATCGCGACGTCGGCCTCGCGCTGGGCGAGGCTGGAGTCGGAGTTGGATACGACCAGATGCAACTCGATCCGGGGATGCGCCCGGCTGAAACCGGCGAAAATCGGCATCAGCACCGACGAGGCCATGTTATTGATCGCGGTTACGCGCAATGGCCCGACCAGGTTGGCATCCTTTCCCAGCACTGCTCCGTCGACGCCGAGCACCTCGGTTTCGATACGCAGCGCGGCCTGCTTGACGTCTTCGCCCGCGACGGTCAGTTCGTAACCCTTGCGCTTGCGTTCGACCAGGCGCGCGCCGAGCTTTGCTTCCATCTTGCGCAGGCGCCTGGAGACAGTCGAATGCTGCACCTGCAGCTGCTGCGCGGCGCTGCTGATCGAGCCGGTGCGCGCCACGGCGAGGAATATTCTCAGATCATCCCAGTTCATTTCAATCCTATTGTGCAATTTTGCACATTATGTTTCTTTTTTTGGTGAATTGTTGGCAATTATTATCAGGACTACACTGATTTCGAATTTACAACCCAACCTGGCGGTAATCTCCATGACGAACCTCGCCATCGTGCAAAAAGCCCCGGTGTTTCTCGACAAGGCGCAAACCATCGATCTCGCGGCACAAACGGTCGACGAGGCTGCCGCGCGGGGCGCGGAGCTGGTCGTTTTTACCGAGGCATTCATTCCCGGTTACCCGGCCTGGATCTGGCGCCTCCGACCGGGCACCGACTGGAACCTGTCCGAGCAACTGCACGAGCGCCTGTTGCAAAATGCGGTCAACCTCGATGCAGATGACCTGGATCCGCTCCGTCATGCAGCCAGTCGCAACGACGTCACGGTCGTCTGCGGCATCGAGGAGCGGGATAGCGGCCTGGGAAGGGCGACGCTTTTCAACAGCGTGGTCGTCATCGGCCCCGAAGGCAAACTGCTCAATCGACATCGCAAACTGATGCCGACCAATCCGGAACGCATGGTCTGGGGCTTTGGCGACGCTTCGGGACTGAAAGTGGTCGACACCCCGGCCGGCCGCGTCGGCACCCTGCTGTGCTGGGAGAACTACATGCCGCTGGCGCGTTATGCGATCTACTCGCAAGGCGTCGAAATCTATATCGCGCCAACCTATGACAGCGGCGATGACTGGATTTCGAGCCTGCAGCATATCGCGCGCGAAGGCTGTTGCTGGGTCGTCGGTTGCGGCAACCTGTTACGGGGCAGCGACATTCCGGCCGATTTTCCGGAAAAAGACTCGCTGTATCCGGATGTCGACGAATGGATCAATCCGGGTGACTCGGTGGTGATCGCGCCAGGCGGTGAGATCGTTGCCGGGCCGATGCGCGAGGAAGCAGGCATTTTGTATTGCACCATCGAGCCGGCAAAGGTCGGCATCGCGCGCAGGGCGCTGGACGTCACGGGTCATTATTCGCGGCCGGACATCTTCCAGCTGCACGTCGACATGCGCGCGCAATCACCCGTGACGTTCGAAGACGGGACCACGCCCCGGGATTTGAAGCAAAACCACGATGGAGAAAAGTCATGAGCGATACCAGGACATACACGGCGAGTTGTTTTTGTGGCGCAGTCCAGTTGATTCTGCAGGGAGATCCGGAAGCCCAGGCCTACTGCCACTGCGACTCCTGCCGCCGCTGGTCGGCGGGACCGGTCAACGCATTCACATTGTGGAAGCCCGAAAACGTCGAAATCACCAGGGGTCAGGACGAGATCGAAGAATTCGGCGGTAATCCCGGCTCGAATCATGCCGGAGTCGTCAGCCTGCGCAAATGGTGCGCACAATGTGGTGGCCACGTTTTCGTCGAGCATCCGGATATGGGCCTCGTCGACGTGCCGGCCGCGGCGATCGCGGATTTCCCGTTCACGCCCGGCTTTCACGTGCACTATCAGGAGTCGACGCATCGGATCGAGGACGGCTTGAAAAAGTTTACCGACCTGCCCGAGGCGGCCGGTGGCACGGGCCGGGAAATGAAGGAATGAGCAGACCGGGAGTGGCGCGGTCACCGCGGCATGATTCAGGCCGCGTGCCGCCGGTCTACTACTGCTGCGTGCGCAGGGGCGAGCGCTGGATCAGGGCGATGGTCAACAACGGCGTCAGCAGGCCGATGACGGCCACCGCGATCAGCAGCCAGCCGAGCTCGCCGTAGTCGGCCGCGGTCGTGACCGCGTCGGTGATGCGGTCACGAACCTCGCGCGTGATCGTGTAAATCTGATTCAGATACTTGGTGCCGAGGTTCGACGCCGATAACGCGAGGTTGGTGAATGACGCCATGACCGCGAAGAAGGTCGCCTTCAGATGTGGCGGCGCGTTCTTCGCGATCCACGCAAGCATCGGTATCATCGAGATCTGCCCCAGCGGCGACTCGACCGCGGTGTCGATGACGGCGATGAAGCGCGCGTCGACGACGCCGTCGGTGCGCGCCGCGGTCCACTCGTGCAGGCCGTAATAGAAGCCGATGTTGGGCAGCAGCAGGATCGTGCCGGCGATCGTCAGCACGACGACGATGAACGCGATCGATCGACGCGCCATCATCGGTCGCAGCACCAGCATGCCGAAGATCGTCAGGATCGACGCGATCAGCGACAGCACCGACAGGAACTGCTGGTCGAATCCGAGCTCGTCGATCTCGAACCAGCTGTAACCCGCGCCGGCGCTCGGTATCGCGCGATAGACGAAAATGATGATCGCGGTGCCGACCAGCATATTGCGCATTTCGGGTTCGAGTTCGAGCAGCAGGCGATACATCAGGAAAATGACGATCGCCATCGAGCCGGTGAAGATGATTTCCTGCGCCAGCGGCACGTCGCTCAATCCCATCGAAATCGTGAATATTGCAAAGACGAGGCTGCCGCCGAGAATCCACCAGTTGGGATGGGTCTCCCCGGCAGGCGCGTAAAGCAATTTGTCGATTGCCGAATGGTCGTGGCCCTGGGCCTCGAGCACGCGCGCGCGTCGACGCAGCAGGATACCCCCGAGAATGACTCCGCTGATCGAAATCAACGGAATGATCAGCGCCAGCAGGTAGATATCGGCGTAGATCTCGACTTTCATCTCCTCGGTCATGGATTCGACGCCTTCGAACATCGTCACGTTGAGCAGCGCGACCGCGACCAGGCCGCTGATGATCGAGATCCGGCCGAGCGTCTGCATCGTCGTGTGCATGGTGCGGATTTCCGAGTCGGAGTAGGGCTGCCCGTCCTCGTCGATGGTCGGTACCGCCTCGACCGTCATCGCGTCGGCGACTACGTCCTGCACCACGTAGCCGGTCGGCGCGAGTATCGTCGAGGTTACGAACCAGGCTTCGGGCCGCATGACCGTTGCCATCGCCTCGGTATGCGCGATCACGCCGTACATGATCAATACCGAGACCGCGATCAGGCTGGCGCCAATGTAGACCAGCAGCGCCTTGCGCCGCCAGATCAGGTCGACGAGGTGCCCCAGCGGCATCTTCAGCGTCCATGGAATCCCGGCCCAGAACGCGAGTCCGGCGAGAAACGCGGCCGACAGGTCGAGGTAATCCTTGATGAAGAAGGTGCCGACGATCGACGTCAGCCCGGAAACGCCGGCGGCGAGGTAGACCATCAGCGGCGGCAGGTAAGACCAGCGGAACTGGCGGCCGAGATCGAAGATCGTGTCGTCGATCCAGCGCCAGACGGGATTATCGGTCATGCGGGACGATCAGCGGTGCCTGTCACGGCATCGAGATTAGCCGAGATTCGGCGCTTTGGCCACCTCGGTCGACCCCGCCCTAGGAGCAGCGGGGGGACACTCCGAGACCTGCCGTTTGCGGTATGCTGTCGGCATGACCGATGAAACGGGCGGCAAGCCTCGATGGTAACCATCGCAAAGCTCGAGCCGAAACACGCGAAGGCGCTCAATCGCCTGACGATAGACGCGATCCGCGACTACCCGGCGGCGTTCACGACCGATTACTCGCAGGTGCGCCACCGGCCGTTCGGCATGCTGGTCGATCATCTGCGCGATCTCGAGCGGACGCGGGGATTTCGCCTCGGCGCTTTCGATGCCGGCGGCGAGCTGGTCGGCACCGTCCGCCTGATTCCGCGGGAAGGCCCCAAACTGGCGCATTCCGCCGACGTCGTCTTTTTGTACGTGCGTCGCGATCGCCAGCGTGAGGGTATCGGTCGCGCGCTGCTCGAGCGGCTGATCGAAGAAGCCGGGAGGATCGATGGCCTCGAGCAACTCGAACTCTCGGTCAGCAGCGACTCGTCCGCCGCCCGGCGACTCTACGAGCAGACCGGATTCGAAGTGACGGGGGTGCAGCGACGGCAGATCAGGGTCGGCGAGGCTTATCACGACCTGATCGCGATGTGGCGATCGCTTTAGGCTGGCGGCAGAAATGCTCCCGCCGGGGGCGCGAGCCCGGACAACTCAAGCCCGTGCCCCCGGCTTGACAAGGCAAGCGGTATTTCAGGCAGCACGCGGCAATCGCATGGCCGGATCCTGGATCGGCCGCGGCGCGTCGCGCCACCAGCGCGGGTTGCTGGGCTCGGTGACGACTTCGCCGTGGTCGCGATAGCGCATCTGCTGCAGGAAACCCCAGGCCTTGGCCTTGGGGCCGTGGACGAACAGGCTCCAGCACTCGCCGCCGGCCGGCAGGTCGACCCGATGGAAGGTATCGCCGGAAATGTAATTGAAACGGCCGGGGCGCAAGCGGCGCCGGGCCAGCGAATTGTCTTCGCGCGCGCCGCGCATGCGAACCTCGTCGTAATGGCCGTACAGCAGCAGCGACACGGCGTGACGCCACGGATGGTTGTGCAGCCCGCGCCCCGGATCGCTGGCGACGAAGCGGTGCAGGTAGACGCGGTAACCGAACGGCAGGCGCATCAGGTGGTAGCGTTCGAGGTACGGCTCGCGGTCGGGTCCGTTGATTACGCGACAGCGGCAGTAGGCCGATAGCCGGTAGAGCAGTCGATTGAACCAGTACATGGCATTCCTCGGAAGACAACTCGTGATATTATGCCGCATCGAGTGGCTCATGCGATGAGCCACAATTTCACCGGGATACGCCAATGGATCGGACCGAACGCTTTCACCTGATCGATCAGATGCTGACGAGCCGGCGCGTGGTCAGCCGGCAGCAGTTTCTCGACGCCCTCGAGGTGTCGCCGGCGACTTTCAAGCGCGACCTCGAGTACCTGCGCGACCGGCTCAACGCGCCGATCGTCTGGGACCGCGAGCGACGCGGATATCGCTACGAGCAGGAGCCGGGCGCGGCGCAGTTCCAGCTTCCGGGGCTGTGGTTCAATACCAGCGAGATCCAGGCCTTGCTGAGCATGGATGCGCTGCTCGCCAACCTGCAGCCCGGGGTGCTGTCGAACCACATCGAACCGCTGCGCTCGCGCATCCGCATGCTGCTCGACGAGGGCGACCACAGCGTCGACGAGATTTCGCGCCGCATTCGAATCATGCCGCAGGCGGCAAAGACTTACCGCAGCGAGAATTTCCAGGCGCTGTGCCAGGCGCTGCTGTCGCGAAAGTGCGTCGACATGACCTACTACAGCCGCCCTGCCGACAGCACCAGCGACCGCCGGGTTTCGCCGCAGCGCCTGATCTATTATCGCGACAACTGGTATCTCGACGCGTGGTGCCATTTGCGCGAGGGCCTGCGCAGCTTTTCGATCGATGCGATCCAGCGGCTCGCGATCGCGCCGGAAGCGGCGATCGAGATCAACGAGACGGTGCTCAATCGCGAGCTCGAGAGCGGCTACGGGATTTTCTCGGGCGCCACTACGCGCGAGGCGGTGCTGCGCTTCGGTCCCGAGATCGCGCGCTGGGTGTCGCGCGAAACCTGGCATCCGCAGCAGCGCAGCGAGTACGACGACGACGGCCGTTTCCTGCTGCGCGTGCCCTACAGCCAGGATACCGAGCTGATCATGGATATTCTCAAGTACGGCGCCGAGGTCGAGGTGCTCGAACCGCCCGAGCTGCGCGCCCGCGTGATCGACCGTATCGCCGAGATGCACGCGTTGTACACCGTCGCGGGCTGATTACCACAGCGAGATTTCGATGTTGTCGAGCAGGCGCGTCGCGCCGAGCGCGGCGGTGACCAGGATCACGAGGTCGCGGTCGTCCGGTAGCGCCGGCTTCAGCGTTTCGGCGTTGCAGACGCAGAAATAATCGGTTTCGAAACTGGCGCCGTCGAGGCGCGCGATCGCGCGCCGTTCGATCACGGCGTAATTGCGCTCGCCCTCGTCGATCTGCCGCGCCGCGTCCTGTAGCGTGCGGTAAATCAGCGGCGCCAGCGCGAGCTGCTCGGGGTCGAGGTACTGGTTGCGCGAACTGGTCGCGAGCCCCGAAGCTTCGCGCGTGGTTTCCTGGCCGACGATTTGCACGTCCAGATTGAAATCCTCGACCATCTTGCCGATCACCCGGTACTGCTGGAAATCCTTGCGGCCGAACACCGAGATGTCGGGCTTGACGATGTTGAACAGCTTGAGCACGACCGTGGCGACGCCGGTGAAATGCCCCGGCCGGTGCTTGCCCTCGTAGTCGTCGGTCAGGTCGGTGACGTGAACCTTGCTGATGCGGTCGAGACCGTCGGGATAGAGTTCCGACGCGGTCGGCATGTAGGCGAGATCGCAGCCGGTGCCTTCGAGCAATTCGAGGTCGCGCTCGAGCGTGCGCGGGTAGTGGTCCCAGTCCTCGTTCGGGCCGAACTGCATCGGGTTGACGAAGATGCTGCAGATGCTGCGATCGCACAGCGACTGGCCTTTCTCGATCAGCGACAGGTGTCCGGCGTGCAGGTTGCCCATCGTCGGGATGAATGCGATCGACTGGCCACGGTTGCGCCAGCGTTGCACGTACTGGCGGAGTTCGGTGACGCTGGTGGCCTGGTCCATCGCGGTAGTCTCAGCTGAAGCTGTGCGACGCGTCGGGAAATTCGCCGTGCTTGACCTCGCGCACGTAGCATCGGATCGCGTCCTGGATGCTGGCTTCGCCGGCGATGAAATTCTTCGAGAATTTCGGCTTCTTGCCGGCGGTCAGGTTGAGCACGTCCTGCAGCACGAGGATCTGGCCGTCGACGTCGGCGCCCGCTCCGATACCGATGACCGGAATCTCGAGCGCCGCGGTGATTTCGGCGGCGAGCGCCGCCGGCACGCATTCGAGCAGCAGCAGGTCGGTGCCGGCGGCCTCGAGGTCGCGCGCGGTCGCGAGCATCCGATCGGCGACGGCCTTGTCCTTGCCCTGGACCTTGTAGCCGCCCATCTTGTGCACCATTTGCGGCTGCAGGCCGAGGTGGGCGCAGGTTGCGATGCCGAAATGCGCCAGCGACTCGACGATCTCGAGCTGCGACTTCCAGCCCTCGAGCTTGACCACCTGCGCCTCGGTATGCTTGATCAGCTCGCTGGCGTTGTCGAGCGCCTGCTGCGGCGAATTCAGCGAACCGAACGGCATGTCGAGCATCAGCAGCGCGTTGTCGAGACCCGCGGCGACCGCGCGGCCGTGGTAGGCGATGTCGTCGAGCGTGACCGGGATCGTCGTTTCGTGGCCCTGGATTACCATGCCGAGCGAGTCGCCGACCAGCACGACCTCGACGCCGCAATCCTCGAGCAGTCGCGCGAAGCTGAAATCGTAGGCCGTCAGGCAGGCGAATTTCTCGCCGTCCTGCTTCAGCTGCTTGAGGTACGGAATCGTGACCCTGTCTTCGAGCGGTTTCGGAACGTACATGGCTCGCGCCTCGTCAGAGCGCAAATGATGACTGATTGAAGTAGTGGCGTCCAGAATGGATATGGCCGATCTTGTCGACCACGGCGCGATAATCCTCGGCATTGCCGACCAGGTCGACCGACTGGGTATTGACCGTCAGCAGCGCGCCGGCGTCGTAATCGTGGAAAAATCGCGTGTAGGCCTCGGACAGGCGTTGCAGGTAGTCGTCGCGAATCCGTTGCTCGTAGTCGATGCCGCGCCGCAGGATGCGCTCGCGCAATACGTCGAGCGGCGCCTGCAGGTAGATCACGAGGTCGGGCGTCGGCGCGTCGAGCGTCAGGTGGGTGTAGATCTGGTTATAGAGCGCGAGTTCGTCGGCGGTCAGCGTCAGTTCGGCGAACAGCCGGTCCTTGGCGATCATGAAATCCGCGACCCAGGCGCGGCGAAACAGGTCGGCCTGGCGAAAATCCTGCACCTGGCGCGAGCGCTGCAGCAGGAAATGCAGCTGTGCCGACAGCGCGTACTGCCGCGGGCTGGCGTAGAAGTTGGCCAGAAACGGGTTGTCCTCGGCCTGTTCGAGCAAAAGCTCGCCGCCGAACTCGGTCGCCAGCCGGCGCGCGAGGCTGGTCTTGCCGACGCCGATCGGCCCCTCGACGACGATGTAGCGAAACGCTCGGGTCACGGTTGCCCGAGTTTGTGCAGTTCGAGTGCCGGCGCCTGCGCGATCAGGTAGCTGAGGCTGCCGTAGCCGGGTAAGAAACGGTCGCCGCCGATTTCGAGCATCGGTTCGAGCACGAAACGGCGGTGCTGGAATTCCGGGTGCGGCACGTGCAGATGGCTGTCGTCGATCTCGCGGTTGCCGAACAGGATGATGTCGAGGTCGAGCGTGCGCGGGCCCCAGTGCTGCTCGGACTCGCGCCGGCGGTAGAAGGCATGCTCGATCGCCTGTAACTCGAGCAGCAGGATCAGCGGCTCGAGCGTCGTTTCGAGTCGCGCGACCGCATTGATGTAGTCGTCCTGCGGAATCTCGCCGATCGCCGCGCAGCGATAGAGGGCCGAGCGCCCGGTGACGCGCGTATCGCGGATCCGTTCGAGCGCGTCGAACGCGCCCTCGACGATGGTCGCCGAATCGCCGATGTTGCTGCCGAGCGCGACGAAGACTTCCTCAGCCGGCATCACGCCTCCGCCGGCGCCGGCGCGGCCGCTTGCGCGGCGCTTCCGGCTCGGTGGCCGGATGTTCGCGCTGGTATTCTTCCCACCAGCTCGCGAGCTGGTGCGGCACGAGTCCGACCATCGCCTGGATACACATGAAATCATAGGCCGCGCGAAATACCGGGAACGCCGCCAGTCGCTGCGGTTGCTTGCCCTGGGTGCGGTGAAAGCGCGGCTGCGCGGCCCAGATTTCGCGCGCCATCTGGCTGAAGCGACGCGGGATCGACACGTGCCGCACCTGTCGCCGCATGACCGTCTCGCCGACCTCGAGCAGCGCCGGGATCATTTTCTGCCGGTCCGGCTGGCGTGCGTTCGCCTGCGCGTGCACGACCGGCCACAGCAGCGCGGCGAAGATGAATCCGGGCGACACCGGTTGCCCGGTGTCGACCCGCTGATCGGTGTTGACCAGCGCCTGGTCGACGAAGTCGAGCATCGCCTCGGTTGGCTCGTCCTGCAGCCATTCGTCGAGTTCGGGGACGACGTACTTGAGCAGCTTGTAGTGCCGCAACAGTTCGTAGACGCGCAGCGCCGTGCCCGAGTGGAACAGCTTGATGATCTCGTCGAACATGCGCGCCGGCGGGATCACCGCGAGCAGGTGGCCATACTCGTAGATCGCGTCGGCCGAGCGCGTCTCGATCGTGAAATCGAGCTTGGCGGCGAAGCGCACCGCGCGCAGCATGCGCACCGGGTCTTCCTGGTAGCGCGTCTCGGGGTCGCCGATCAGGCGCAGTTCGCGCTGCTCGATCGCGTCCATGCCGCCGACGTAGTCGAGCACGGCATAGTCGCGGATGTCGTAGTAGAGCGCGTTGGCGGTGAAATCGCGGCGAATCGCGTCCTCCTCGATATCGCCGAAGGTATTGTCGCGCAGGATTCGGCCGGCGTCGTCGAGCTCGGTGCGCGGCGAATCGTCGGCCTGACCGCGGAAGGTCGCGACCTCGATGATATCGTCGCGGCCGAAGCGAATATGGACGAGGCGAAAGCGGCGCCCGATGATGCGGCTGTTCTTGAACAGCTTGCGCACTTCCTCGGGCGTCGCATCGGTGGCGACGTCGAAATCCTTGGGTTGTATACCGAGCAGCAGGTCGCGAACACCCCCACCGACCAGGCAAGCGCGAAAGCCTGCCTTCGAGAGTCGGTACAACACCTTGAGCGCGGACTCCGAGATCGATTTCCGCGAGATGTTATGCTGGCTTCTGGGGATTACGGTTAACTGGTCTGCGCCCGCCTCTCTATGTTTCACAGGGTCGAAGATGTCAGATGAATGACGCCATCATAGCATCACCGCCCGGCGCAATAACAACTAAATCGACCGAATTGCGCGCCCGACGACAGGCTCGAAGCAGGCATTGGCCGGCAAACGTCATCCCGCGGCCGACGCCGTCATCCCGCGGCCGACGCTGTCATCCGGCGGCCGATGCTGTGATCCCGCGGCCGACGCTGTGATCCCGCGGCCGACGCTGTGATCCCGCGGCCGACGCTGTCATCCCGCGGCCGATGCTGTCATCCCGCGGCCGACGCTGTCATCCCGCGGCTTGACCGCGGGATCCAGGGAGATATTTAATTTACGCAACGATCGCGTTGCGACGGAGATGAAGTCGAATGAAAGCGGCAAACCTGCGGGTCAAGGAGCGGCTCGAGACGCTCGGGCTCGAACTCGAAATCACGATCTTGCCCGACGCGGTGCGCACCGCGAAGGCCGCGGCCGACGCGCTCGGTTGCGACGTCGGGCAAATCGCCAACTCGCTGATCTTCCGCGACCTCGATGCCGACCGCGCGCTGTTGATCATGTGCGCCGGCGACCGTCGGGTCGATCTCGCCAGGGCCGGCGAGGCGACCGGACTCAGGCTCGGCAAGGCCGACGCCGATTTCGTCCGCGCCGCGACCGGATTCGCGATCGGCGGCGTGCCGCCGGTCGCGCATAGTACGCCCCTGACTACGCTGCTCGACCGGTCGCTCGAACGCTACGCCGAGGTCTGGGCCGCCGCCGGCACGCCGGAGTCGGTGTTTCGCATGACGCCGGACGATCTCGCGCGCATGACCGGCGGCCGGTGGGTCGACGTCGCCGCCGACTGAATCAATCGTCCTCGAGTTTCTCCCAGCGCCGGTAGAGTGCGGCGAGCTCGGATTCGAGCGCCTGCAGGCGTTGCTGGTCGGCGCGGATGATATCGGCGTCCTGCCGGTAATAATCCGGCGCGGCCATTTTATCGTGCAGCGCCGCGACCCCGGCTTCGAGGTTTTCGATCTTGCCGGGCAGGGCGCGCAGTTCGCGCTGCTCGGTGCCGCGCCGGTCGCGCCCGCGCGCGCGCGGCTTCGCCGGCCGCGCGGGTTTCGCTTCGAGCGGCGGCGGCCGCTGGCGCAGCCAGTCCCGGTAGCCGCCGACGTATTCGTTGACCACGCCGGGCGCGTCGAAGGCGATCGTGCCGGTGACGGTGTTGTCGATGAATTCGCGATCGTGGCTGACCAGCAACAGCGTGCCGCCGAAATCGATCAGCAGGGTTTCGAGCAGCTCGAGGGTTTCGATGTCCAGGTCGTTGGTCGGCTCGTCCATGACCAGCAGGTTGAACGAGCGTGTGAACAGCCGCGCCAGCAGCAAGCGGTTGCGTTCGCCTCCCGACAGCGACTTCGCCGGCTGGCGGATCGATTTTTCGTCGAACAGGAAGTCTTTCAGGTAACCGACCACGTGGCGCGCGCGGCCGCCGAGCTCGATGCGATCGCCCGCCACGTCGAGGTTGTCGCGCACCGATTTGTCCGGGTCCAGCGTTTCGCGATGCTGATCGAAGTAGGCGACCTCGAGCCGGGTGCCGGTGCGCACGCGGCCGCGGTCGGGGTCGAGCCGGCCGAGCAGCAGCTGGATCAGCGTCGACTTGCCGCAACCGTTGGGACCGAGAATGCCGATACGATCGCCGCGCAGTATCGTGCAGTCGAAATCGCTTACGATCGGCTGGTCGCCCCAGGCGAAGCTCAACCCCTCGGCCTCGATGACGATCTTGCCCGATGCGCCGGCTTCGTGCACGGCGAGTTTCGCCGCGCCGCCGCGCTCGCGCCGCGCGGCACGCTCGGCGCGCATCTTCTCGAGCGCGCGCACGCGGCCTTCGTTGCGCGTGCGCCGCGCCTTGATGCCCTGTCGGATCCAGGCTTCCTCCTGCGCGAGTTTCCGATCGAACTGCGCAGCCTGTTGCGCCTCGGCGTCGAGCGCGGCGCCGTAGGCTTCGAGGTAACGGTCGTAATCGCCGGGCCAGCTCGTCAGGCGGCCGCGGTCGAGGTCGACGATGCGGGTCGCGAGCCGCCGCAGGAAGCTGCGATCGTGGGTGATGAACAGCAAGGTGCCCGTGAAGTCGAGCAGCAGGTTTTCGAGCCACAGGATCGAGTCGATATCGAGATGGTTGGTCGGCTCGTCGAGCAGTAGCAGATCGGGTTCGGCGACCAGCGCGCGGCCGAGCAGCGCGCGCCGCTTGCGACCGCCCGAAAGCGTGTCGAAAGGCTCGTCGGGGTCGAGGCCGAGGCGGCTGATCGTGCTCGAGATACGGTATTCGAGGTTCCACGCGCCGGCGCTTTCGACTTCGTTCTGCAGGCGCTCGAGCCGGCGCAGCGCGGCCGGATCGTCGGCGGCCGCGAGCGCGGCGTGATGCCAGTCGGTAATCGTAACCGCGAGTTCGCCGATGCCGGCGGCGACGCAATCGTAGACGCTGCCGTCGAAGCCGGCCGGCACGTCCTGCGCAAGGGACGCGATCTTGAGTTCGGGCGCTCGCCGGATCTCGCCGTCGTCGGGACGGACCTCGCCGGCGAGTATCCGCAGCAGGGTCGACTTGCCGCTGCCGTTGCGCCCGACCAGGCAGACACGCTCGCCCGGCTCGAGCTGCAGGTCGGCGCGGTCGAGCAGGGGCTTGTCGCCGTAGGCGAGGGTCAGGCTTCTGGCCTGCAGTAGCGGCATCGGTATCCCGGGGTCGAAACTGCGCTATTATGCGGCTTTGCGCCCGATAATAAAGTCGTAGCGGAGGGCCCATGTGCGGACGCTTCTTTCTCGACGCTCAGGCCGGCGAGATCATCGAGCATTACCAGATGCCGCCACCGGACCTGTTCGCGCCGCGTTACAACATCGCGCCGACCACGCCGGTGCTGGCGCTCGGCGACAAGGGATTCAGCCTCTATCGCTGGGGCCTGATCCCGTCGTGGGCGAAAGATCCGTCGATCGGCAACCGCATGTTCAACGCGCGCGGCGAGACCGTCGCCGAAAAGCCGTCGTTTCGCAGCGCCTACAAGCGCCGCCGCTGCCTCGTGCCGGCCAACGGTTTCTACGAGTGGCGGCTCGAGAACGGGCGCAAGCAGCCCTACGTCTGCCATCGCGACGGCGAGCTGTTCTCGCTGGCCGGCATCTGGGAGCACTGGCAGGATGCCGCCGGCAACGAGATCGATTCGTGCGCAATCATCACCACCGACGCGCAGGGCAGGATGCGCGAGCTGCACGAGCGCATGCCGGTCTTCATCCCGCCCGAGGGTTACGCCGACTGGCTCGATTGCAAGGACGAGGATACCGCGCGCGCCGACGCGCTGTTGCGCGACACGAAACCGGATTACAGCTTTTACGCGGTCGGCACCGCGGTCGGCAACTCGCGCAACGAGGGCCCGGAACTGATCAGGCCGCTCGATAGCTGACTTTCGCTCATGCACTTTCGACGGGACGGTAACCGGCGGCAAGACCTCATCTCATGCTCGAAACCCGGTTCGTGCAAGCTCCCGTCGAAGTGAGGGGGACATGTTCCAAATTCCCGCCGATCCCGCTATCGACTCCTACGCCCGCGAACTCCACCTACGACTCCTGAGGTTCCGGAATTTGGT
>JAHEKJ010000206.1 GCA_024638385.1 Gammaproteobacteria bacterium | reverse complement strand
TGAACGAAGTACCCGGCAAGCTGACCCGAACCGTCGCCGCGATTCGCGATCAGAAGCAATAGTTTTAAATCTGTATCAGGAGAAATCCCAATGGCAGCTTCGAAAGAAGACATTCTGGAAACCATTTCCAACATGACGGTCATGGAAGTCGTCGATCTGATCGCCGCGATGGAAGAGAAGTTCGGCGTCTCCGCGGCCGCCGCAGTGGCCGCCGCACCGGCTGCTGCCGCTGCCGGTGACGCCGGTGGCGAGGCCGCCGCCGAGAAGGACGAGTTCGACGTCGTCCTGACCGCCTTCGGCGACAAGAAGGTCAACGTGATCAAGGCCGTACGCGCGATCACCGGCCTGGGCCTCAAAGAGGCCAAGGACATGGTCGAAGGCGCGCCGACGACCGTCAAGGAAGCCGCGGCCAAGGCCGAGGCCGAAGAGTTGAAAAAACAGCTTGAAGAAGCTGGCGCATCCGTGGAGTTGAAATAACTCGCGGTTGTTGGGTACTTGTACCCGAATTTGCAGACGGGCTGATGACCTTCGCGGTCATCGGCCCGCGTGCGCTTGAGGAAAAAGCGCACGCGGGACGTGGGATGCGAGCGTCCATGATGACAACGTTATCGATGGTGACTATAGATGGCATACTCTTTTACTGAGAAAAAACGTATTCGCAGAGATTTCGGCAAGCGGCCGGCGGTGATCGAAGAACCTTACCTGCTCGCGATTCAGACCGAATCCTACAAGCGTTTTTTGGACCCCGAGGGAGATCTGCAAGGCACGGGCCTGCAGCGGGCATTCGAATCGATCTTCCCGATCGTCAGCTTCAGCGGCAACGTCGAGCTCGAGTACGTCAGCTACCGCATCAGCGATCCGGTGTTCGACGTCAAGGAATGCCAGATTCGCGGCCTGACCTACGCAGCGCCGCTGCGCGTGCTCGTGCGCCTGGTCATCTACGACAAGGACGCATCGGCCAAGAACCGCTCGGTCAAGGACATCAAGGAGCAAGAGGTCTACATGGGCGAAATGCCGCTGATGACCGAAAACGGCACCTTCGTGATCAACGGCACCGAGCGCGTCATCGTCTCGCAATTGCACCGCTCGCCGGGCGTGTTCTTCGATCACGACCGCGGCAAGTCGCATTCGTCGGGCAAGCTGTTGTTCTCGGCGCGGGTGATCCCCTACCGCGGTTCGTGGCTAGACTTCGAGTTCGACCCGAAGGACGCACTGTTCGTGCGCATCGACCGTCGGCGCAAGCTGCCGGCGACCATCCTGCTGCGCGCGCTCGGCTTCGACAACGTGCAAATGCTCGACATGTTTTTCGACCACAACGTCTTCAAGTTCGTCAAGAACGGCGTCAACATGGCGCTCGTGCCGGACTGGCTCAAGGGCGAGACCGCGACCTTCGATATCAAGGTCAAGAACCAGGTGCTGGTGCAGCAGGGCCGCCGCATCACCGCGATGCACGTCAATGCGCTGAAGAAGTCCAAGCTCAAGCTGTTGCCGGTGCCGGAAGAGTATCTGCTCGGCAAGGTCCTGTCGGACAACATCGTCGACCAGGAGACCGGCGAAATCGTCGCCAGCGCCAATGACGAGATCACCGAAGAACTGCTCGCGACAATCCGCGAGAAAGGCATCAAGGAAATCCACACGATCTTCACCAACGAGGTCGACCGCGGCGCCTACATCTCGAACTCGCTGGCGCTCGACCCGACCACCAACGATCTCGAAGCCAAGGTCGAGATTTACCGCATGATGCGCCCGGGCGAGCCGCCGACGCGCGAGTCGGCCGAGAACCTGTTCCAGAACCTGTTCTTCAACGAGGAGCGTTACGACCTGTCCGAAGTCGGGCGAATGAAATTCAACCGCCGCCTCGGCCGTGATTCGATCGAGGGCCCCGGCGTGCTGTCGACCGACGACATCGTCGACGTCATGAAGGTGCTGATCGACATCCGCAACGGTAATGGCAACGTCGACGACATCGACCACCTCGGCAACCGCCGCATCCGCAGCGTCGGCGAGATGGCCGAAAACGCGTTCCGCACCGGCATCGTCCGCGTCGAGCGCGCGGTGCGCGATCGCCTGGGGTTAGTCGAGTCCGAGGGCCTGATGCCGCAGGACATCATCAACGCCAAGCCGGTCGCGGCCGCGGTCAAGGAATTCTTCGGCTCGAGCCAGCTGTCGCAGTTCATGGACCAGAACAACCCGCTGTCCGAGGTCACCCACAAGCGCCGCGTCTCGGCGCTCGGCCCCGGCGGCCTGACGCGCGAGCGTGCCGGCTTCGAGGTGCGCGACGTGCATCCGACGCATTACGGCCGGGTCTGCCCGATCGAGACCCCGGAAGGCCCGAACATCGGCCTGATCAACTCGCTCGCGGTCTACGCGCGCACCAATCACTACGGCTTCCTCGAGACGCCTTACCGCAAGGTAAAGAACGGCAAGGTCACGAACCAGGTCGAGTTCCTGTCGGCCATCGAGGAGAGCCAGTACCAGATCGCGCAGGCCAACGTCAATCTCGACAAGAAGGGCCTGATCACCGACGAGCTGGTGCCGTGCCGCTTCCAGAACGAGTCGATCCTGTCGACCGCCGACAAGATCGACTACATGGACGTGTCGCCGAAGCAGATCGTATCGGTCGCGGCGTCGCTGATCCCGTTCCTCGAGCACGACGACGCCAACCGCGCGTTGATGGGCTCGAACATGCAGCGCCAGGCGGTACCCTGCCTGCGCGCCGAGAAGCCGCTGGTCGGCACCGGCATGGAGCGCGCGGTCGCGGTCGATTCAGGTACCACGGTCAAGGCCGTGCGCGGCGGCGTCGTCGACTCGGTCGACGCCAGCCGCGTGGTCGTGCGCGTGCACGACAAGGAGACTACCGACGGCGAGGCCGGCGTGGATATCTATAACTTCACCAAGTACACGCGCTCGAACCAGAACACCTGTATCAACCAGAAGCCGCTGGTGCGGCCGGGCGACGCGATCGAGAAGGGCGACGTGCTCGCCGACGGTGCGTCGACCGACCTCGGCGAACTCGCGCTCGGGCAGAACATGCTGGTTGCGTTCATGCCATGGAACGGCTACAACTTCGAGGACTCGATCCTGTTGTCGGAGCGCGTGGTCAAGGAAGATCGCTTCACCACCGTGCACATCGAGGAGCTGCAGTGCCTCGCGCGCGACACCAAGCTCGGCGCCGAAGAGATCACCGCCGATATTCCGAACGTCAGCGAGGGCCTGCTTTCGAAGCTGGATGAATCCGGCGTCGTCTACGTCGGCGCCGAGGTCAAGCCCGGCGACATCCTCGTCGGCAAGGTCACGCCCAAGGGCGAGACCCAGCTGACGCCGGAAGAGAAGCTGCTGCGCGCGATCTTCGGCGAGAAAGCCTCCGACGTGAAGGACACCTCGCTGCGGATGAAGTCCGGCGTGACCGGCACCGTCGTCGACGTGCGCGTGTTCACCCGCGACGGCGTCGAGAAGGACGCCCGCGCGCTCGAGAACGAGCGCATCGAGATCGACGCGCTGAAGAAGGACCTCGACGACCAGTTCCGCATCATCGAGGAAAGCATCTACAAGCGCGTCGCGCGGATCGCCACCGGCAAGAAAGCCAGCGGCGGCCCCGGCGGCATGAAGAAGAACGGCGTCATCACCGCCGA
>JAHEKJ010000205.1 GCA_024638385.1 Gammaproteobacteria bacterium | reverse complement strand
TTTTCCTCTTCCTTCATGATCATCGACTTGCGCTCGGCGCCCATCATGATCTTGTCCTTGGCGCGCTCGAACTCGCCCATGGTCACGAGCTTCTTGTTGGCGCGCGCGGCGAACAGCGCCGCCTCGTTGACGAGGTTGGCCAGATCGGCGCCCGAAAAGCCGGGCGTGCCGCGGGCGATGACCATCGGGTCGACGTTTTCCGCGGCCGGCACCTTGCGCATGTGGACCTTCAGAATCTGCGAGCGGCCGCGCACGTCGGGCAGCGGCACGACGACCTGGCGGTCGAAGCGGCCCGGGCGCAGCAGCGCCGGGTCGAGCACGTCAGGGCGGTTGGTCGCGGCGATGACGATGACGCCCTCGTTGCCCTCGAAGCCGTCCATTTCGACGAGTAGCTGGTTGAGCGTCTGCTCACGCTCGTCGTGCCCGCCGCCGAGGCCGGCGCCGCGATGGCGGCCGACCGCGTCGATTTCATCGATGAAGATGATGCACGGCGCGTGCTTCTTGGCCTGGTCGAACATGTCGCGCACGCGCGACGCGCCGACGCCGACGAACATTTCGACGAAGTCGGAACCGGAAATCGTGAAGAACGGCACCTTGGCCTCGCCGGCGATGGCCTTGGCCAGCAGCGTCTTACCGGTACCCGGCGGGCCGACCATCAGCACGCCGCGCGGGATCTTGCCGCCGAGTTTCTGGAACTTCGACGGGTCGCGCAGGAACTCGACCAGTTCGGCGACTTCCTCCTTGGCCTCGTCGACGCCGGCGACGTCGTTGAAGTTGATATTGATCTGGTCTTCGCCGAGCAGGCGCGCCTTGCTCTTGCCGAACGACATCGCGCCGCGGCCGCCGCCGCCGCCCTGCATCTGGCGCATGAAGAAGATCCACAGGCCGATCAGGACGATGAACGGGAACCAGCTGATGAACATGTGACCTAGCAGCGACGGCGGTTCGGGCGGCTTGCCGACGATCGAGACGTTAGCCTGCTGCAGGTCGCCGATCAGCGCGCTGTTGTTGGTTTCCGGGCTATAGCTCGTAAACGGGGTACCGGAGATGGTCTTGCCGGAAATATTCTGCCCCTCGATCGTGACTTCCCGGATCTGGCCTTGTTCGACCTGGGTCAGAAAGTCGGAGTAAATCAGGGTTTGCGCACTGCTGGTGCGATCGCCGAAGCTGTGAAACACCGACAGCAGTACGACCGCGATGACGATCCACAGGACCAGATTCTTGACAACGTCGTTCACTATTCCACCTTTTCCAGGCACCCGGGGTGCCGATTACGAATCCATTTTAACGTTTACATGACCAGATACTAGCGTATTTTACGCCGCCCGGCCCTACCTCAGACCACTACAAACCGCGTAAATTTCATTCGATCGCGCGCGCGAGGCCGCCGGCTTGCGCGTGCGTACCGCGGCGAAGGCCGTGCGCCAGTCGCGCAGCAATTCGTCGAAGCCCTGGCCCTGGAAGAGCTTGACGACGAGGCCGCCGCCCGGTACCAGCGTCGCGCGGGCGAAATCGAAGGCCAGTTCGGCCAGGTGCATCGATCGCGGCTGGTCGACACTGTCCATACCGCTCAAATTGGGGGCCATATCCGATAAAACAAGGTCGACCCGGTCCGCGCCGAGACGCTGTAACAAGGTCTCGAACGTCGCCTGCTCGGTGAAATCGCCCTGGATGAATTCGACCCCCGCGACCGGCGTCATCGGCAACAGGTCGAGGGCGATGACCCGCCCGCTGGCGCCGACCTGGCCGCGCGCGAACTCGCTCCAGCCGCCGGGCGCCGCGCCGAGGTCGACGACGACCTGGCCCGCGGCGAATACCCGATCGCGGCGCTGAATCTCGTCGAGCTTGAAGAACGCGCGCGAACGCCGGCCTTCGTCGCGCGCGCGGCGCACGAATTCGTCGTCGTGATGCTCGTTGAGCCATCGCTTGCTGGATCGGGATCGGGACAAGACTGTGGACCTGAGACCTGTGTTAGCATACGCGAAATTCGCCGCGGCGGACCAATATGACGCTCGATTCCAGGCAGATCAAGCAATTACGCGCAAGCGGACATCGCCAGAAGCTCAAGCCCGTGGTCACGGTCGGGCAGCAGGGACTCGGTCCCGGCGTGCATGCCGAGATCGAGCAGGCGCTCGCGCATCACGAACTGATCAAGCTGCGGCTGCCCGGTGGCGACCGCGCCGCGCGGCGAGAGCTGGGCGACACGATTTGCACCACCCACGCGGCGGAGTTGATCGAGTCGATCGGCGGCGTCATCGTCATCTATCGCCGCAACCCGGAAACCGACCGCTACGCGGCGGCCCTCGCCGGCTAGCGGTAATGCACCGCGGTGATCACGTACTCGCGCGTGCCGCCCGGCGCGTCGACGACGACGTCGTCGCCTTCCTGCTTGCCGATCAGCGCGCGCGCGATCGGCGATGAGATCGCGATACGGCTTGCGTTGATGTCGGCCTCGATGTCGCCGACGATCCGGTAAGCGACCTCGGCGTCGGTGGCGACGTCGATCAGGTCGACGGTACAGCCGAACACGACGCGGTCGCTGGGCGTCAGCCGCGCGACGTCGATGATTTGCGCGTTCGACAATGCGGCCTCCAGTTCGGCGATGCGGCCCTCGATGAATCCCTGTTCCTCGCGCGCCGCGTGATACTCGGCGTTTTCGCGCAGATCGCCGTGCTCGCGCGCGGTCGCAATCGCCTCGATCACGGCCGGCCGCCTGGTCGTCTTGAGTTCCTTCAGTTCCGCCTTGAGCCGCTCGGCGCCGGCCGCGGTAATCGGTGTTTGCTTCATGACTGAATCGCCCGGTGCAGGGTTTGCAGACAGTAGACGTTGTCGACTTCGCGGTGCGCCATGGCCAGGCACATTGCCTTGCCGGCCGACAGTGTCGTCGTGTAACTCACCGAGTGCATCAGCGCTTCGCGCCGGATCGTATACGAATCGGCGATCGCCGAGCGTCCCTCGGTGGTATTGACGATCAGCGCGATCTCGTCGTTCTTGATCATGTCGACCACGTGCGGCCGGCCTTCCTTGACCTTGTTGACGTGGCGGCAATCGATCCCGGCGGCGCGAATGACCTCGGCGGTGCCGCCGGTCGCGACCAGCTCGAAACCCAGCGCGTGCAGCTGCCGCGCAATTTCGACGATGCCCCGCTTGTCGGTGTCGCGCACGCTCAGAAAGGCGGTACCCGGCTCGGGGATCTTCGCTCCGGTGGCCAGCGTCGCCTTGGCAAAGGCCTCGGCGAAGTCGCGGCCGATGCCCATGACCTCGCCGGTCGATTTCATCTCCGGCCCGAGAATCGGATCGACGCCCTGGAACTTGGCGAACGGGAACACCGACTCCTTGACCGAGACGTATTCCGGCACGACCTGGCGCGTATGCCCCTGCTGCGCGAGTCCTTGACCGACCATGCAGCGCGCGGCGACCTTGGCCAGCGGCACGCCGGTGGCCTTGGACACGAACGGCACCGTACGCGACGCGCGCGGATTGACTTCGAGCACGTAAACCTCGTCGTCCTTGATCGCGAACTGCGTGTTCATCAGGCCGACGACGCCGAGTTCGCGGGCCATGGCTTCGACCTGGCGACAGAGCTCGGCCTGCATCGCGGCATCGAGGGTGTGCGGCGGCAGCGAACAGGCCGAATCGCCCGAGTGCACGCCGGCCTGCTCGATGTGCTCCATCAGGCCGCCGATCAGCACCG
>JAHEKJ010000096.1 GCA_024638385.1 Gammaproteobacteria bacterium | reverse complement strand
GCGACGAGTACCCGAAGCACGGCACCAGTACCGACGGTCTGGCCAAGTTGCGCCCGGCATTCGATCGCGAGGGCACGGTAACCGCCGGTAATGCGTCGGGCCTCAACGACGGCGCCGCCGCGTTGCTGGTCATGAGCGAAGCGAAAGCCAAGGCGCTCGGACTCGAGCCGCTGGCGACGGTCGCGGGCTACAGCAGCGCCGGCGTCGACCCGGCGATCATGGGCACCGGGCCGATTCCGGCGTCGAAGAAATGCCTCGAGAAAGCCGGCTGGAGCGTCGAGGATCTCGACCTGATCGAGTCCAACGAAGCCTTCGCCGCGCAATCCATGTCGGTCAACTGCGACCTCGGCTGGGATACGTCGAAAGTCAACATCAGCGGCGGTGCGATCGCGCTCGGCCACCCGATCGGCGCGTCCGGCGCGCGGGTCCTGGTCACGCTGCTGCACGGCATGAAGCGTACCGGCGCGCACAAGGGCCTCGCCACGTTGTGCATCGGTGGCGGCCAGGGCGTCGCGCTCGCGGTCGAACGCTGAACGACAACACAACCAACAGGAGATGAAAACATGAGTCGAGTAGCACTAGTCACGGGCGGCACCCGCGGCATCGGGGAGGCCATCAGCCTGGCGTTGAAGGACGCCGGCAACACCGTCGTGGCAACCTATGCCGGCAACGAAGAAGCCGCCAACAAGTTTACCGAATCTACCGGGATCAAGACCTACAAGTTCGACGTCGGCGATTTCGATGCCTGCCAGGATGCGGTCAAGCAGATCGAGAGCGAGGTTGGATCGATCGATATCCTCGTCAACAACGCCGGCATCACGCGCGACGGCACGATGCACAAGATGAGCTATGAGCAGTGGAACGCGGTCATCCAGACCAACCTGACCTCGTGCTTCAACATGAGCCGGGCGGTCATCGACGGCATGCGCGAGCGCGGTTTCGGCCGCATCGTCAACATCGGCTCGATCAACGGCCAGGCCGGCCAGTACGGCCAGGTCAACTACGCCGCCGCAAAGTCCGGTATCCATGGCTTCACCAAGGCACTGGCGCAGGAAGGCGCGGCCAAGGGCATCACCGTCAACGCGATTGCGCCCGGTTATATCGCCACCGAGATGGTGCGCGCGGTGCCGGAAAACGTGCTCGAGAAGATCGTCGCGCGCATCCCGGTCGGTCGCCTCGGCGAGGCCGACGAGATTGCCCGTGGCGTCGCCTTCCTGGTCGCCGACGAGGCCGGTTTCGTTACCGGCTCGACGCTGTCGATCAACGGCGGACAGCACATGTACTAGGTCCGATCGAAGGACGAATCTAAGCCGGGATGCGCTCCCGGCTTTTTTTTTTGCCTCGGGTCCTCGCCGCGACCGGTCTCGGGCCGACGCCAGTCGTGGATTGAATCGGGCGGAGGTATTGGCGGCGCGACGGACAGAAAAGCTCCGGGACCAGCGCGTCAGCCGAAACGCGAACGAGCGGTTTCGAGCGCGTGATCGAGTGCGGCGGCGGCGATATCGACCTTGTCCTGCAGATTCTCCCAGGCGTCTTCACCGGCATCCTCGAGTTCGTCGAGCTTGCCGCCGGCTTCTTCCTGCAGCGCGCGCAGCTTCTTCAGCTGCTCGTAGTACTCGAGTCGGGCGTCGGCCCGGGCCTGGTCGGCTTTCGCCTCGAACTTGTCGATTTCGGCGTTCCACTCGTCGAGCCTGGCGCGGATTTTCTGGCGGTAAGAGTCTTTCTCGCTCATGTAATCCCTCCTGGTCTGCTCGGGGAACGGAGCTGGGGTCAACCGGCGCGGATTTCAAACCGGTGTCGACCACCGCGCGGTTGAATCAGTCGGGCGCCATGCCTTTTTCCCGTAATTCGCCGAGCGCTTCGTCGGTCTTCTCGAGATCGCCGAGCCCCATGCCGCGCAGGACGTATGGCGCCTTGGTGAACTGGATGCCGGCGTAATCGACGAGCTCGATGCGATTGCCCCAGGGATCGAGAAAGTCCATGAAGGGTCCGGGCAACAATTCGACGCCGAGGCGTTCGAGGGCGGCGAGGACAAGCTCGCGGTCGTCGACCACGAGGCCGAAATGACGTTCGTCGTCGGGCGCCTGCTTGCGCCCGGTCGAAAAATTCAGGAACTGGTCGCCGAGATCGATGAACGCCATCGTTTCGCTGCGGCCACGCAGTTCGAATTCGAACAATTCGGCATAGAAAGCGAGCGCAGCATCGATATCATCGACCTCGAGCGCGACGTGGTTGATGCCGATCGCGCGCGCCTTTTTTCCGTCTGCCATGCCTGTTCTCCTCGATCGTGACGGCGATACCGTAACACATGCCGGGGCGTTACCCGATACCGTCTTTGGCCCTTGCAACGTGGATGTGCGGGGCCCGTTTTAGTTCGCAGCCGGGGGCGGATTAGGGCAGGCGCATGCTCGGGGCCTGTTTTAGCTCGAAGCCAGGGGCGGATTAGGGCGGGGCGCATGCGCTGAAATGCGAGATCATCGTCTTAGCGATGGACAAATCGATGATGAAACAATATTCTGCCGGGAAAACAGATAAGAGTAGCAGTCCTAACAAACCCGTGAAAATCAGGAAAGGCCTTGATATTCCGCTTTCCGGCGCGCCCGAGCAGAAAATCTACGATGGGCCCCGATCTCCCCGCGTCGCGATACTCGGCACCGATTTCAAGGGGCTGAAACCGACGATGCTGGTCGCCGAGGGCGATCGGGTGCGCGTCGGTGACCCGTTGATGACCGACAAGAAGAATCCGCGCGTGAAGTTTACCTCGCCCGGCAGCGGCGTCGTGCAAAGTATCAACCGTGGACATCGTCGAATGCTGCATTCGATCGTGATCGAGGTCGACGACGACGAGGAATTCATCGAGTACGAGGCCTATGCCGCGGACACGCTCGACGACCTGGCGCGTGACAAGGTTTGCGAACACCTGCTGGAAACCGGCGCCTGGACCGCGATGCGCACGCGACCCTACGGCAAGGTGCCGAACCCGGACAACCTACCGCACTCGATTTTCGTCCAGGCCATCGATACGCGACCCCTGGCCGCG
This sequence comes from Gammaproteobacteria bacterium, assembly GCA_024638385.1. Lineage (GTDB taxonomy): Bacteria > Pseudomonadota > Gammaproteobacteria. Next base: position 11,903 of record JAHEKJ010000096.1, on the reverse strand, counting down.
GACCCGTCGGTGGTGATTGCCGAGGATCCCGAAGCGTTTCAGAATGGCATCCGGATCCTGCGCCACCTGACCGACGGCAAGCTGTTCGTGACCCAGGCGGAAGGCGCGGACATCCCGCGAGTCGATGTCGCGAACGTCGAATACCATGAATTTTCCGGGCCGCACCCCGCCGGCCTGATCGGCACCGCAATCCATTTCCTCGATCCGGTCAACGCCGAAAAGACGGTCTGGTATATCGGCTACCAGGACGTCATGGCGATCGGCAATCTCTTCGTCAAGGGCAAACGCAGCCTCGACCGCGTGGTTTCGCTGGCCGGGCCGATGGTCGACAAACCGCGGCTGATCAGGACCCGGCAGGGCGTCAGCACCGACAGCCTGATCGAGGGAGAGCTCCGGCCGGGCAAGGTCAGGGTGATTTCGGGGTCGGTGCTGTCGGGATTCCGGGCGGCCGGCTGGAATGCGTACCTCGGTCGCTACAACACCCAGGTTACCGTGTTGCAGGAAGGCGAAGAGCGCGTCTTCATGCACTGGGTGAGACCGACGCTCAAGCAGTTCTCGCTGCTCAACGTCTTCACCCGTCGACTCGCGGAATACCCGCTAACCACGTCGCAAAACGGCAGCCGGCGCGCGATGGTGCCGATCGGCAACTACGAAGACGTCATGCCGCTGGATATATTGCCGACACCGTTGTTGCGCGCACTTTTGGTGCGCGATACGGATACGGCGCAACTTTTGGGAGCCCTGGAACTTGACGAGGAAGACCTCGCGCTGTGCACTTTCGTGTGCCACAGCAAGTACGAATACGGCCCGGCCCTGCGCGCCTGCCTCGAAATCATCGAGAGGGAAGGATAAATGGGCTTGAGAAAATTTCTGCATCGGGTCGAGCCCAACTTCCAGCCCGGCGGCCGCTACGAACGTTTCTACGCGCTGTTCGAAATGGTCGACACGTTGCTGTACAGCCCGGCCGAAACCACGCCGCACGCGCCGCATGCGCGCGACGCGCTCGACCTCAAACGGGTCATGGGTTACGTCTGGCTGGCGACGTTTCCGGTCATTTTTATGGCCTGTTACAACACCGGCCTGCAGGCCAATCTGGCGATGGCGGAGCTCGGCATCGCGAGCGCCGAGGGCTGGCGCGGCGCGATCATGGATTATTTTGGTTACGATCCCGAGAGTTTCGTCGACAACTTCATGCACGGATTGCTGTATTTCCTGCCGGTTTATATCGTCACTTTCATCGCCGGTGGCATTGCCGAGGTTACCTTTTCGCTGGTTCGGGGCCACGAGGTCAACGAGGGCTTCTTCGTCACGTCGATTCTGTATGCGCTGATATTGCCGCCGGCGATTCCGCTGTGGATGGCCGCGCTGGGAATTCTGTTCGGGATCATCCTCGGCAAAGAGGTATTCGGCGGCACCGGCAAGAACTTCCTCAATCCCGCGCTCACCGGGCGGGCCTTCCTGTTCTTCGCCTATCCCGCGGCCATGTCCGGCGATAGCGTCTGGGTCGCGGTCGACGGCTACTCGGGCGCCACGCCGCTGTCGAGCGCCGCCGTCGGCGGGGTCGACGAGATCCTCGCCAGCAACGTCACCTGGTTCGACGCCTTTTTCGGTACTATCCCGGGTTCGCTGGGCGAAACCTCGACGCTGGCGATCCTGATCGGCGGCGGTTTGCTGGTCTACGCCGGGATCGCGAGCTGGCGCATCGTCGCCGGCGTCATGGTCGGCATGGTCGCGACCACCCTGCTGCTCAACTTCATCGGCAGCGATACCAACCCGATGTTCGCGATGCCCTGGCACTGGCACCTGGTCACCGGCGGGTTCGCCTTCGGCATGATGTTCATGGCCACCGATCCGGTTACCGCGGCCCATACCGACGCGGGACGCTGGTATTTCGGCATCCTGATCGGCGTCATGGTGATATTGATCCGGGTGGTGAACCCGGCGTATCCGGAGGGTATTATGCTGGCGATTCTGTTCGCCAATATATTCGCGCCGTTGATCGATCACTTCGTCATCCAGGCGAACGTCAAGCGACGATTGAAGCGGCAGCAAGAGACGATTTGAAACGGGTGCACCGGTGATCAGAAAATTTCTCGACATGCCGAACGACAGCCGCACCAAGACCGTGCTGGTGGCCTTGCTGTTGTGCCTGGTCTGCTCGGTCGTGGTGTCTACCGCGGCGGTCAGCCTGCGGCCGCTACAGGAAGCGAACAAGGCGCTCGACAAGAAGCGCAATATTCTGCAAATCGCCGGCATGATGCGTGAAGACGTTAGTATCGACGAGGCGTTCGAACTCATCGAAGCTCGCGTGGTCGACCTCAAAACCGGCGAATACCTGGATAGTGTCGATCCGGCAAACTACGACCAGCGTAAGGCGGCCAAGGATCCCGCGGCCAGCCGCGCATTGAGCAAGGACGAAGACGTTGCCTCGATTCGCCGGCGCGCGGACCAGGCGACGGTTTACCTGGTGCGCGACCAGGAAGAGCTTAAAACCATCATTCTGCCGATTCACGGCTACGGGCTATGGTCGACCATGTACGGCTTCATCGCGCTCGAGGGCGATGCCCAGACGATCAGCGGCTTCGGCTTTTACGAGCACGCGGAAACGCCCGGCCTCGGCGGGGAAATCGACAACCCGCAGTGGAAGGCCCAGTGGCCCGGCAAACTGGTCTACGACGACAGCGGCGACGTCGCGATCGAGGTGATGAAGGGCGCGGTCGGCGAGGCCACGCCGCAGCCGCAGTTCAAGGTCGACGGCCTCGCCGGCGCGACGCTGACCAGCCGCGGCGTCACCAACCTTTTGAGATTCTGGCTGGGCGAGCAGGGTTTCAAACCCTATCTGGAACGAATACGGCAGGGGTAAATAATGAGCTCGGAAATCAAGCACAACCTCACCGACCCACTGATCGACAACAATCCGATCACGTTGCAAATTCTGGGTATCTGCTCCGCGCTGGCGGTGACCACGTCGATGAACACGGCGTTGTTGATGTGTATCGCGCTGACCACCGTAGTGTCGCTGTCGAACCTGTCGATCAGCCTGGTGCGCAACCAGGTTCCCGGCAGTATCCGGATCATCGTGCAAATGATCATCATCGCGTCGCTGGTCATCATCGTCGATCAATTCCTCAAGGCCTACGCTTTCGAAACGGCCAAGAAGCTTTCGGTATTCGTCGGGCTGATCATTACCAACTGCATCGTCATGGGCCGGGCCGAGGCCTACGCGATGTCACACAGTCCGGTCCCGAGTTTTTTCGACGGCCTCGGCAACGGCCTCGGCTATAGCCTGATCCTGCTGATCGTGGCCTTCCTGCGTGAACTGTTCGGTGCCGGGTCACTGTTCGGCGTCGAGGTATTGCCGCTGGTCACCGACGGCGGCTGGTATCATTCCAACGGCCTGATGCTGTTGCCACCGAGCGCGTTTTTCATCATCGGGCTGTTGATCTGGGCGATTCGCGTGTATCGGCCGAAGCAGGTCGAAGAACCCGACTACAAGATTCACGAAGAAGTGAATCCGCAGGCGGTGTAGTCATGGAAGCGATGCTGAGCCTCTTCATCCGTGCCGTGTTCGTCGAGAACATGGCGTTGGCGTTCTTTCTCGGGATGTGCACCTTCATCGCGGTTTCCAAGAAGATCTCGACCGCGATCGGCCTCGGCGTGGCGGTCACCGTCGTCATGGTCATAACCGTGCCGGTCAATAATCTGTTGCTGAATTACTTTCTGAAGGAAGACGCGCTCGCCTGGATCGGCATTACCGGCGTCGACCTGACCTTCGTCGGCCTGATCAGCTACATCGGGGTCATCGCCGCGCTCGTGCAAATCCTCGAAATGTTCCTCGACCGCTTCATGCCGGCGCTGTACAACGCGCTCGGCGTTTTTCTGCCGTTGATTACGGTCAACTGCGCCATTCTCGGCGGCTCCCTGTTCATGGTCGAGCGGGATTACAATTTCGGCGAAAGCGTGGTTTACGGCCTCGGTTCCGGCATCGGCTGGGCCCTGGCGCTGACCGCGCTGGCCGGTATCCGCGAAAAGCTGAAATACAGCGACGTGCCGGCGGGGCTCGAGGGGCTCGGCATCACCTTCATCACCGTCGGCCTGATGTCGCTCGGCTTCATGGCCTTCTCCGGGATACAGCTGTGATCGGCGATGAACAATCGACGCGGTGCCAACGGGATAGCCTGTTGATTGGGATAGCGACATGAACGAAATCTTGCTCGGCGTCACCCTGTTTACCTTCATCGTGCTGCTGCTGGTGGCGCTGATACTGTTTGCACGCTCGAGGCTGGTGGCCAGCGGCAACGTCTCCATCCTGGTCAACGACGAGAAGAAACTCGAGACACCGGTCGGCGCCAAGCTGCTGGGCGCACTGGCCGAATCCAAGTTGTTCGTGTCCTCCGCCTGTGGCGGCGGCGGTACCTGCGGCCAGTGCAAGGTCAGGGTGCTGGAGGGCGGCGGCGCGATCCTGCCGACCGAGGAAGGTCACATCACCAAGCGCGAGGCGCGCGAGGGCAGCCGCCTGTCCTGCCAGGTCACGGTCAAGCAGGACATGAAGATCGAGGTGCCGGAAGAGGTTTTCGGCGTCAAGCAGTGGCAATGCGAGGTCAAGTCCAACGACAACGTCGCGACCTTCATCAAGGAGCTGGTGCTCAAGATTCCGGCCGGCGACGAAGTGCCGTTTCGCGCCGGCGGCTATATCCAGATCGAGTGCCCGCCGCACGAGGTGCAGTACAAGGATTTCGAGATTGCCGAGAAGTTTCACCCCGACTGGGACAAGTTCAACGTCTGGCGCTACGTCTCGCGCGTCAAGGAGCCGGTGGTGCGCGCCTATTCGATGGCCAATTACCCGCTCGAGAACGACATCATCATGCTCAACGTGCGCATCGCGTCGCCGCCACCGGGCGACGACGATACCCCGCCGGGCGTGATGTCGTCGTATATCTGGAGCCTCAAGCCCGGCGACCAGGTCAAGATCTCCGGCCCCTTCGGCGAGTTTTTCGCCAAGGAAACCGATGCCGAGATGGTGTTCATCGGCGGTGGCGCCGGCATGGCGCCGATGCGATCGCATATCTTCGACCAGCTCCGCCGGCTCCACAGCAAGCGCAAGATTTCGTTCTGGTACGGCGCCCGCTCGCTGCGTGAAGCTTTCTATGTCGACGAATTCGACAAGCTGCAGGAAGAAAACGAAAATTTCGAGTGGCACCTCGCGCTGTCGGATCCGCTCGAAGAAGACAATTGGCAGGGTTATACCGGATTCATTCACGTGGTGTTGCTGGAAAACTATCTGAAAGATCACCCCGCGCCCGAGGATTGCGAGTACTACATGTGCGGGCCGCCGATGATGAATTCGGCGGTCATCACGATGCTCAAGGATCTGGGTGTGGAGGATGAAAACATCCTGCTCGACGATTTTGGCGGCTGATACGCGACCCGCGCTGTTGCTTTGCGTAGCGCTGCTGGGCGCTTGCGAAACCGGGCAGCGACCGCATCACATCCAGGGTGCCACGATGGGCACCACCTACTCGATCACGCTGCCGCGCCTGCCCGACGATTTCGGCAAGCCGCAGTTGCAGCAGGAAATCGACGCGCGTCTCGCCCGGGTCAATCGGGAAATGTCGACCTACGAAGACGATTCGACGATCTCCCGCTTCAATCGCAACGACACGACCGACTGGGTCGCGGTTTCCCCGGAATTTGTCGAGGTCACGCGCGTCGCGCTCGAGCTGAGTCGCCTGAGCGGCGGCGCTTACGATATCACCGTCGCCCCGCTGGTGGAGCTGTGGGGCTTCGGCACCGTCGATCGACTCGACGATCGCGTGCCCTCGGATGCGGAAATTGGGCTGGCGCTGGAGAAAACCAGCTACCGGCGGCTCGAGCTGCGCGGATCGCCGCCGGCGATCCGCAAGCTCAGTCCGGATTTGACCATCGACCTGTCGTCCATCGCCAAGGGTTATGGCGTCGACGTGTTGGCGGACTACCTCGAATCGCTCGGGCTCGAGGATTTTCTGGTCGAGATCGGCGGTGAATTACGCGCCAGGGGCCTGTCCCACCGGGGCGATCGCTGGCGCATTGCGGTCGAAAGACCCGTTGCCGGCGAACGCTCGATGCAACGCACGATCGAGATCGACGGGCAGGGGGTTGCGACCTCCGGCGACTACCGTAATTACTTCGAGCGGAACGGAATCCGGTATTCGCATATAATCGACGCCAGTACCGGTAAACCGATTACCCATTCGCTGGCGTCGGTCACGGTGCTGGCCGACACCGCGATGCGGGCGGACGGCTGGGCGACGATGCTGTTGCTGCTGGGCGAGGAGGCGGGCTACGAACTCGCGCGGCGGCAGGAAATCGCCGCTTATTTCATTGTCTCGCAGGCGCCGGGTTTCACGACCCGGGAAACCGCGAAATTCACGCGGTTGACGAGCGGGACCCAGGTGTCGGGGCGTCTTTGACGAAGGCTGATATGACGATTTTTATTGCAACATTCATCATTCTCATCATCGCGGTATTGGCGATGGCGCTGGGCGTGATCTTCTCCAACCGGCGAATCGAGGGCAGTTGCGGCGGACTCGCGTCGCTGGGTATCGACAAGGCCTGCGATTGCGACCGGCCCTGCGAACGCCGGCGCAAGCTGGACGCGGCCAGGCGGCATGGAATCGACGTCCGCCAATAAGGCGGTTTGCGCGACCTGATGCCCGGTTGCATCGCGGCGCGGTAATTCCGATCATTTCGAGGTATACCAATGTTACATTCACTCAACGTCGGGGATTACATGACCCAATCCATCATGACGTTTCGACCCGAGCAGGACGTCATCGCGGCTGCCAGAATACTCGCCAATCGAGGTTTCAGCGGCGCGCCGGTCGTCGATGACCTGGGTAGACTGGTCGGAATTCTTTCCGATACCGACTGCATCCGCGCGATGGTGAAGTTCGGATTCGATCCGGACTGGCGCGGCCTGGTATCCGAATTCATGTCACCCAACGTCGAAACCGTCGAACTCGAAGACAGTATCCTCGACGTGGCGCAGAGGTTTACCGAGAAGCGCTTCCGGCGCTACCCGGTGATGGAGGACAATCGCGTCGTCGGCGTGATCAGTCGAATCGACGTGCTCAGGGCCCTCGAACGCATCGAGTTATAGTGTCTGCCGAGCGTCGTCCGCCCGGGGCCCGGCCACGCACCCGGTCGACCCGGGTCGCCGCAATCCGGACCGGGACGGTGACAGCGGCCGCGCGACCCGCCGACGAAATCCCGCGCCAGGCCTGAAGAGTCGATGCAACTGGTTCACCTCGTATCGGACCCGCTGGCGGAATCGCTGTCGGTCAACAAGCGGGTTTCCGCGAGGTTCATCGGCGGATTGCGGGCGGTGGTTCCGGACCTGTCGATCGAAACCCTCGAACTCGACCGGGATCCGCCGCCCTTCTACGATCGGGAACTGTTTCGCTTCGTCTGGGAGCCCGTTGCCGATCCGGCTTACCGGCCGTCGGCGAGCGAGCGCGCGGCGGCGCAATACATGCAGCGTCACGCCGAAATCCTGCGTTCCGCCGATCTGTTGTTGCTGTCGGCACCGGTCTGGAATTACTACCTGCCGGCGATCCTGAAAGCCTGGATTGACCAGGTGCTGAGCCCCGGCGAAATGTTCGAACTGGGCGCCCGCGGGCGGGTTCCGCTGCATCGCATTCGCGCGATGGTCAGCATCGTATCGGCGGGCGGCCGGATTTCGAACGAGGGTTACGATCGGAGCCTGTTCCATCTTTTGCAGGCCACGTTTCAGTACGCTGGAATCGAGCGTCATCACGAATTGTTGATCGAAGGCCAGGAACCCGCGCTGTACGCCGATCACGCGCAGCGCGAGGCGCAAGGCGCCGCCGCCGCCGAACGACTCGCCGTCGCCATCGCGCAGGATCTGGCCGACGCCAACTCCGCCTGACCGCCAGGGACGACTGGGGCGAGGGATTCGAATCCGGCGCCGTACTGCGTTTGCCGTGCAGCATCGACTCCGCGCGTGACGTGAATGATGCCGATGGCCCTGGCCTTGCTGCCGTCTTTCGCTGACCGTTTTCCGATGCCGGGGAGCGAGTTGCATTGCTGCGCCCCGGAGGTACGATGGTGAGCCAGGGCTGCGGAAAGCGGTAATTGACGTCCGGTCGGATCCGTCGCCCGAAAAAAGGGGAAAAACCAATGAGCGACGGCAAATTCAAACGCGTGCTGAAAGCACGCGAAGTGCTGGCGCTGGCCTTCGGTGCGATGATTGGCTGGGGCTGGGTCGTGCTTACCGGCGGCTGGATCGAATCGGCCGGCTCGCTCGGCGCGATGCTTGCGTTCGTCATCGGCGGCGTCGCGGTCGTGCTGATCGGGTTGACCTACGCCGAACTCGCGTCGGCGATGCCGTTGACCGGCGGCGAACACGTCTACAGCCACCGTGCACTCGGCATGGGCGGCTCGTTTTTCTGCACCTGGGCGATCATTCTCGGTTATGTTTCGGTGGTCGCGTTCGAGGCGGTCGCGCTGCCGACCGTGATCGAGCACCTGTTCCCGAACTACAAACTCGGCTACTTATGGACCGTCGCAGGCTGGGACGTCTACCTCACCTGGGCGTTGGTCGGCGTCGCCGGCGCGGTGGTCATGACCTGGGTCAACATCCGCGGCATCCAGGCGTCGGCCTTCCTGCAAAAAATCGTTACGCTGATGATCATGATCGTCGGCATCATGCTCGCGACCGGTTCGCTGTTCAGCGGCGACACCGGTAATCTCGAGCCGCTGTTCGACAACGGCATGAAGGGCCTGCTCGCGGTCGTGATCATGACGCCGTTCATGTTCGTCGGCTTCGACGTGATCCCGCAGGCAGCCGAGGAAATCGACTTGCCATTTCGCCAGATCGGCCGGATTCTCGTGCTGTCGGTTGTCATGGCCGTGGCCTGGTACCTGTTCATGATCCTCGCCGTCGGCCTGATGATGACGCCCGCCGAGACCGCGACATCGACGCTTGCGACCGCGGACGCGATGAGCGCGGCCTTCGGCGGCGCCTGGGCCGGCAAGCTGCTGGTCATCGCCGGAATCGGCGGGATCCTGACCAGCTGGAACGCCTTCCTGGTCGGCGGTAGCCGCGCGGTCTACGCGATGGCGCACGCGAAGATGTTGCCCGATTTCCTCGGTCACCTGCACCCGCGCTACAACACGCCGGTCAACGCGATTCTGCTGGTCGGCGGGCTGTCACTTATCGCGCCGCTGTTCGGCCGCAAGGCGCTGGTCTGGCTGGTCGACGCCGGCGGGCTCGGCATCGTCGTCGCCTATGCGACGGTCACGGTGTCGTTCCTAGTGCTGCGCCGGCGCGAGCCGGAGATGGAGCGGCCGTTCAGGGTCCGACAAGGCGAATTCGTCGGTGGCGCCGCGCTGGTGCTGTCGCTGGGAATCGTCTTGCTGTACCTGCCGGGCAGCCCGGCGGCGCTAGTCTGGCCTTACGAATGGGCGATCGTGCTCGCCTGGGTCGTGCTCGGGCTCGGATTCTACCTGCGGGCGCGCGTGGCGCATGCCGCCGAGGCCGACGCGATCGTCAAACGCGAACTCGAGACCGGCCACAGCGACATCTAGCGTCGCGGTGTCCGCCGGCGCCGCTCAGTGCGGCGGGATCGAGTAGGTGCCGGTGGCGTGGGCGACGATTGCGTCGTCGCTGTAGATCGACACCTCGATTACCGCGAGGCGCTTGCCGAGCTTGATGATGTCGCCTTTCGCGACGAGGTCCGCGTTGGCCGGTTTGCGCAGGAAATTGATGTTCAGGCTGGTCGTCACCGCGAGCTTGATCTCGCCGAGCAGCGACAGCACCACCGCGTACATGCAGACGTCGGCGATCATCATCATGAACGGTCCGGCGATGGTGCCGCCCGGGCGCAGGAAATCATTGCGATACGGCAGCACGACCTCGGCCTTGCCGTGATCGATCGCCTGCAGGTACATGCCGGTGGTGGCCGCCGACGGCAGCTCGACCTCTAGGATGGCGTTGAATTGCTCGATGCTGACCTTGCTCATGGCCGCCGATTAAACACCGGCGACCCGGCGCGCGCAAGCGCGGACCGGATCGGCGGCGGGCCCGCCGCGATCGGTCACGGCGGGCGATTCGGGCTTCAGGAGCGCTTCTTGAGCCACTCGCCGATTGCCGGCGGCACGGTCTTTTGCGCCTTGCCGCTGACGTAGATGCCGATGTGGCCGCCGGGAAACGACAGCTCGGTGTAATCCTTGCTGCCGACGAGCTTCTTGAGCGCGCGCGACGCGTCCGGCGGCACCAGGTGGTCCTGCTCGGCGTAGATGTTGAGCACCGGCACCTTCAAATCCTTCAGTTCGACCGGTTGGCCGCCGATCTCGAGACCGCCTTCGACCAGCTTGTTCTGCTGGAAGAAGTCCTTGATGAACTGGCGGAAGGCTTCGCCGGCCTGGTCGGGGCTGTCGAAAATCCATTTCTCCATGCGCATGAAGTTCTTGACGTTCTTCTCGTCGGAAATGATATCGACCATCGACACGTACTTCTGGCCCATCAGCTGGAACGGCTTGAGGTTCAGGAAAGTCCAGTTCAGCATTTCGCCGGGCAGATTGCCCATCGCGTCGACAATCGCGTCGATGTCCATCTGCTGCACCCAGTGGCTGAGCATGTTGTCCGGCGTCTTGCAGTCGACCGGCGTGACCATCGTGACCAGGTTCTTGACCTTGTCCTGGTGCAGCGTGCTGTAGCACAGGCTGAAAACGCCGCCCTGGCAAATGCCGAGCAGGTTGATCTTCTTGACGCCGTGGCGTTCGCGAATCACGTCGACACAGCGGTCGATGTAGCCGTTGATATAGTCGTCGAGCGTCAGGTACTTGTCGGCGCGGTCGGGATAACCCCAGTCGATCAGATAGACGTCCTGGCCTTGGTCGAGCAGGCCGCGGACCGTCGAGCGGTTTTCCTGGATGTCGGTCATGTATGGCCGGTTGACGAGCGCGTAGACGATCAACAGCGGGGTCTTGTTCTGCACGACGCCGGTGGACGGCTGGTAGCGGTACAGCTTGAGTTTGTCCTCGGCGTAAACCTCTTCGCGCGGAGTCACTCCCGCGGTAATCTCATCTGCTTCGAGCAGATTCTTGACACCCTTGCTCAGGTTCTGGTTGAACTGCACCAGTTCGTTGACCAGTTCATCGGATCGAAACGGAACGTTGCTCATGGGTTCAGGCTCCTGCTTTGGATCGGGTTGAAGTGGACTTCTTCTTCGCCGCCGCGGGCTTCTTCGCTGCGGCCTTCTTCGCCGCGGCTTTCTTCGCGACGGCGCGCTTGACCGCCGGCTTGCCGGCGTTGGACGTCGCCGCGGGCGCAGGCTCGGCGGGCTCGGCCTCGGATTTAGCCACCGCCCTGGTCTCCGCCTTGGCCGCGGCCTGCGCCGTCGTCACGGCGCCGCGCTTGCCGAGCAGCGCCTTGATCTCGGCGAGTTCCTTTTTCATCGCGAAGTTATCGCGCCGAAGCTGCTGAATGCGCTGCTGCATCGTGTCGACCTCGCGCGAATTCGGCATGTTCATCAGCCGCAGGTGGTCGTCGATGATGTCGTGGTAATGCTTTTTCAGGATCATCAGGCGGTTGACCATGTCGCCGTAGAGCGCCTGGTACTCCTCGCTCATCGCGAATTCGGCGTAATGCTCTTCGCTGATCTCGACCCACAGGTCGTAGAGTTCCCGCAGCGACTTCGGCATGCTGTCGCTGTCGATTTGCAGCAGGCGCTGCTGGAAGCCCTCGATCGATTCGATCGCGACGCGGATGAAGGCCTGGTTGAAGTTGAAATTGGCCTCGTGGTATTCGAGCGCGAGCTGGATACCGCGCTGTTGCTTTTCCTGCGGTTCGCGAAAATAACCGATGCCGGGCGCCTCGAGAACCTTGCCCAGCGGGTCGA
>JAHEKJ010000204.1 GCA_024638385.1 Gammaproteobacteria bacterium | reverse complement strand
AAAAACGTCGCCATCCCCATTGCGATTGCGTTTACCGCGGAGTTGGTAACCGCGAGCATCGGACACATTCCAAGCACCTGCACGAACACCGGGTTATCGCGCCAGATTCCCTTGATGAATTCTTCGTAGGAGTCGTTTTGTTTCATGGGCTCCCTCCGGAATTCGCCGGGTCTGTCCCGCCCAAAGGCGGCTCGGCGCCCGCTGCCGGAAGCCGCTGCGACCATTCGGCATGGGCTTCGTTGATAATCCTGACGACGGCCTTGGACGAGATCGTCGCACCGGTGATCGCATCGATCTCGTTGGGCCTGGCGCTGGTGCCTTTCTTGACCGCGACGATGTTCGGATCGATGGACAGCGCGCTGAAACTGCCAACCCAATCGGCGTCTTTGTAGATCTTGTCGCCGAGTCCCGGCGTCTCCCGGCTCTCGAGCACCTCCATGCCGCGCACCAGCTGCTCATTCGGCGCGTAGCCATACAGCAGGCCGATCGTGTCCTGGAAGCCGGGGCCCGCCGCCGGAATTGCATAACCGACGAAATCGCCTTCACGATCGTAGCCGCCGTAGACGGCCTGCTCGTCTTTGCGCCGCTCCTCGGTCGCTACAAGTTCGCCATCCCTGTAAACCAGTTGCTGCATGTCGCTGACGCCCGGCAGCACTTTGAACACGGCCTCGCGCAGCTCGCGGGCCTTGTTCGCTGTAATCGTGGGCAGCGTGGATTCGTAGATACCGATGATCGCGATACCGGATATCAGTCCCGCGATCGCGAGCGTCAACACGAGGCGCAGCGAGCTCGGCGCAGGCGCATTCATTGGCGCACTCGTGGTCATGGCGAATCGGCTCCGCGACCGAACACGCGCGGCTGCGTGTAGCGATCGATGAGCGGGGTCGCGGCGTTCATAAGCAAGATCGCGTACATCACGCCTTCGGGCAGACCGCCGAATACACGAATCAACATCACAAGTACGCCCACACCGATGCCAAAAATCCACGCGCCTCGAGGCGTGACGGGCGAGGTGACCGGATCGGTTGCCATGTAAATCGCGCCCAGCATCAGGCCGCCGGAAAAAACCGAAAACAACGGCGACGGAAAACGCGCCGCGTCGATCAGGCTGAGGACAGCCGAGAACAAGACCACGGTCAGCAGTATGCTCACCGGTATGCGCCAGTCGAGGTCACGTCGCAGCCAAAGATAAATCCCGCCGAGCAGCAAGAGCACTCCACTGGTTTCTCCGAGCGAACCGCCAATCTTGCCGAACATCAGGTTGCCGAGCGGGGTCACTTCCTGGTCGAACTTGAGCATCCCCAGCGGCGTTGCAGCGGTCACGCCGTCGACGCCTGACTGCATGAACGGCAGCGCGAGATTGCTCGCGTAAATATTTGTGAAATCGCCGCCATTGCTGTTCGCCACCCAGGTGGTCATGGCGATCGGAAACGTTGCGAGCAAGAACGCGCGACCGAGCAGCGCCGGGTTGAACAGGTTATGGCCGAGGCCGCCCCAGATGACCTTGCCCAGGCTGATGCCGACGAATCCGCCGAGGAAAGCCATCCACATCGGCAGACCCGGCGGCAGCGTCAGACCGAGCAACAGACCCGTCAATACACCGGTCGCATCGCGCAGTGACTCGCCGCGCGGCTGGTGATTGTCGAAGAACCATTCGGCCAAAACGGCGCCGGCAATACTCGCGCCCAGAACGAGCAGGGCGCTCAGTCCGAAGAACCAGATCGAGGCCGCCGTGGCCGGCATCAACGCATAGATTACGTCGCGCATCGCTTTCGGCGTGGTCATACCCTGGCGCAGCAGCGGCGCGTGAAACAGCAGGAGATCCGGATCTTTCTTCTTCACTCCTCGGGCTCCTTGCGGTGCGTCAGGTCGTCCTTCGCGGTACGTATGAGCTGCACGATCGGGATACTCGACGGGCAGGCAAACGTGCAGCAGCCGCACTCGACGCAGTCGAAGACATGGTAGGCCTTCATGGCATCGTACATGCGCGCCCTGGACAGGCGCGCCAATCGCGACGGGTTCAGGAAATACGGGCAGGCCTCGAGGCATCGGCCGCAGGATATGCAGGGATACTCCTTGCGCCTCGCCGTCTCTGCTTCGGTGAACACGAGCACGCCCGAGCAGCCTTTCAGGACCGGTACATCGAGACTCGCGATCGGCCGTCCCATCATCGGGCCGCCCATGATGATCTCGCGGCTCTCGCCTTTGAGTCCGCCGCAGAACCTGACGACCTCGCGCACGGGCGTCCCGAGCGGCACGACCAGGTTCGCAGGGTAGCTTACGCCCGGGCCGGCCACCGTCAGTACACGTTCGATCAGCGGCAGGCCGCGCAGAAAGTAGTCCGCGATCGCGACGATCGTGCCGACGTTGTTGACGTTGACTTCCACGTCGCGGGGCAGCTGCCCCGCGGGCACCTCCTTGTCGAAGACGCTCTTGATCATCATTTTTTCCGCGCCCTGCGGATATTTCACCTTGAGCGGCACGACGCGCACGGGGTGACCCGGCGGGATGTGCCGACGAATGATCTCTATCGCGTCGGGCTTGTTGCTCTCCACGCCGATAATGGTTTCCTCGGCGCCGAGTTTTTGCCGCACGATTTCCGCGCCTTCGAGCAGCGCATCCGGCCGCTCGACCATGAGGCGGTGGTCATTGGTCAGGTAGGGTTCGCACTCGGCGCCGTTCACGAGCAGATGCCTGATGCGTACGCCATCGGGCACCGACAGCTTCACATGCGACGGGAAAGCTGCGCCGCCCAGGCCGACGATACCGGCCATCTGCACCGCCTCGATGAACTTCTCCAGGGACAGCGACTCCCAGTCCTGCGCCGCACCGGCATCGACCTGCTGCGTCGCAAACGGATCGGCCTCGATCGCGATCGCGGGCGCAAAGCGGCCATCCACGCCGCGAAAATTGCCAACCTCTCGAACAGTCCCGGTCACCGGGCTGTGCAGGGCGGTGGAAACGAAACCACCCGGTTCGGCGATAAGCTGCCCGCGCCGCACCCGCTCGCCGGCGACAACAACGGCTCGACTCGGCACGCCGATATGCTGGCCCAGCGGCATGACGTAATCTTTGACGAACGGCACGCGCTGGATCGGCAGGTCCTCGGTCTGCGCCTTGTGGTGGGCAGGGTGGACTCCGTGCTCGAAGCTGTGGCGCAGCAGACTGAGTGGTTTCATCGTCATCGGTCCCGCTTGCGCGATGCCAGCTGCATCAGGCGGCTGCGAATCTTGCTCGCGATTTCGACCTCGATCTTCTCCTGGATCTCCCGGACTCGCGTTTCGGAGGCTTCGCTCTGTGCGTCGAGTTCCGCCTGATGTTCGGCGGCGACCTCGGCGCGAATCTCCTGCTCCAGTCGCTCGGTGAACGGGGTCACAATACCCGCGAGTTCCTGCAGGGTTTGCCAGCCCTGGAGACACTGTCCGGCCATTTCGATCATCGCCGGCGCCATCGAGTAGCGCCGTTCTTCGTCGCCCGCAGCAACGGCAACGTACGGCGTCTTTCTGTCGCGGCTCCTGGCGTCGAGTTGCAGCCACTCATGCAACGCGACGGGCGCCGCGGCGTCAGCCGACAGCGGCTCGAAGTTCGTCCTGAAGCGCTGCTGTCCTATCGCCCAGTCCGCTGCCGTCAGCGGCCGCTCCGCGTCCGCATCCTGCCCCATCGTCTCATCGATGTGCGGGTTGCCCTGCAGGCTGATGCG
>JAHEKJ010000095.1 GCA_024638385.1 Gammaproteobacteria bacterium | reverse complement strand
CCCGATCCCTGTTGCGCGGCGAGCTGCTCGACGAGTCGATCGAGCTGACGCTCGCCGAGCTGTGCCGCGTCTGCCAGCTGCCGGCCGAGCGGATATTCGAGTTCGTCGACGAGGGTATCGTCGAGCCCCGCGGCCGCGATCCGGCGCGCTGGCGCTTTCACAGCATCAGTATCCGTCGCGTGCGCCGCGCGCAACGGCTGGAACGCGATCTCGGCGTCAACACGCCGGGCGTCGCGCTGGCGCTCGAATTGCTCGAGGAGCTCGAGCAGTTGCGCGCCCGGCTCGCCCGGCTCGAGGGCCAGGGCGACGCGTGAGCGCCAGCCACCGCATCGACGCCTCGGTGTGGCGCCAGCATGCCTGGCACAATCGCGTGCAGACCTTCGTGCTGCTCGCGCTGATGGGCGGCTTCCTCGCGCTGCTCGGCTACCTGTTATGGGGCCGCGACGGCATCCTGATGCTGCTCGTCGCGGGCGCCGTCGGCGTGTTCTTCAACCCGGCGTTTTCGCCGTGGCTGGTCATGCGCCTGTACGATGCGCAGCCGATCGCTCCGGCGCAGGCGCCGGCGCTGGCGCAGGCCGTGACCGCGCTGACCGGGCGCGCCGGATTGCCGCGCGAACCCGAACTGTTCTACGTGCCGAGCCCGCTGTTGAACGCGTTCGCGGTCGGCTCGCGCGAGCGCTCGGCGATCGGCCTGACCGACGGTCTGCTGCGCGAACTCGACCTGCGCGAACTCGTCGGCGTGCTCGCGCACGAGGTCAGCCACATCCGCAACGGCGACCTGCGCGTGATGGGGCTCGCCGACACCTTCAGCCGCGCGACCAGCATCCTGTCGCTCCTCGGGCAGTTCCTGCTGATCCTGAACCTGCCGCTGATCCTGTTTGCCGAGGTCACGATCAACTGGTGGGCGATCGCGCTGCTGGTGTTCGCGCCGAGCCTGTCGGCGCTCGCCCAGCTCGCGCTGTCGCGCACGCGCGAGTTCGACGCCGATCTCAATGCCGCGCGCCTGACCGGCGATCCCGACGGGCTCGCGCGCGCGCTCGCCAAGCTCGAACGCATCCAGGGCGGCTGGCTCGAGCGCATCTTCATGCCGGGGCGGCGGGTCGAGCAGCCTTCGATCCTGCGCACGCATCCTGAAACCGACGAGCGCATCGCGCGGCTGATGGAACTCAAACCGAAGCTGCAGGCGCGGCCGGTGCTCGCGCGCGAGGTGCCGGCGTTCGATTCGCGCCGTATCTTCGGCGCGCCGCCGGCGCGGCGCCCGCGCTGGCACGTCAACGGACTGTGGTACTAGGGGGCCGCAATGAGCCAACCACTGCATATCGTCTGTGTGCGCTGCAATGCCACCAACCGGATTCCCGCCGCGCGGCTCGGTGATGCGCCGAATTGCGGCAAGTGCCATCGACCGCTGTTCGACGGCCGCCCGGCCGAGCTGACCGCGGCGAGCTTCGACAGGCACGCCGGGCGCAGCGACATTCCGTTGCTGGTCGATTTCTGGGCACCGTGGTGCGGGCCGTGCAAGCTGATGGCGCCGCAATTCGAGCAGGCGGCGCGCGAACTCGAACCGGGCATGCGCCTGGCGAAGATCAATACCGAAACGGAACAGGCGCTCGGCGCGCGCTTCGGCATTCGCAGCATTCCGACGCTGGCGCTGTTCCGGGGCGGTCGCGAAATCGCGCGCCAGGCCGGCGCGATGGGCGCGGCCGACATCGTCCGCTGGGCGCAGGCGCACACCGGTGAGGGTCACGGATGACGGGCATCGAATTGCAAAGCGGCAGGGCAGCGACCCGCGTTTAACGGCATAATCGGGAGACAGGGGGGGTAACACGATGAATGCCAAGAATCGCAACCAGGGCCACGAGCCCGATCTGGAGCTGAACCGGACGACGAAGCCGTCGTTCTGGCAAAATCCGTGGTTCAACCTGATCCTGTACCTGCTGTTTGTCGTCATCTCGTTTCAATACTGGACGCAGGCGCAGGAAACCCGCGCGCTCGAAATTCCGTACAGCCAGTTTCTCGAGCACGTCGAAAAACGCGAGGTCGCCGAGGCGGTCGTGACCGACCGCGTGATTCGCGGCACCTTGACCGGCAACGACCCGAATACCGGGCGCCCGCGGCAATTCGTCACCATCCCGCTGTGGAACCAGGAACTGGCCGACAAGCTGGCGCGACAGGGCGTTCGCTACCAGGTACGCCACGAGAGCAACTGGCTCGGCAATTTCCTGTTCAACTGGGTGCTGCCGTTCGGCATCCTGTTCCTGCTGTGGACCTGGATGGCGCGGCGCATGGGCGGCATGGGCAAGGGCTTCCTGAACATCGGCAACCGCGTGCGGGTGCACACCGATTCGCGGCCCCCGGTGACCTTCGACGACGTCGCCGGTTACGACGACGTCAAGCTCGAATTGCGCGAGACGGTCGACTTCCTCAAGGATCCCGGCCGGATTCGCGCGCTCGGCGCGCGCAGCCCCAAGGGCGTGCTGCTGGTCGGCCCGCCGGGCACCGGCAAGACGCTGTTCGCGCGCGCGGTCGCGGGCGAGGCGCAGGTGCCGTTCTTCAACATCAGCGGCTCCGAGTTCATCGAGATGTTCGTCGGTGTCGGCGCCGCGCGGGTGCGCGAAATGTTCGACCAGGCGCGGCAAAAGGCGCCGTGCATCATCTTCATCGACGAGATCGACGCGATCGGCCGCTCGCGTAGCGGCGGTCAACCGTTCGGCGGCCACGACGAGCGCGAGCAGACGCTAAACCAGCTGCTCGCCGAGATGGACGGTTTCGACTCGTCGACCGGCGTCGTCGTCATGGCCGCGACCAACCGGCCGGAGATCCTCGACGAGGCGCTGCTGCGCGCCGGCCGCTTCGATCGCCGGATCCTCGTCGACAAGCCCGACCTGGTCGCGCGCGAGGGAATTCTGCGGCTCTACGCGAATCGCATGAAGGTCACCGACGACGTCGATCTCAAGGTCGTCGCCAAGCGCACGCCCGGTTTCGTCGGGGCCGATCTCGAGAACATTTGCAACGAGGCGGCGATGCACGCGCTGCGCGACGACCGCGAGCAGATCACCATGGCCGATTTCGAGGCCGCGATCGATCGCGTCATCGCCGGCCCGGAAACCCGGCAGCGCGCGCTGAACCCGGCCGAGAAGCGGCGTGTCGCGGTACACGAATCCGGCCACGCGCTGGTCGCGGTCGAGGTGCCGACCGGCGAACCGGTGCACCGGGTCACGATCATCCCGCGCGCGATCGGCGCGCTCGGCTTCACGCTGCAGCTGCCGGTCGACGAGAAATACCTCTCGACCGCGGAGGAAATGAAGGACCAGATCGCGATCCTGCTCGGCGGCCGTGTCGCCGAGGAGCTCGTGCTCGGCAGTATTTCGTCGGGCGCGGCGAACGATCTCGAGCGCGCGACCGAGGTCGCGCGCACGATGGTCGCGCGCCTCGGCATGAGCGATGACCTCGGCCCGGTCGTTTACGGTCGCCAGCAGCAACTGCAGTACCTCAGCAGCGCGCAGACGATCGAGGAGCGTAACTACAGCGAGGCAACCGCGCAGGCGATCGATGCCGAGGTGCGCGAACTGGTCGAAGAGGGTCGTGAGCGCGCGCGCGAGATCCTGACGCACTGCCGCCCGGCGCTGGATGCGCTCGCCGCCGAACTCGAGGAAGCCGAGACCCTGACGGGCGATGACGTCGAACGCATCGCCGCAAGCCGCAAGCCGGCACCGGCGGCAACCCCGGCCTGATCCGGCGCGGGCCTCTCGTTGCCGCCCGCGGCCGCGGTTTTTGTCGGGATTCACGAACCCGGCCGCCCGCGCCGGGAGTGTTTGCTCAGTGCAAAAATTGGAATCGAGCCGGTCCTGGCAATGGATCCCGGCCTAGGCCGGGATGGCGACATATCACGGCGAAACGGCCATTGGTCGTTTCGTCCGAGAAATGATTCAGCGGCGGGTCAGGAAGTCTTCGCAGATGAAGCGCGCGATGTCGTCGATGTCGTTGAGATCGAGCGCCGGAATCGGCAGATCCTCGGGCGGCGGGTGGTCGCAGGCCAGCGCGATGACCGAGTCGTCCTGTTCGTACAGGTAGGGTTTTTCGAGCGCCTCGCGGTGTAACTCGATCTTCGCAAAGCGTATGTCCT
Source organism: Gammaproteobacteria bacterium (assembly GCA_024638385.1). Lineage (GTDB taxonomy): Bacteria > Pseudomonadota > Gammaproteobacteria. The sequence continues at coordinate 10,905 of JAHEKJ010000095.1, read as the reverse complement.
TGTAGCCTTCGACCAGCACGAGATCGGCGCGCGTCGGGTCGAGCTGGGCGACGATCGCCTCGAGCGGCGGTTCCTCGTCGGCCGCGTCGAACTCGGTGATCATCGCCATCCGCGTGCGCGTGCAGACAACGGTTTGCGCGGCGCCGGCCTTGCGCAGTTCGAAACTGTCCTTGCCAGGCTGGTCGAGGTCGAAATGGTGATGCGCGTGCTTGATCGCCGATACCCTCAGGCCGCGCGCCTTGAGCAGCGGAATCAGCTGGCGCAGCAGCGTGGTCTTGCCGGTGCCGCTCCACGCGCAGAAGCCGAGAATCGGGATCTCGGTCTTCATGGTGCCGCCTGCTCGAGCCGCGCGCGATCGTCGGGCGAATTGATGTTGCCGAACATTTCGGCGCAATCGCTGAAGTCGACCTCGGCGAAATCGTGCAGCGCGTACCAGCGGTCGATCTTGCGCTCGCCGGCGGCGAGAAATTCCTCGAGGCTCGCGAGCAGGTCGCGGCGGATCAATGCGTGCACCGGCTGCAGGCGTTCGCCGTCGAACGCGACATGGATCGCCGCGCCGTGCTGCGCGTGGGCGGCGACGAAGCGGGCGACATAGTCGTCGGCGAGCCGCGGGCCGTCGCACGGCAGGATCAGGATGTAGTCGCTGTCGACCGCCGCCAGCGCGCTGGCGATGCCGGCCAGCGGCCCCTGGAAACCGGTCAGTTCGTCGCTTATGACCGGGTAACCGAAATCCCGATAGCGCTGCCGGTTGCGATTGGCGTTGATGACGATATCGACCGCCTGGCGTTCGAGCTGCTCGATCAGCGACGCGATCAGCGGCCGGCCGTTCAATTCGAGCAAACCCTTGTCCTCGCCGCCCATGCGGCGGCCCTGGCCGCCGGCGAGGATCACGGCGGTGATGTCGGCGAGCGCGAGCGTCATCGTGGCCGCGATTGCCGCACCGCGTCGAGCTCGATCACCGCCGGTGCATCGGCCTCGCCGACGCGCCTGACGCGCGCAGCGTCGACATGCACCCGTGTGGTCGCGAGCGCGTCAAAAATCGCCGGATCGTGGGTCACGATGACGAGCGCGGTGCCGGCGTCGCGAAAGCCGGCAAGCATTTGCAGCGTGCGCGCGCGACTCTCCCGGTCGAGGTTCGCGGTCGGCTCGTCGAGCAGCAGGACCTGCGGATCGCGCAGCCGTGCCCGCGCCAGCGCGACCCGTTGCTGCTGACCGCCCGACAGGCTGGCCGCCGATTGCGCCGCGAGCGAGTCGAGCCCCGACCACGCGAGCGCGCGCGCGATCGCGGCGTCGGCATCGATCATCGCCGGCGACAGTCGCGCCGCATACTCGAGATTGCGCCGCAGGCTGCCGGCGAGCATGTAGGGTTGCTGGTGCAGGTACATGATCGAGCGCAGCAGGCGTTTGCGCAGGCGCCGCCATGGTTGCGGCTTCGCGCCGTCGATCGAAATCTCGCCGCGGCCGGGCTTCTCCAGTCCGGCGACGATGCGCAGCAGCGTGGTCTTGCCGGCGCCGTTTTCGCCGGTCATGACGATACAGTCGTGGCTCGCGAGCGCGAGCGCGAACGCGGCGCCGTCGAGCACGACGGTCTTGCCGAAGCGCTTGTGCAGGTCGCGGAATTCGAAGCGGAACGGATCGATCATGGGTGAATACTGCCCTTGCCCTGCACGTACTGCAACAGCGCGTTCAGCACGAAGGCGAGAAACAGCAGCACCGCGCCGAGCGCGATGCCCTCGGCGAAGGCGCCCTTGCCGGTCTCGAGCGCGATCGCGGTCGGGATGTTGCGCGTGTAGTGCGCGATGTTGCCGCCGAGCATCATCGATGCGCCGACCTCGGCGATGATCCGGCCGTAGCCCGCGAGCAGCGCCGCCATCAGGCCGAAACGGATTTCGTAGAGCACCGTGAAGAACGCGTGCAGGCGGCTCGCGCCGAGCGTGCGCGCGGTCTCCCAGGCGGCGCGGTCGGCGGCCTGCAGCGCGACGTGGGTCATGCAGACGAGGATCGGCAGGCACAGCAGGAACTGGCCCATGACCATCGCCGACTGCGTGAACAGCAGCTTCCAGTCGCCGAGCGGACCGTGGCGCGACAGCACGATGAACAGCGTCAGGCCGATCACGACCGCCGGGATCGACAGGAAGGTGTTGAACAGCGATATCAGCAGGCGGCGACCGATGAAATTACCGTAGGCGAGGCAGAACGCGATGATCAGCGCCGGCGGCACCGCGGCGAGAATCGCGAGCGTCGACACGCGAAACGAGATGCCGACGATTTCCCAGATTTCCGGATCGCCGGAGAACAGCAGGCGAAACGCCTCGAGCGTGCTGGCGACGAGCAGGTCCACGCTCAGCTCGTGCCGCCGGCGACCGGCAGGAACAGCGCGCGGCCGTCGATTCGGTAGTCGCCGATCAGCCGCTGCGCCGCCGGCGACGTGATCCATTCGATCAGCCGCCGCGCGGCATCGTGGTCGACGTCGGAGTGGCGCACCGGGTTGACCGCGATGATGCCGTAGGGATTTTGTAAACCCGGCCCGCCTTCGTAGTGCAGCGCGAGGTCGAGGTGTCCCCGGTAGGCGAGCCAGGTGCCGCGGTCGGTCAGCGTATAGGCATCGAGTTCGCTGGCGATCTGCAGCGCGCGGCCCATCCCTTGCCCGACCTCGCGGTACCAGGCGATGCCGGGCGCGACACCGGCGCGCCGCCACAGTTCGAGTTCGCGCCGGTGGGTGCCGGAATCGTCGCCGCGCGATACGAACAGGTGCCCGCCAGCATGAATCCGGCGCAATGCGTCGTCGACCCGCGGGCTGCCGGCGACGCCGGCCGGGTCGGCCGGCGGGCCGACGACGACGAAATCGTTGATCATGACGTCGGCACGGTCGACGCCATGGCCGGCGGCGACGAATTCGTCCTCGGCGGCGCGCGCGTGGGCCATGACGAGATCGACCTCGCCGTCGCGGCCGAGGCGCAGCGCGGTGCCGGTGGCGACGACGATCACGTGCACGTCGATACCGGTCGCGGCGCTGAAATGCGGCAACAGGTACTCCATCAGTCCGGAGTTGGCGGTGGTCGTCGTGGTCGCGAAGCGCAGCGGACGTTCGGCGGCGCTCGCCGCGTCCGCGGCCAGCCAGAGAATCGCCAGGAATGCGAGTATGCGCGACGCGTTCATGATCCGTATTCGCCGGAACGGCAGGCGCGCATTGTATCAAGCGCCGCCACGGAGCGTCGATTATTCGTTGGGGGCTACCGGCAAACCGGGTAGAATCGGGCCTTGTCAATTCGCGGAGAAGTCCGATGGACGAAGAAGCCCTTAACATGTCGATTCGCAAGTTCCTGAAGAAGGTCGGTATCACCTCGCAGCGCGAAATCGAAAAGGCGCTCGACCAGGCCAACGAGGACGGCAAGCTCGACGGCGACGCGGTCCGGGTCAAGGCGACGCTCGAGTGCGACCTGTTCGACGGGCCGCTCGAGATCGACGGCGAAATCAAGTACTGATCGCGGCCGGATGAGCGAACAACGCGAGTTCATCCCGCTCGAAATCGCCGTGCTGACGGTGTCGGATTCACGCGACGAGGCGAGCGACAAGTCGGGCGCGCTGCTGGTGTCGCTGCTGACCGATGACGGCCACCGGCTCGCCGACAAAGCGATCGTGCCCGACGACAAGTACCGTATACGCGAGGTCGTCTCGCGCTGGATTGCCGACGGCGACGTGCGCGTCGTGCTGACCACCGGCGGCACCGGCGTGACCGGCCGCGACGGCACCCCCGAGGCGGTCGAGCCGCTGCTCGACAAGGTCATCGACGGCTTCGGCGAGACTTTTCGCGCGCTGTCATATCAGACCATCGGCACGTCGACGCTGCAGTCGCGCGCGCTCGCCGGGGTCGCCAACGGCAGTTACGTTTTTTGCCTGCCCGGCTCTTCCGGCGCCTGCAAGGACGCGTGGACCCAGCTGATCAGCGCACAGCTCGACTACCGCACGCGGCCGTGCAACCTCGTCGAGCTGATGCCGCGATTGCGCGAAGAATAACCGCATCACGCGGGTCCCGCGTCAACACCCTTGATTTTTACTCGGAGTAATTATTCCGAGTAAAAATGATCGCCGGTTGCGTGCTGGATGACGGCGACGGGATACGCGGCGTTCCCGTGCGGCGTTTCGAAGGTCATTTTGGAGAAGACGATCGACGCCGACACCAGCAGTACGGTTGCAATGTATAGCGTGTACTCGCTCATCGGTTCTCCCTGAATCGTCAGTCATGCGGACCCTGCGGCCCGGGAGGCCGTTATACCGCCAGGCTGTGAAAAATCGGTGAAAATCAAGCGCCGCGCGATTGTTGCACGGAACTGCCATTGCGAGATGTCGCGATGCTGGTCGAATCGATGCCTCGAACAAGAATTGCCACGGTGCCCGGACGGGATGGGCCCCGAACCGGCTAGATTGCTTTCGCTCTGCCGCGTGCATATTGCCAGTTGAGCAGCATGGCAATGAGCGCCCCCAGGATGGCGAGAAAGGCATCTTTTTGCGCGTCCCATTCGTCGCCCTGGGTGCCGAGATAGGCATTGCCGAGCTCGGGGCTGACGATCATCGCCGCGATCACCTCGATAACCTCGTAGGCGGCGCTGAAAGCCATCACGCAGTTTATCGTGATGAAGTACGACCACGCTCGCGTCACGCCGGATTTGCGCAACAGAAGTTCACGCATCGGATAAGCCAGCAGCAGACCGAAAGCGAAATGAACCAGGCGGTCGTAGTGATTGCGTTCGAATCCGAACAGATCCTGCATCCAGAAACCGAAAGGGGTTTCCGAATAGGTATAGTGGGCGCCGACGAGATGGAGACTGATGAAGATCGCGAACAGGCCGTAGGAAAAATTGGAGAACCGGAACCTGCGATACGTCACGACGAGTAACCCGGCAAACAGGAAGACGAGGAGATTCTCGAGCAACCAGTCGCGGGGATAAAGAGGCTCTATCGCGGTGACGATCCACAACGCGATCAGCCATAGCACGATACCCTGCAGCACGCGATTGGATTTGAATGCGGTCGTCGCCACGGAATACTTCGTTTAGGTCTCGACGGTGAAATGAATGGATAAAGCCCCTGCTCGATACCCTAAGAACTTTCCTCCGGGTCTCGCGTGACGCAAGTCAATCGCCGCGGTGCTTATTTGACGGAGATTATTTAAGATCACGATAATCGTGGCGTTGTCGAATTATCCGGTTACCGGACGGCGCAACGAGCAGAGAACGGCAATATTCAGAAAAAGGAGGTTATTTCGTGAAGCCATGGCCGCAGACGATCATTATCGGGTTATCGTGTCTCGCGACCGGTTGCAGTAACTCGAGTTTCTACGCGGACGCGGAACGCGCGCTCGACACCGACGGCTATTACCACGTACTGGATCATATCTCGGCGTACTACCCGAGCGGTATCGCGCTCAATTTTCCGGGCTACGTCATCGCCTTCGAGGAGAGCCCGATACATCTCGTGACCGGCGGTCCGCGGGATTTGCGACTGAACGAAGCGGCATACACCTCGGGCTACACCGTCGACCGGCTGCTGAATGCGCTGCAATTCGACGTGCAGTACGTGTCGCAGGTCATGCGCTACGAGGGCCGGCCTTATGGCGACGGCAATTGCTCGCTGTACAGCCTGTACTACAATCACGGCGCCGCGGTGGTCACGCCCTGCACCGACGACCCTCGTAACGGCGCCGCGCGGGCCAACGAATTCGCCAGCGCCTTCCTCAGGAGCTGGGATGCCCTCGACATCCTGCAGGAACGATTGGCCGAGGATATCGTCGCCGACGAATACACGCACCTGGTCGTCGGTGTCATGGGGCTGGACACCGCCCAGGAAGAGGCGATTCGCAATTACAAATCCATTGTTTCGTCGATCAGGAAAAATGCCGGCGAAGATTTCAGGCCGCTGTTCGTCGGCGTGACCTGGCCCAGTTTCTATGCCAACCGCTGGTTCGATCCGCTGTGGGAAGCATTGGCCTATCCACCGATCGCGGATCGTGCCGATACGCTCGGCCTGACCTGGCTGGGCATCCTGTTGAACGACGTGATCGCGCCGCTCGGCGAGCATATCGATGTCACGGTGATCGCGCACAGTTTCGGCGCTCGCGCCGCCACCGTGGCGCTTTGCGTGGGGCCGGTCATCGCGCGCGATCCGGATGATCCCGTCCGGCGGCATGGCGAAGCCGGAATCGATAATTTCATCGGCCTCGCGGCGGCTTTCTCGGTAGAGCGGTTTGGCCGGCTGGACAATCCGTTCTACGAAGATATCTACTACCGCGACTACTGTCCGCAGATCAAGCAATTCATGTTTACGGCCTCCAGCAACGATCGCGCTTTCTTGCCCGTATTCTGGAGCGAATCGGTTGGCGACCATGAATTCATGCTCAAGTTTTGCGCGCAACAGCGGCCGATTCGTGTTTCCTGTACCCTGGCCACGGCAAAAGGGGAGATCGGTGATTTCGACGCCGCCGCCAAGATCATCTATATCGATACCTCCGAGTTGATGAAATATACGATGCCGGGAACCGAGGGCAAGGGGCACTCGGACATCTATCGGCCGGAAGCTGGCAGGCTGTTATGGACACTGATCAACGGCGGCTCGTTTTGAGGGCCTGGCCGCTGGTGTCACGAACCGGTAACAACATTCGACGAGAAATGATCTGGCCCGCCAGTGCGGGCGGAAAATGCCGTCGCGGCTACCTTTGTTGCGTAATACTTTGCAGCCTGGCGCTGCTGGCGACGCCGACACGCGCCGAGCTGTTCGGCGGCGTCAGGCTGGGCGCCGTGAATCTCGACGTCGATTCGGCCGGCGATCCGAAAAACCTGGCGCTTTACCTCGGTTTTCAGGTGCCCAACCAGCTCGCGGATATCAGCCTGGCGGGCGAGATCAGCCGCAGTTTCGATGCGGGAAAGACGCGGCGCGGCGGCGACCTGGAGTTTGAATCCGAGGCCCTCTACCTCGTGGTTCGGTCGACCAGCTCTCTGTTCGTGTCGCTGCGCGGCGGGTTCGTGCGCGACAAGGTCGTCACCGATCGAGGCACGCAGCGTGACGACGGTTTCCTGTTCGGCGGCGGCGTCGGGGTCGTGTCGGGGCGAGTGCGAATTCTGCTCGAGTATACCTCGATTGGCGACGACGCGGATTTTCTCAGCCTCAACTTCGAATTCTGAAGCCCCGCGCGATCCTGCCCGGCCGGTCGACCGGCCCGGCCCCTAATCAGGTGAATGACGCGTGTCGCGTCCGGCGCTGCGCGGCTTGGCCGGCGGCCTGGCGTCGTAGTCGATCAGCTCGCCGCCGTGGTAGGCCAGGAAATGCTTGCCCTTGGCGCGCGCGATCAGGGTCACGCCGACCTTTTGCGCGATCTCGAGGCCCATCGCCGTGATTCCCGAGCGCGACAGCAGCACCGGGATTTCCATCAGCGCGACCTTGATGACCATTTCCGACGTCAGCCGGCCGGTGGTGTAGAACAGCTTGTCGTGGCCTTCCAGCCCGTGCAACCACATGTAGCCGGCGATCGCGTCGACCGCATTGTGGCGGCCGACATCCTCGATGAACAGTTCGATACCGTTGGCCTCGCTGCACAGCGCGCAGCCGTGCACCGCGCCGGCGTTCTTGTAGATTTCGTTGTATTCGCTGAGTTCACCCAGCATCGCGTAGATTGCCGATTGCTTCAACGTTGGCGCCTGCATCCTGACTTCGTCGATGTCGGCCATCAGGTCGCCGAACATCGTGCCCTGGCCGCAACCGGTGGTGACCGTTTTGCGCTCGAGCTTGTCGTCGATGCCGTCGACGCCGCCCCAGGTCACGATCGCGGCCGATTCGGTTTCCCAGTCGACCTGGATCGCGCGAATCTGCTCGATGTCGGTGATCATGCGCTGGTTGCGCAACCAGCCGAGGATCAGCAGTTCGGGGTGGTTGCCGAGCGTCATCAGCGTGACCAGTTCCTGCTTGTCGAGGTAGAGCGTCAGCGCGCGCTCGACCGCGATCGCGCCGTCGACCGGCTCGCCGAATTCGTTGAGCGCGACCACGTCGGCGGTGGCCTTGAGGCCGGCATCGGTGAGTTCGGGCAGGCGGCGCGCGGCCTGCGGGATGGTGGCCACGTCAACCCCCGGTGAGGTTCATGTGGCGCAGCAGTACCTCGGCGGAATTGAGATTGAAGTCGTGGCCCTTCGGCTTGATCTGCATCGAGTCGATGATCGCCTGCTCGAGCACCACGTCGTCGCCCGGGTTGGCGCGCACGACGTGGCGCAGGTCCATCGAGTGTTCCTGGCCGAGACACAGCAGCAGCCGGCCCTCGGCGGTCAGGCGCACGCGGTTGCAGGATTCGCAGAAGTTGTGGCTGTGCGGCGAGATGAAGCCGACGCGCGTGTTTTCGTGCTCGATCAGCTGAAAGTAACGCGTCGGGCCGCCGGTCTTGTAGGTCGTCGGCACCAGCTCGTAGCGCTGCTCGAGATCCTCGAGGATCTGGTCGCTCGAGTAATAGGAAACCGCGCGGTCGTGGTGATCGTTTTGCCCGAGCGGCATTTCCTCGATGAAGCTGATGTCGAGGCCGCGGCCGATGCAGTATTCGACCAGGTCGACGATCTCGTCGTGGTTGTAATTCTTCAGCACCACGGCGTTGAGCTTGATCTTGTCGAAATCGCACTCGAGCGCGGCGTCGATGCCGTCGAGAGTCTTCGCCAGATCGCCGATGCGCGTCATTTCGCGAAAGCGCTCGGGGCGCAAGGTGTCGAGGCTGACGTTGATCCGCGTGACGCCGGCGTCCTTTAGCGGCCGCGCGTACTTGCGCAACTGCGTCGCGTTGGTCGTCAGCGTCAGGTCGCGCAGGCCGTCGACTTCGCCGAGGTTTTCGAACAGCTGCAGGATATTGCGCCGCACCAGCGGCTCGCCGCCGGTGATGCGAATCTTGTCGACGCCGAGGCGAATGAACGCGCGCCCGATCTGCTCCATTTCCTCGAGGGTGAGCAACTGCGTGCGCGGCACGAAGGTCATCTTCTCGGGCATGCAGTAGACGCAGCGCAGATCGCAGCGGTCGGTCACCGACAGGCGAATGTAGCTGACGGTGCGGCCGAATCGATCGACGAGTTGCGGTTGTGCTTGTTGTGCTGGCATAGACGGCCTAGTTTAGCAATGTTTCCGGCGCGAGGAAACGATATATCGTGCTGGCGCATCAGCAGCCATGATGATGCTAGCGACGAGTCGTGACCGGCCGCCGGGTGTGCTAAATTAACGCGCCTGACGCCGGCTTCGTGCCTGGCGCAACAGTCATCAGACCCGGGAGTGGAAGCGACATGTTGATAGGCGTACCCAAGGAAATCAAGAATCACGAATACCGCGTCGGCATGGCGCCGGCGAGCGTGCGCGAGGCGGTCAAGCACGGCCACGAGGTGCTCGTCGAGACCAATGCCGGCGACGGCATCGGCGTCGGCGACGACGTCTATACGCAAAGCGGCGCGCAGATCGTCGGCGCGCCCGAGGAAATCTTCGAGCGCGCCGAAATGATCGTCAAGGTCAAGGAACCGCAGGCGAACGAGCGCAAGATGCTGCGCGACGGTCAGTTGTTGTTCACCTATCTGCACCTGGCGCCCGATCCGGAGCAGACGAAGGACCTGGTCGAAAGCGGCGCGATCTGCATCGCCTACGAAACCGTGACCTCGCCGCGTGGCGGGCTGCCGCTGCTGGCGCCGATGTCGAAGGTCGCCGGGCGCATGGCGATCCAGGCCGGCGCCTATTGTCTCGAGCATCCGCACGGCGGGCTGGGGCTGTTGCTCGGCGGCGTGCCCGGGGTCGATCCGGGCAAGGTCGTGATCCTCGGCGCCGGCGTCGTCGGTACCCACGCGACCCACATCGCGGTCGGCATGGGCGCCGACGTCTGGGTCATCGACCGCAATCCCGACGTGCTCGAGGCGCACTGGACGCATTTCGGCCGCAGCACCAACACGGTTTTCTCGACCGAGGACGCGATCGAGCGCCACGTGCGCGAGGCCGATCTCGTCATCGGCGGCGTGCTGATCCCGGGCGGCGAGGCGCCGAAGCTGATCAGCAAGGAGCTGGTCAGGGAGATGAAGCCCGGCGCGGTCATCGTCGACGTCGCGATCGACCAGGGCGGCTGCTGCGAAACCTCGCGGCCGACGACGCATGCGGACCCGACCTATATCGTCGACGAAGTCGTGCATTACTGCGTCGCCAATATGCCCGGCGGCGTGCCGCGCACGTCGACCTACGCGCTTAACAACGTGACCCTGCCGCACGTGCTCGCGCTCGCCGACAAGGGTTACCGCCAGGCGCTGCGCGACGATCCGCACCTGCGCGCCGGGCTCAATGTGTTCGGCGGCAAGATTACGCATCCCGAGGTCGCCGACGATCTCGGCTACGACTACCACGACCCGGAGGCGTTGCTGCAGTGAAGACTTTTCGCGCCGCCTGCGTGCAGAACACCGCCACGCGCAACATCCCGGCCAACGTCGACTGGGTCTGTACCGCGATCGACCAGGCGGTCGCCGGCGGCGCGCAGTTCGTCGCGCTGCCAGAGACCGTCGGCCTGATCGAACCGGTCAACGAGCAGATTCCGCCGGCGACCTGTAGCGAGGCCGACGACCTCGGCCTGAACGCGTTTCGCGAGCGCGCCCGCGCCCACGGCGTCACGATCCTGGTCGGTTCGCAGCTGATCCGCGACGGCCAACGCATCGTCAACCGCTCGTTTCTGCTCGACGCGTCCGGCGAGGTCCGCGCGCGCTACGACAAGCTGCACATGTTCGACATCGAGCTCAAGAGCGGCGAGATGTACCGCGAATCGGAGATGATCGCGCCGGGTACCGAGGCGGTGGTAACGTCGATACCGTGGGGCAAACTCGGAATGTCGGTCTGCTACGACCTGCGCTTCGGCGCGCTCTACCG
>JAHEKJ010000094.1 GCA_024638385.1 Gammaproteobacteria bacterium | reverse complement strand
CCCATCAGGCGGGCGTTGAGCTTGTCCTGCATGTATCCGACGAGCCTGCCGTTTTCGATCAGCGTCGTGCACTCGGCCGGCACGCCCTCGTCGTCGACGCTGAGCGAGCCGCGCCGGTCGGGCAACGTGCCGTCGTCGACCACCGTGCACAGCGTCGACGCAACCTGTTCGCCCATGCGATTGGAAAACGCCGAGGTGCCCTTGCGGTTGAAATCGCCCTCGAGGCCGTGACCGACCGCCTCGTGCAGCAGTACGCCCGGCCAGCCCGGGCCGAGCACCACCGCCATGCTGCCGGCCGGGGTCGGCACCGACTCGAGATTGACGCTCGCCTGGCGTACGGCGTCGCGCGCGAGCTCGCGGGCGCGCCCGGTATCGAAGAAGACGTCGTAGCCGTGGCGCCCGCCGCCGCCGGCGGTGCCCTGCTCGCGGCGCTCGCCGTCGCGCATCAGCACGGTGACGTTGAGGCGCACCAGCGGGCGCACGTCGGCCGCGAGCGTCTGGTCGATCGCGGCGACGAGCACGTGATCGATGCCGCCCGACAGCGAAATGATGACCTGCTCGATGCGTTCGTCGAGCCCGCGGGTATAGGCGTCGAGCTGCTTGAGCAGGTCGACCTTGGCCTGCGCGCTGCGGCCGTCGATCGGGTTGTCGGCGACGTACAACGCTTTCGCCGGCCGACTGGCCAGTTTGATCGCGCTGCTGCCCGACTGGCCCTGCCTGACGATGGCGCGGGCATTGTTGACCGCCTGGGTGATCGCGTTGCCGGCGAGCTCGTCGCAATAGGCGAAGCCGGTCTTTTCGCCGGACATCGCGCGGATGCCGACGCCCTGCTCGATATTGAAGCTGCCCTCGCGCAGAATGCCGTCGTCGAGCACCCAGGATTCCTGCTGGCTCATCTGAAAATACAGGTCACCGGCATCGATCTGCTTGCTCTGCAGGCTGCCGAGGTAGCGATCCAGCCTGTCGATGTCGAGATCGCTGGGCTCGAGGATTTTCTGGCTGACGGTTTCGATTGCTGATCCCATGAGTTTATTGCTCCAGTTCGCCGCGGCTGCCGACCACGAGCGTGATTTCATCCGCGTCGCCGCTGCCGGCGCGCAGGTCGATGGCGTCGGCTGGCACGCCAAGCGAAACCAGCCAATCGCGCAATTCCGCGGCCCATAGCACGCCGCTGTCCTCGCCCGGGTGGCGAATCACGATCATCGCGTCGGCCCCGAGCTCCCAGTAGCGCACCGCCGAGCGGACCGCATCGAGCTGCGGAATCACCGCGCCGCTGCGCGGGCGGGCCCATTCCTCGGCCGACAACGGGAACAGCCGCAGGCTGCTGGCGTCGAGCGCCGGTGCGAGCGCGAGCATCAGCGCGGCGGCCAGCTTAACGCTCGAATTGCGGAAGTTCCTGCTGATTTTCATCTAGTGCCTTGATCAGTTCAATTTTCGGATCGTCCCAGCTGCCGGTAACCCGGTATTCGACTTCCACGGCCTCGTCGATGCTCTTCTTGAACAGGCTTTGCAATAACAGCAAACCCCAGCCAACCGAGCTGCCGGCGGAGACCGCGCCGATCACGGGCAGGGTTTGCCGGATGCTGGGCGTCACCCGGATCACCTGGTCATAGCTGCGATCGACGATGCCGGTCGTGCCCGACAGCCGGATCGTCGCCGACGGACCCTCGAGCTTGGTGTCGTCGGTAGTAAGGCGACCGCCCTCGAGATGGTAGGTGCCGGCGATCTTATCAAACTCCATGCCCTTGATCAGCACGTCGCTGAAATCGAGCGACAGCCGCCGCGGCAATGCGCTCAGGCTCAGCAGGCCGACAAAGCGACCGCTACCGGGTTCGACGTTGTTCAGCACGCCGTCACGAATCTTCAAGTTGGCGTCGCCGACGAGGTTTTCAAGGCTGAAACCGAGCGCCGGCGCCGGCCAGGTGAAGCCGCCTTCGAGCTCGACCTCGCCGCCGTCGATACTGTCGCCGAAACCGAGATCCGACAGGGCCTGGCCGAGGTCCTCGCCGGCGACCTTCAACGCCAGCGAGCTCTCGTGGCTGCGGTCGGCCTCGCGGTACTGCCATTTGCCGCTGGCTTTCAGTTCGACCCGGTCGCGGCGCAGGTCGAAGCGATCGATCATCAGCGCATCGGCAACCACCCGGGCGTCGATCGCGACGTCGTTGAGCCGCATGTCGTGATAGACCAGCGCGGCGCAGCGCAGGCTGAAGTCGGGCAGGTGTCGCGGCAGCAGCGCGCCGTAATCCGTGTCGGTTTCCAGCTTGTCGATGCGCAGGTATTCGAGGTCGACGCCGAGCGGCTCCTGCGGCGGCGCCTGGAAGCGGCCGCGTAGCAGATCCGATTCGATCGCACCGACGAAGCCGGCATCGGTTTGCTCGAGTTCGAGCCGCACCTGCTGCAACCGGCGGGTGTAGACCTGCAGCTCGTCGATAGCGAGTACGGCCGACTGCAACAGCGCCGGGTCGGCGCCGCCGGTGGCGTCGAACAGATCGACCCAGTCCGCCAGCGCGAGCCGCCGGAGCCGGCCGTAAAGGTTAAGACCCGGCGTCGGGTTGGCGCGCAGCGGCGTGTCGAAGGCTACATCGAGTCCCGCCACGCGTAGCGCATCGGCGGCGTCGCGCGCGAGGCTGCCGCGGGCCTGTATCGCCTCGCCAAGGCGCGCATCGAGCTCGGTTCGCCCCTTGAAAAAATCCAGGTCGGCCGATATTCGCGTCGCCCGTGAAGCCGGTTTCGCGAAGGGCTCGGGGAAATCCAGCGCGGTGCCGGCTAGATTGCTGGCCACGTTGAGGCGCAGGCGCGGCGTCGCGTCGTCGGCGACGGCGCCGGCGATCCCGAAGCGTAGCTGCCAGTCGCTCTTGCCGTCGATGCGCGCGCGCAGGCGCTCCGGCAACGCCCACGCAAGCCGGCGACTGTCGAGCCGGCCGCTCGCGCTGACCAGGGTTTGCGCCGGGTCGCCGTCGGGGGCCACGACGATTTCCACCGGGTCGCCGAACAGGCGTCCGCCGAGACCTTCGGAGCGAACCTCCTTGCCGACGACCACGAGACGACCGCCGACTTCACCGAGCTCGAGGCCCCATTCCGGTACACGCGCGCCCAGCTTTTCGAGATCGAGCGTGATCCGACTGGCGAGGTTTTCGGCGGCCTTCAGCGGAACTTCGAGCGTGACCGCGGCGCGCGTGCTGCCGCCGGTGACTTCGAGATTGGCCAGCGGCTCGCGAAAGCCCTCGCCGACCGGGGTCGCCAGCCAGGTTGCGACCGCATCGCCTGCCGCGACGCGCGCATGGGCCTCGACCTCGAGCACCGCGTTCTGGAAATCGGCGATGCTCGCACGGGCATCGGCATCGGCGACGCGATCGAAGCTGGCGCGGTCGATTTCGAGGGTCATGCCGACATTGTGAAACAGGCCGCGACCGCTGGCGTTGCGCGCCGGTTGCCAGGCGGGAGCGAACAGGACCTCGGCGTCCTCGAATTCGAAATCGACGAAAAATTCGCCGGCGCGAGCATTCGCGAGTTCGGAGATCTTGCGCAGTCGGCCGTGGAACTGCAGGTCACCGCGCGGCACGCGACCGGCCCGGATGCCGCGATCGAGCCAGGCGACGGTCTTCGCCGGCATGATCCCGACCGGCAGATAGCGGCCCTGGTTGTCGGCGTTGCGGCCGTTGAAATTGGCGCGCACGAACGTGAACGGCCGCTGCCCCGCCTCGGCCTCCAGCCACAGCCGACCTTCGACTTCGAGATCGGCATTGGCGGCGCGCGCGTCACGCAGGTCGAGCAGAAACCCGTCGCCGTGAAATTGTAGCCTGGCTTCCGCCTCGAGCCGGTCGAGCTCGAGCGGCGCGCGGAACAGGTCGCCGAAATCGAGCTGCACCTGGCGGCCGTCGAGTTCGGCGCCGAGCTTGTCGTCGCCATAGCGGATACGCGCGTTCAGGTTGCGCATCCCGGGCAGCCGCGCGAAGGCCTCGCTCTCGAGGTTGCGCACGGATCCGCCGAGCTTGACCTGGCGTGGCCGTTTCGGGTCGAGAATCATGACGAAGTCTTCGATCAGGCCGCTGAACCTGCCCCGCTCGACATGACCGCCGATGTCGGCCGGCACGAACTGCGGCAGCACGGTGGCGAGATCGTCGACGGCGACGCGTTCGACCCAGGCCAACAGGCGCTTGCCGTATTCGCCGCGCGCGAGCTGCATTTGAACGTCGAAACCGAGCACCCGCTTGCCATCGATGCTGGCGCGCTCGAAGCGGTTGCTGATGCGCCAGCCAGACTCGCGATTGACCGCGTTGAAGCGCGCGTGGTAACTGACCGGCAGCGCGTGTTTCTCGGGCGTCATCTGCAGAATCCCGTTCTTGAGCACGATATCGCCGTTGAGCGCGCGCACCCGCCGGTCGTCGATATTGAACCAGATTTCACCGTCGAGCGCGCCCTGCCTGAGCCCCCAGGTATCGATATCGAACAGCTCCGCGACCGGCCGGGTTTGCAGGTCCGACGCATTGACGTAGAGCAGGCTGTTGTCGGGCGACAGCACCGACTTGATCAGCACGCCGCGGCCGAGTTGTTCCGGCAACACGGCGCTGACCTGCACCAGGTACTGCTCGCGGCGATGATCGATATAGGCCCTGACCCGCTCGAGCGTGTGCTCGGCGCCGCCGCGCTCGTCACGAATGACGAGACGGCGCAGGTCGATCTTGAGATAGCGCGGCGCCAGCACGAGGCGCTCGCCGAGTGCGCGGATCGACGTGCCGTCGCCGGTGAGCGCGAGCTGATCGAGCCACCAGCGACCCTCGGCGTCGCGCCTGAGTTCGAGCTTCTCGAGGGTGCTGCTGATTTCGCGCGCAATCGGCGTCCACGCGCGCAGGCTGGCCCAGAAATCGATCTCGACAGCCAGTCGGTCGATGAACACGGGCTGCGAACGATCGGGCAGCGTCAGCGTCAGGTTGTCGATGTGCAGCACCGGGTTGAAGCGATTCATTTCGCCTGACAGGCCGCCGAAGGTGATCGCCGGGTTGATGTCCTGCGTCAGCAGGTATTCGATCTCCGACTTGAAATTCTCGACGTTGACCATCGCCAGGCGCAGCGCCCATAGCGCGAGCGCGAGCAATATGATCGCGCCGGCCATCAGGCCCAGGGTAATTCGTTTCAACGCTTGCATTTTGCTTGCGGCCCGCGCCTACATCGGCACGACGTCGTAGGATTCCTGCGTAAAGTGAGTTTCCACCTGTAGTTTGACCGGAATCCCGATAAAGGTTTCCAGCTCGGCCAGATTCGCCGCCTCCTCGTCGAGCAGGCGGTCGATGACGTCCTGGTTGGCCATGACGAGCAATTGCTGGGCTTCGTCGTAGAGCCGGGCTTCGCGCAGGATCTCGCGGAAGATTTCATAACAGACGGTTTCGGTCGTCTTGACCGAACCGCGGCCATGACAGACGTTGCAGGGCTCGCACAGCACGTGTTCGAGGCTTTCACGGGTGCGCTTGCGCGTCATCTCGACCAGCCCCAGCGGCGAGACCTCGCAGACCTGGGTCTTGGCATGGTCCTTGTCGAGATGCTTTTCCAGCGACTTTAGCACCTGGCGCTTGTGATCGTCGTGCTCCATGTCGATGAAGTCGATGATGATGATACCGCCGAGGTTGCGCAGCCGCAGCTGCCGCGCGATGGCCTGCGCGGCCTCCATGTTGGTGCGGAAGATCGTTTCCTCGAGATTCTGGTGGCCGACGAAGGCGCCGGTATTGATGTCGATCGTCGTCATCGCCTCGGTCTGGTCGATGATCAGGTAGCCGCCGGACTTGAGGCTGACCTGGCGGGCAAGCGCGCGCTGCAGCTCGTCGTCGATGTTGTACAGGTCGAACAGCGGGCGTTCGCCCGGATAATGCTCGATCTTCGCCGGCAGATCCGGAATGTAGCGCACCGCGAAATCGATCATCTTCTGGTAGGTCTCGCGCGAGTCGACCTTGACCGTGCTGGTATCGGCGCCGACCATGTCGCGCAGCGTGCGAATCGACAGCGGCAGGTCTTCGTGGATCATCGTGCCCGGCTCGACCTCGTCGGCGTAGCTCAGAATCGAGCTCCACAGCTTGGACAGGAAGTTGATGTCGCGGTTGAGTTCCTGCTCGTCGACGCCCTCGGCCGCGGTGCGGATGATGCAGCCGCCGAGCTCGTTTTCGGCGCGGCAGGCCTCGAGCAGGCTGCGCAGCCGTTCGCGTTCGGTTTCATCCTCGATCTTGACCGAGATACCGACGATTTGCGAGTTCGGCATGTAGACGAGATAGCGCGACGGCACCGAGATGCTGGTCGTCAGGCGGGCCCCCTTGGTGCCCATCGGATCCTTGACCACCTGCACCAGCACGGCCTGACCCTCGCGCAACAGCTCGCCGATCACCGGCCGGTTGCCGGCCTCGTCGCCGACTTCGCCGTCTGGCCCGACGTCGATATCGGAGACGTGCAGAAACCCGGCCTTGTCGAGGCCGATATCGACGAACGCGGCCTCCATTCCGGGCAGCACGCGGTTGACCTTGCCTTTGTAAATATTGCCGACGATGCCGCGGCTGCGCTCGCGCTCGATCGAGACTTCCTGCAGCGCGCCGTTCTCGACGATCGCGACGCGGGTTTCCTGCGGCGTGATGTTTAACAGTATTTCTTCGTTGATGCTCATGTTTTCAGTAACTCGATGCCGGCCTCGCGCAGCAACTCCGCGGTCTCGTAAAGCGGCAATCCCATGACCGCCGAATAGCTGCCCTCCAGCCGGCGCACGAAGCAGGCGGCCTTGCCCTGGATGGCGTAGGCGCCGGCCTTGTCGAGCGGTTCGGCGGACGCGCAATAGGCGTCGACTTCGCGGCTTTCGAGAGGGCGAAACTCGACCCGGTTGCGGGCCATGCGCACGGCGATTCCGCTTTGGCTTGCGAGCGCCACCGCCGACAGGACTTCGTGCTCGCGGCCGGACAGGCGCGCCAGGATACGACAACAGTCGGCCGGGTCGCGCGGTTTGCCGATGATATCACCGTCGAGCGCGATCGTCGTATCGGCGGCGACCACGAGCCCGGCGTCGCCGCGCGCCGCGAGCGCCGCGACGGCCTGCTCGGCCTTGTCGCGGGCGACGCGGCAGACGTAGTCGCTGGGCGTCTCGCCGGGTCGTCGCGATTCGTCGGCGTCGACCGCGAAGACCTCGAATGCGACGCCGATCTGGCGCAACAGTTCGGCGCGGCGCGGCGAGCGGGAAGCGAGGTATATCATGTTCGGATAATAGCCAATAACGCCGGCCGCCGCCTATTCGCGGTGATAGGGATGCCCGTTGAGGATGCTCCAGGCGCGATACAGCTGTTCGAGCAACACGATTCGCACCAGCGCGTGCGGCAAGGTCATCGGCCCCAGCGAAACGCGCCCGGCGCAGGCCGCGAGGCACTCTTCCGACAGGCCGTCGGGACCGCCGATGACCAGATCGACCCGCGGATGTCGCTGCATCCAGTCGGCGAGCTCGCGCGCCCAATCGGCGCTCGACCAGCCGCGACCGCGTTCGTCGAGCGCGAGCCACAGGCCGCCGGGACTCAGCTGATCGAGGATCCTGCGACCCTGTTCGGGTTTGCGGCCGGCCGCCGGCGCCTTCGCGCCGCGCGCGGCCAGCGGCAGCGTGACGATTTCAGGCCTGATCTCGCGCGGCAGGCGCTCGAGATACTCGTCGCAACCGGCCTCGACCCAGGCCGGAAGTTTCTGCGCAACGTTCACTATCCGGATGCGCATGCTAACGCCCGGACGCGAGTTCCTCGCCCCACAGCTTCTCGAGTTCGTAGTAGCGACGCACGTCCGGCAGCATGACATGCACGACGACGTCGCCGAGATCGACCAGGATCCATTCCCCGACATCGGCGCCCTCGACGCCGATTGGCGGCCGCCCGCGCTCGTCGGCGGCGACGATCACGGCGTCGGCGATCGCGCCGGTATGCCGTGTCGACGTGCCGCTGGCGAAGATCATCGTATCGGTGAAACTCGCCCGCGCGCGCACGTCGATCTCGACAATGTCGAGCGCCTTGAGATCCTCGAGCGCCTGGCGCGCGGTCTGGCGAACGGTCTCGGATTCCAGCGAGACGGGATCGGAGTCAGTCATGGGCATTGCGATAGAGTTGGTGCGACTCGATGTAAGCGGCGACTTGCGGGTGCAGGCAGTGCCGCGGCGGCGGCTCGCCGGCGGCCAGCGCCGCGCGGATCGCGCTCGACGCACAGTCGTTGGCGTCGATATCGAGCAGCAATATGGCGCCGGCCGGGCTGGCCTTCAAGTCGCCGGGCGATTCGACCCGGTGGGCATCGAAGGCGCCGGGCTCGACCGCGACGCCCGGCCGCAGGCACACGACGAGATTGGCCAGGCGCAGGATCTCCTCGGGCTCGCGCCAGCCGGCAAAACCGTTGAACGCATCGCCGCCGAGAATCAGCAGCAACGGCGCCGCGAGCGTCGATTCGAGCGTGCGCAGCGAATCGACCGTGTAGGACGCGCCGCCGCGGTCGAGCTCGAGCCGATCGAGCACGAAGGCCGGTTCGGAGGCGATCGCGAGTTCGATCATTGCCGCGCGCTCTGCGCCCGACACGCGCGGCACGTCGCGGTGCACCGGCTCGGCACAGGGCACGAAGCGCACCGCGTCGAGCCCGAGACGACGGTGAACCGCGGCGGCGACGAGAATATGGCCGTTGTGGACGGGGTCGAAGGTGCCACCCAGGATTCCGATCATGCGCGTTCGAAACAGCCTGTTTGCTGTGCCGGTAACCCGCGCGATGCGATGCGGTACAGCGACGCAGGGCAGATGCGTCTGAACACCGGGCCGGACTGAGAGCCAGAGCCATAGCTATGGCTCGAAGGCAGGCTGCGCGCGCCGGCCAGTTCAGGCGCATCCGAACAGGTCAGCGTCGGGACAGGGATCGGGTCGCCTGCGATTCGGGAAATAAAATTCGACGTAACGAGACTTCTTTTTCGCGATACATTCATGAGTTTCGACGAGGCCCGAGACCGACCGCTGCAACATTCAGGCTAGCGGCGGACGTGCCCGTCGCCGAAGACCACGTATTTCTGCGAAGTCAGCCCCTCGAGCCCGACCGGGCCGCGTGCGTGCAACTTGTCGGTGCTGATACCGATCTCGGCGCCGAGGCCGTACTCGAAACCGTCGGCAAAGCCGGTCGACGCGTTGACCATGACCGAGCTCGAATCGACGCGTCGCAGAAACTCGCGCGTGCGGCTGTAGTTCTCGCTCACGATCGCGTCGGTGTGGCGCGAGCCGTAGCGGTCGATGTGCTCGATCGCCGCTTCGAGCCCGTCGACGATGCGCAGCGCGAGAATCGGCGCGAGGTACTCGGTGTACCAGTCGTCCTCGCTCGCCTTGCCGAGCGTCGCGTCGAGCGCGCGGCTGCGCTCGCAACCGCGCAATTCGACACCGGCGGCGCGCATGCGGGCAATGATCTCGGGCAGTACCGTGGCGGCGATGGCCGCGTCGACGAGCAGCGTTTCCATCGCGTTGCAGACGCCGTAGCGGCGGTTCTTGGCGTTGTCGGCGATCTCGACGGCCTTGCGCGGGTCGGCGTCGCCGTCGATGTAGACGTGGCAGACGCCGTCGAGGTGCTTGATGACCGGGATCCGCGATTCACCGGCGATTCGCTCGATCAGCGACTTGCCGCCGCGCGGGATGATCACGTCGATCGCGTCGTCCATTTGCAGCATCAGGCCGACCGCCTCGCGATCGGCCGTGCCAATGACCTGCACCGCGGCCTCGACCATGCCGGCATCGTGCAATCCCTGCCGGATACACTGGTAGATCGCCTGGTTCGAATGCAGGGCTTCCTTGCCGCCGCGCAGGATGCTGGCGTTGCCGGACTTGAGACACAACGCCGCGGCGTCGACGGTGACGTTCGGCCGCGATTCGTAAATGATGCCGATGACGCCGAGCGGGACCCGCATCTTGCCGACCTGGATGCCCGACGGGCGATAGCGCAGTTCGCTGATCTCGCCGACCGGGTCGGCCAGCGCGGCGACCTGTTCGAGCCCCTCGATCATCGCGTCGATGCGCGCCGGGTTCAGTTCCAGGCGCTCGGTCAGGGCCGCGGCGAGCTGGGCGCCGGCGGCGACGGCGAGATCCTTGCGGTTTTCGTCGAGGATGAATTCGCGGCGGGCATCGAGCGCTCGCGCGATCGCGCCCAGCGCAGCGTTCTTTTGCTGCGGCTCGGCGTGCGCGAGGATTGCGGCCGCGTCGCGCGCGGCGCGGCCGAGCCCGGTCATGTAGCGGCCGAGGTCGGCGTCGAAACCGTCAGGTAAGGCCAGACTCATAGCGGTTGGTCGAATCTCCACTGAAGCGGGTCACCAGGGAGCGAATTTCGTGCCAGTCCGGTTCCGGAAAATCGCTGTCCTCCTGACCCTTGCCAAGGCGGTCTAATTTAGCACAGCTTTGCAGCAAACGCTCGATCGTTGCCGCCGGCAAGCGGCCGAGCGCGGCGCGGTAAAGGCGCTGCTTGTTGCGCCAGACCCGCAGCCGCTGCCAGGTTCGCTCGTCGATGCCGCCGGCGCGCTCGGCCGCCCCGAGCTCGTCGAGTTGTTCGAGCGCGGCCTGCAGCGCCCAGCGCAGTTGCGGCGTCGCGTAGCCCTCGGCAGACAGGCTGCGGAGGATATTCAGCGCGCGCCCGGTCTGGCCGGCGAGGCACGCGTCGACCAGCAGGAAGTGGCTGTAGCGCGCCGACTGCGCGATCGAGTCCTCGATCATCGGCAGATCGATCTGCGGGCTCGCGGCGAAACGGATCGACAGTTTCTCGAGCTCCTGGTCGGCGGCGAGCAGGTTGCCTTCGGTGCGCTCGGCGAGAAACTGCGCCGCCTGGCCGTCGAGCCCGAGACCCTTGGCGCGGGCGCGCTCGAGAATCCAGTCGGCCAGCTGGTTGTCGTAGACCGGCTTCAGCTCGACGATGCGGCCGCGGTTTTCGATCGCGCGCAGCCACGCGGCCTTGCGCGACGCGCGGTCGAGCGCCGGGGTGACGAAAATGAAAACGTCACCCGGCCCGATCTGCGCGCACAGCGTCTCGATCGCCTTGCCGCCGGCAATGCCGGGCTTGCCGGTCGGCAGCGTGACGATGCGGCACTTGCTACTCGCGAACAGCGACAGCGTGTCGCTGTCTTCGAGCAGGTCGTTCCAGTCGAAGCCGGCCTCGGCCTGCAGGTTCAGGATATCGTCGATGCCGGCCTCGCGCAGCGCCGCGCGGGCGTCGTCGAGCCAGTCGCGCACGAGCAAGGGCTCGCTGCTCGCGAGCAGATAAACGGGTTGCAAATCCTGCGTGATCCGGGCGCCCTGCATGGGCGGCAATGCTACCACAGAAGCGCTTGTCGGCCCGCGCATAAAAAAGATCCCCGGTCGTCGAGAACGCGGGGATCGAAAGATTACCTGCTATTTCATCCAGCAGCTTCCTGCAAGGCGTCCTGCCTCCGATGTGGGGAGAATATCCGTATACACATCTCCGTTACCCGCCTCCCTGCGGGCACGTGGCCAGTATAGGCGGCGGCCGGGTCGTGGCTGAAGTCGCGACAGAGGCGCGATCTGTAAGCCCCGGCCCAACGTCGTGTAAGATTTCTCCTACAACTACCCCCTGAAAGACTCGCGCTAGAGGTCGCGCAGGCCGTCGGAAGGCTCGATTCGCGCCGCGCGCAGTCCGCCGATAATCGCCGCGTAGATCGCGATCACGATCGTCAGCCCCAGGGCCCAGAGGAAATGCTCGGTCAGCAGGAAACACAGCTTGCGATCGAGGTTCAGGGTCGGCGCGAGCACGAAATTGATCAGGTGCTCGAAGACGAGGTAGATCAGCACCGCCAGCAGCCAGCCGAGGAAAGCCGTATAGCAGGACTGCAGCACCGGGAACAGCACGATGCGGCCGCTCTTGAAGCCGATCAGTCGCAGGATGCTCAGTTCCTTGCGCTTGCGGTCGACGTTGGCCCACAGGCTCGCGCCGAGCGAGAACGAAAAACCGAGCGCGCCGACGCAGGCGATGATCCAGAAGATGACCGACAGGTTGCGGTCGATCGACTGCACCGTGTCGATCTCGGCGACGTTGGCCTTGACGCGTACACCCTCGCGCTCGAGCTCCTCGACCAGCCGCGCGACGTCGTGAATCGACCGCGCGTACAGGCGGAACGACGGGAAGCTGCGCGCATCGGCCGCGGCCGCGTTGCCGTTCCAGCCGAGTTCGGGCACCGCGCGGCCGTCCTTGAAGTGTTCGCTGGCGATCAACAGGTCGAGGTGCACGAAGGCGACGTTGCGCGTGGTAACGCCGGCGCTGGCGACGCTGGTCACGGTCAGCGGCAGGTGCACGCGCTCGCGCTTGCCGCGAAACTGGCGCGCGAGGCTGGCGTCGAGGGAGTCGCCGGCGGCGACCTCGAGGCGCTCGGCCGCGCTCGCGCTGAGCACGACCTCGTAGTAGTTGGCCGGCGCGCGCACGCCGCCGCCGAGCAGCGGGTCGCCCGGCGCGGTCGCCAGCATTTCGGTCGACAGGATGCGTCGGGCGGTGTCGCTCTTGAGCTGGATCGTCGCCGCCAGCGCGCGCGTCTTCGGGATGATGAACTCGACCTCGCCGCGCGCGCGCATGCGCTCGATCCAGGCGTCGTCGTAGCTGCCGCTGCCGATCGGCCGGATCTCGCGGTTGACCGGGTTCTCGACGAGGTCGGCGATCATCGTGCTGACGACGCCGAACTTGAGCCCGAACAGGATCATCATCGGCGCCAGCACCGACGCCAGCGCGAGCACGAAGCAGCCCGACATGCGCCACTCGTGGCTGTAGTCGCGAAAGCTCAGGCGGACGATGTTGGCGATCTGCGTCATCAGTCGCAAAACGTCGACTGGTAGACCTTGCCGTCCTCGACCGGCTCGGCAACCTGGTTGAGCGTGCGCAAGTCCATCTTGTAGACGTGCGCCCAGTCGTGGCTAGCGGTGATCAGCGTGATCTTGAGCCCCTTGATGACTTCCATGACGACCGCCATGATCTTTTGCGTCGTGATCGGGTCGAGGGTCGCGGTCGGTTCATCGGCGATCAGGATCGACGGCCGGTGCGACAGCGCGCGGGCGAAGGCCGCGCGCGAGCGTTCGCCGACCGACAGGTGGCCCGGCAGCTTGTCGAGCTGGCGGTGGATGCCGAGCACCTTGGTGATCGAGTCGATCGAATCGTCGTCCGGCAGGCCGAGCAGCCGCCGCGGCAGCTCGATGTTCTCGCGCACCGTCAGGTACGGCAGCAGGCCGCCGGACTGCAGCACATAGCCGATGTGCTGCTTGCGGATCTGCGAAAGCGCGCCCTGACGGTTGCGCTGCCAGAGCTCGGCGACGTCGCTGCTGTCGCCGTCGACCGGGTGCAGGCTGAAATCCTCGGAGTCATCCGGCCGCAGGATCAGCGCCAGCATGTCGAGCAGCGTGCTCTTGCCGCAGCCGCTGTGGCCGATCAGCGCGATGTTTTCCTGCGAGCGAATCTCGATCTTGGGCACGTTCAGGCGGAAGCCGGCACCGTTGGTGAGGCGCTCCTTGACGACGTTCCTGAGCGTATAGATGACCGTCACTGCGGCGGATCAGGGCAGCAGGTCTAGGGCTACCGGGAAGACCGAGTTGCCGTTGACCGGTCCGCCGCCCGGCGTGACCCACAGGTCGGTGTGATCGTGCAGCGCCTGGTAGTAGTTGATCTTGCTCTCGAGGCGGTGCATGAATTCGATCTGCACCTTGGCCGACCACTCTTCCCAGGTCTCGAGCGTCAGGTTCATGACTTCGCCGGTATACGGCAGATCCTCGATGTACTCGCGCATGTAGCCCATGTCGGCGAGGTTGCCGCCGGCCCCGGAAGTGCTCGCGGCGACCGCCGACGGGTCGCGGCTGACGGTCGCGGCGAGGCTCTTCAGGTCGTCGATGAAGTTCTGCGGGCTCAGCACCCCCTCCTCGGCGAGCTCGAGCACCTGCTGCATGACGTTCTTGAGGTCCGATAGCTGGTCGCGCGTCAACAGCACGCGCACGTCGACCGCCGAGCGCTCGGGCCTGAGGAAATCGCGGTCGACCATCCAGGCGTCGAAAACCTTGGGCAGCGGCGCGCCGCGCTCCTTCTGGATATAGCGCATGCGCAGCGCGTTGCCGAGCTTGGCGACGCGATCCTGCAGCTGTGCGAGCTGGGTCTGGCCGCCGTCGCGCGCCGGCAACGGCAGCGGCGGCACGCCGTTGGTCGTCGCCAGCACCTGCTGGGTGATCTGGTTGGCGAGGACTTCGAGTACGGTGCCGAACTCGTCGACCTGGCCGAGTCTGACGCCATAGTAAAAATCGCCGATGCCGGGGTAATACGAGACCTGCTTGTAGAGCCGCTCGGCATCCTCGTGGTCGGCGGATTCCGAAGGCGTGCGCAGGTGCAGCACCCAGATCGACACGCCCTTGTCGTAGGCGAGCTGGCGCAGCGCCTCCGCCGACAACCGCGTCGCGCCGAGCGAATCGTGGCTGTCGCGCGGCCCGGCGTCGGTGATCAGCACGACGTAGCGCGCGTCGAACTGCTCCCAGTCGGTGTCCTCGATCGCCGAGCGGATACCGGCGTAGGCGTCCTCGCGAAAATCACGGCTCGAGATCTCGGCCGGTTTCAGCGCGTTGACGCGGGCGAAGAAGGTTTCGACGTCGGTACCCTCTTCGAGGCTGACGTAGCGTCGGGTCAGGTATTCGAGCTCCGGCACCATGTCGAGGTTATCGCGGTAGGCGGTCAGGCCGAAGCTGACCTGGTTGGTCAGGCCCTGGCGCTCGATCGCGTCGTAGACCCGCGCAACGGCTGCGCGGGTGCGGTCGATGTAGGGCCCCATCGACTGGGTCGAATCGATGACGAAATGGATCCCGCTGCGGTAGCTGCGCGGCTTGGCGTCGGCCGCCGGCAGCCTGGTATCGCCGCTGTCGTCGAGCGGCACGCTGGCGATTTCGAGCAGCCGCGCCTGCTCGCTGCCGAGATAGACGTCCTCGTGCTGCTTGATCGGCACCAGGTAGAAATTCTCGCGAATCTCGAGATGCGCCTCGGGCTGGATCGCGATGACCGGCGAATCGGGCGGCGGGCTGCCGCTGACGACCGCGTTGTAAAGCGCCTGGTAGCCGGTCTTGTCGTATTTCGTCACCATCCGCTCGAGT
>JAHEKJ010000093.1 GCA_024638385.1 Gammaproteobacteria bacterium | reverse complement strand
CCGCCGAGCATCGAGCACAGCAGGATACCGAGCAGGCCGAACCAGACGCCGACTTCGAACGGGATCTGCAGCGCGCGCGCCGCGATCGTGCCGGTCGCGTTGATCTGCGCGGTCACGTAGGTGAACGACGCGACCGCCAGCACGATGACGCCGAACAGCCGCGGCAGGTTACCGCCGTAACGCGTACCAATGAAATCCGGCACCGTGTAGCAGCCGAATTTCCGCAGGTAAGGCGCCATCAGTGACGCGACCAGGATGTAACCACCGGTCCAGCCGACGACGAACGCGAGATAACCGTGGCCGCCGAAGTAGATGCCACCGGCCATTGCGACGAACGACGCACCCGACATCCAGTCGGCGGCGGTCGCCATGCCGTTGAACACCGCCGGCACCTGGCGCCCGGCGACGTAATATGCGTCGACCGCCATGGTCCGCGACAACACGCCGATTCCGGCGTATATCACGATGGTAAAGGCTACGAAAAGGATACCGATGGTATCCGCGCCAACCCCCATTTGCTCGAGGATAGCCATGAGCAGCACGAATACCAGGAAACCCCCGGTATACAGGCCGTAGATCTTGGGCAGGTTCTCGATGAAGGCCCCGCCCCCGTATTTCTTGAACATGGTCTATTCCTCCTCTGCGAGTCCGCAATCGGTATCGATCTTGTGCTGCGCCCGCGCAAACCAGAACAGGGTGACGACGAATATGATTTCGGAGCCCTGCGCGGCCATGTAGAAGCCGAGCGGCCATCCGAAGAAGGTCACCGCGTTAAGGGAATTTGCGAACCAGTGCACTACGAAGGAGAAGATAAACCAAATACTGAGCGTGATGATCATCAGCGTCTTGGTACGTTGCCAATGCTCCACTCGTCTGGACATATCGTTCATTTAGTCCCCCTGGATTTTTGTTTACAACGTCAAATTTCAGGTTGTGCGTTGGTTTTATGATTTTGCTGCGAGATTAATATGCCCAGATTTCTTGGCATTTACCAGACAAAAACCCTAGTATTACCGCCCGGTTAGGCACCAAAGGTGCAAGTTTTTCTAATTTTCCCCGCCGATGTTACGTTTAGTAACAAAATGGGGCAGAGATTCGTGAAGTCGCTCGAAATCATTAAAAACTGGGTCAACCCGGTGTTCACCCGCGATTACTGGCAAAATCTGACCGAGTATCTCGGCATCGGCCGCCGCCGGCGCGAAGCCCCGGTCGAGGACATCGACGCGCTCGCCGAATTCATCTCGACGCGCGCGAGCCACGTCGCCCAGGCGTCGCTCTACGGCTACCTGCGCACCCGCGCCGGCACGCGCTTCCCGCAAATGTTCGAGAACCCCGACCTGCTGACGTCGATCAACATCGCCAAGTGGCACGTTTGGCTCGCCTGCGTGTCCGACCTGTGCGTTTACAGCGGCCAGCACCTCGCGCAATCCGACCCGTTCGACGCCGGGCGCGTCGCCGCGGTCCTGCCGGACGCACTCCGCCGGGTGCTCGACGACGCCGGCGAACCGGACGAGGCCGGCCCCGATTTCGCCGCCGCGCGCGATAAGGTAATGCAGCGAATCGACGCCTGCGACTGGTTGCGCGAGCGCGACGACGATACGGTCTTCGGCGCCAGCCCCGAGGCGCTCTACTATTGGGCGCCGATCGCCGAGGAGCTCAAGGAGAACGACGAACCCATCGTCAAGAACTCGGTGCGTTACCGCTGGATCGAGGTCCGCCGCAGCGTGCGCCGGTTATACGACCCCGAGGCACTGGCGCGGTCGTTCGATCAGGACGAAGCCTGACGCAGCGGCGCGAGTGCGGCCAGCATTCCGGCCGCCAGCGACGCGCGCTGATTGCCGTCGGCGTCGAAGTTGGAAGGATCCAGCCAGGCCTCGAACGCCGCTTGCGCCCGCGGCCACTCGCGGTCGAGAATCGAATACCAGGCGGTGTCGCGGTTACGCTGCTTGTAAATCGTCGCCTGGCGGAAGATTCCCTCGAACAGAAATCCGAGACGCTCGGCCGCGGCGCACGACGGCGCGTTCAACGCGTCGCATTTCCACTCGTAGCGGCGATATCCCCAGACCTCGAATACCTGGCGCATCATCAGATACATGGCCTCGGTCGAGATCGGCCGGCGTTGCATGGGCGGCGAGAAATGAATGTGGCCGACCTCGATCACGCCGACACCGGGTTCGATCCGCAGGTAACTCGCCATGCCGACCGCCCGATCATTGCGCGCATCGACGACGGCGAAAAAGCACGGGTCGTCGCTCAGGCAACTCGCGAACATCCAGGTCCGAAAATCTTCCTCGCTCGCGAAGGGTCCGTATGGCAAATAGGTCCAGTCGCGCCCATCGACATCCTCGGCGAATGCCGCGAAAAGTTCGCTTGCGTGGCGCTCGATATCGAGCGGCTCGAGCCGGCACAGCCGGCCCTGCATCTCGGCGCCGCGCGGATGCGGGCAGCCGTTCCAGTCGTCGAGCGGAAAACCGATCGGCTGGCCGAGGTCGTTGCTGCGCTGGCTCATGTCGGGTCGGCTCCTCCGCCATTGTTAAAGGTCGCCCGATTTCAGTACACTCCGGACGGCAACCCAGTCTACAACCGCCAGCGCAGCCGGGGAACCCGCCAATGTTGATGCTCGACGCCGCCCAGATGCTCGATCAGCTGTCGTTTTCGGCGATGGTCGACGAACTCGCCGCGATGCACCGCGAGCCGATCGGCCTCGTCGACGAATTGATGATGGATTCGACCGACGCCGACGGCAACCTCAGTCATTTCTTCATCCGCACCGGCTGGCAGCCCGAAAAAGCGGTCGGCGCGAAGGTCATCACCGTGTTCCCGCGCAACAACATCGAGGCCCGGTGGCCGTCGATCCAGGCGATCTACGTACTGTTCGAGGGCAAGCACGGCACGCCGGTCGCGTGCCTCGACGGCACCGCGCTGACCTGGATCAAGACCGCGACCGACTCGGCACTCGGCAGCAAGCTGCTGTCGCGCAACGACGTCGACAGCCTGCTGATGATCGGCGCCGGGCAGATGGCGCCGCACCTGGTCGCGGCGCACCTCGAGGTGCGGCCGTCGATCTCCCGGGTACGCGTCTGGAACCGCACCGCGGACAAGGCCGAGCGACTTTGCGAAGCGCTGGCGGATCGTTTTCCGAAGGTCGAATTCGCGCCCATCGGCGAGATCGAAGCCGGTGTGCGCGACGCCGACCTGATCTGCTCGGCGATCGGGCGCAAGGACCCGGTCCTGCGCGGCGAATGGCTCAAACCCGGCGCTCATGTCGACCTGGTCGGCGCGTTCACGCCCGAGATGCGCGAGGCCGACGACGAATGCCTTCGCCGCGGCTGTCTGTTCGTCGATGCGCGCGAGACGACGATTCATCACATCGGCGAACTGATGATCCCGCTCGCCAGCGGTGCCATCCGCGAAAGCGACGTACTCGCATCGCTGTCCGACCTTTGCCAGGGACAGCATCCCGGGCGTACCGACGACGACGAAATCACGCTATTCAAGAACGGCGGCGGCGGCCATCTCGACCTGATGTGCGCGCGCATCATCCACGCGCGACGACAGGCGCGATGACCGCCGGCATCGAACTCGACGACATCGTCGCCGCGCGCGCGCGCATCGCGCCGCATATCCGGCCGCTGCGAATCACGCGCTCGCCGTCGCTGTCGCGACGCGCCGGCGCCGACGTCCTGCTGGCGCACGAATACCTGCAGACCACCGGCGCCTTCAAGCTGCGCGGCGCGACCAACGCGGTACTGCAACTGGCCGAAGGCACCACCGGCGTGGTCGCGGTGTCGACCGGCAACCATGGCCGCGCGCTGGCCTACGCGGCGAGCAAACAGGCCGTCCCCTGCGTGATCTGCATGTCGGAACTGGTGCCGCAGAACAAGGTCGACGCGATTCGCGAACTCGGCGCCGAAATCCGAATTCACGGCAAATCGCAGGACGAAGCCGAGATCGAGGCGAAGCGGCTGGTCGCCGAAGACGGCTTCACGATGCTCCCGCCGTTCGATCACCCGCACGTGATCGCCGGCCAGGGCACGCTCGGGCTCGAGATGCTCGAGCAGGTGCCCGACCTCGACACGGTGCTGGTGCAACTCTCCGGCGGCGGGCTGATTGCCGGCATCGCGCTGGCGATCAAGCGGCAAAAGCCCGGCGTGCGCATCGTCGGCATCTCGATGGCACGCGGCGCGGCGATGGTCGAATCGCTGCGCGCCGGGCAGCCGGTCGAGGTCGAGGAATTACCGACGCTGGCCGATTCGCTAGGCGGCGGCATCGGCCTCGACAATCGCTACACTTTCGCGTTCGTGCGCGAACTGGTCGACGATTGCGTCACGCTCGACGAACGCGAAATCGCCGACGGCATTCGCCACGCTTACTTCGAGGAGAAAGTCGTCGTCGAAGGCGGCGGCGCGGTCGGCATCGGCGCGTTGCTCGCCGACAAGGTCGCGGCGGGGCGACGAACGGTGGTGCTGTTGAGCGGGCAAAACATCGACATGGACCTGCATCGCCGCATCGTCAACGGCGAGGAGGCGTGCGGCTGATGCCCGATATCCGCATCCTCACAGAGGCCGAATTGCGCAGCCTCGTGCAGCTCGACCTCGCCGCGATCGAGTGCGTCGAGAACGCCTTCCATGCGCTCGCGACGCGCGCCGTCGTGATGCCGCCGATCATGCGCCTAGACATTCTCGAGCATAACGGCGAGATCGACGTCAAGACTGCCTACGTGCCCGGCATCGATAGCCTCGCGATCAAGATCAGTCCGGGATTTTTCGATAACCCGAGCCTCGGCCTGCCGAGCGTCAACGGCCTGATGGTGTTGTTCAGCACCCGCACCGGGCTGGTCGAGGCGCTGCTGCTCGACAACGGTTACCTCACCGACGTGCGCACCGCGGCCGCCGGTGCGGTCGCGGCCAAGACGCTCGCGCGCGCCGACAGCCGTCGCGCCGCGATTCTCGGCGCCGGCGTGCAGGCCGGGCTGCAGCTCGAGGCGCTCACGCTCGTGCGCGATATCGAATCGGCGACGTTGTGGGCGCGCGACCCGAGCAAGGCCGCCGCGCGGGCCACCGAGTTGTCGGCGAAACTCGGCATCCCGGTCGAGGCTTGCGCCGACGTCGCCGCCGCGACCGCCAACGCCGACATCGTCGTCACGACCACGCCGGCCGACGCGCCGATCCTGCTCGCCGCGCACGTCCATTCGGGTCAACATATCACGGCGATGGGTTCCGACGCCGAGCACAAGAACGAAATCGATCCGGCGATCATGGCCGGTGATGTGCACTATTTCTGCGATCGCCTCGCGCAGGTCGAGACGCTCGGCGAATTGCACCACGCCATCGAACGCGGGCTGGTGCAGGCCGGCAACACCTATCCGGAACTGGGCCAGGTCATATCGCAGCGGGCCGCCGGGCGCGAAACGCGCGACGAGATCACGCTCTGCGACCTGACCGGCACCGGCATCCAGGACACCGCGATCGCGACGCTCGCGTATCAACGCAGCCGGAAGCAAAAGGCCGGCACCAACTTCGTCACCTAGGTACCGCGACATGCCCAAAGACGCCAGACTGAACTTCGACCTCGACGAATACACGGCGCGACTCGACAAGACCCGACGGGCGATGGCGGACAGGAATATCGACTGCCTGGTCGTCGTCGACCCGTCGAACATGGCCTGGCTGACGGGCTATGACGGCTGGTCGTTCTACGTACACCAAAGCGTGCTTGTGCTGCACGACCGTGAGCCGGTCTGGTGGGGGCGCGGCATCGACGCGCCCGGCGCGATGCGCACGACCTGGCTCGAAGCCGGCAACATCCTGAGCTATCCCGACCATTACGTGCAGTCCGACGAGCGCCACCCGATGGATCACCTGGCCGGCATCGTTGCCGACCTCGGCCACGGACACGCGACGATCGGTGTCGAAATGGAGAATTACTATTTCACCGCGGCCGCCTTCCGCTCGCTCGAGAGGCACCTGCCGCAGGCGAAACTCGCCGATGCGACCGCGCTGGTCAACTGGCAGCGGCTGGTCAAGTCACCGCAGGAAATAGCCTACATGCGCGCCGCCGCGCGCATCGTCGAGGCGATGCACGCTCACATCTACGACATCATCGAGCCGGGAATGCAGAAGAACATTCTCGCCGCCGAAATTTTCCGCACCGGCATCGCCGGGGTGGGCGAATACTGGGGCGACTACCCGGCAATCACGCCGCTGCTGCCGACCGGCATGGACGCGACCGCCGCGCACCTGACCTGGGACGATTCGAAACTGAAACCCGGCGACATCACCTTCTTCGAGATCGCCGGCTGCCACCGGCGTTATCATTGCCCGCTGTCGCGCACGATTGCACTCGGCAAACCGCCGCAAAAATATCTCGACGCCGAAAAGGCCGTGCTCGACGCGATGCACGCCGGCCTCGATAACGCGCGCCCCGGCAAGACCTGCGAGGACGTCGCGATCGCGTTCTTCGACACGCTCGAAACTCACGGCTTCAAGAAGGACAACCGCACCGGCTACTCGATCGGCCTGTCCTACCCGCCCGACTGGGGCGAGCGCACGATCAGCCTGCGCCGCGGCGACCGCACCGAGCTCGTGCCCAACATGACCTTCCATTTCATGCCGGCGCTGTGGCTCGACGACGGCGGCCTCGAGATCACCGAGTCGGTGGTTATCACCGAGGACGGTTTCGAGCGACTCGCCGACGTCGAACAGCGGCTTCTGGTGAAATGAAATGACGACGCCGATTTCCACCACCGTCGACTTCGACCGCGATGGCCTGCAGCACGGCTTTCTCAAAATCCCTTATTCGCGCAACGATTCCGCCTGGGGATCGGTCATGCTGCCGATCTCGGTGATCAGGAACGGCGAAGGCCCCGGCGCGATCCTGACCGGCGGCAACCACGGCGACGAGTACGAGGGGCCGATCGCGTTGCACCACTTCGTCAACACGATCGACATCGATCGCATCCGCGGGCGCGTGATCGTCGTGCCGATGATGAACTACCCGGCGTTTCGCGCCGCGACCCGGGTTTCACCGATCGACGGCCTCAACATGAACCGGATCTTTCCCGGCCTGGACAAGGGCACGATCACCCAGGTCATCGCCGATTATTTCGCCAGCGTGCTACTGCCGATGACCGACTACGTGCTCGATATTCATTCCGGCGGCAAGACGCTCGATTTCCTGCCGTTCGCGGCCTACCACGAGCTCGAAGACAAGACCCAGCAGCAAGCTTGCGAAGCCGCGACCGCGGCCTTTGCCGCGCCCTACTACATCAAGCTGATCGAGATCGACGCGGTCGGCATGTATGACACCGAGGCCGAGAGCCAGGGCAAGGTGTTCGTTTCGACCGAGCTCGGCGGCGGCGGCACGACACGGACCGGGACAGTCGCCATCGCCCGCCGCGGCGTTCACAATTTCCTCGTCCACGCCGGAATCCTCGACGCGGCGCCGATCGCAGCGGAATCCCCGGGCGTCAAGCTCGATATGCAGCAGCCGAATGCTTACGTGTTTTCCGAGCACGAAGGCCTGTTCGAGCCCTGCGTCGACCTCGGCGATACGGTTAGTGCGGGACAATTGCTCGGGCGCGTATATAATACCGAACGCACCGGCCTTGCCCCGGTCGAATACGAGGCTCGAAGTGACGGCATAATCCTGGGCCGTCACTTTCCGTCGCTGATCAAGGTCGGTGATTTCATGAACGTCATCGCGCGAATCCTCCAGGACTAAACCAGACTACGGAAAAATTAATGAAGCTCAAACTAACGATGCTCATCGTGGCAGCGCTGGCTATTGCGGCCTGCGAACAAAAGTCGAACGATTCGGCCGCCGCGGCCGACGTCATGCTCGAGACCGACGAACAGCGCTATAGCTACGGCCTCGGCATGCTGATTGGCGAGCGCGTGCTCAAGCAGTACGACGCCATCGACTACGATCTGCTGATCGCCGGCATGAAGGCGCAGCACCAGAACCAGGAGACGCAGATTACGCTGGAGCAGGCGACCGAGGCGCTGAACAAGCACATGGAATCCATGTTTGCCGAGCAATCCGCAGCCAACAAGGCGCGCGGCGAGGAATTTCTCGCCGCCAATGCGGACAAGGAAGGCGTCAGCGTGACCGATTCCGGTCTGCAGTACTCGGTTATTTCCACGGGCGACGGGCCGAAGCCCGCGGCCACCGACCAGGTTACCGTGCACTACCGCGGTACGCTGATCGACGGCACCGAGTTCGACAGCTCGTATTCGCGCGGCGAACCGACGAGCTTCAGGCTCAACGAGGTCATCCCGGGCTGGACCGAGGGCGTACAGCTGATGAACGTCGGCAGCAAATACCGCTTCGTGATTCCGTACGATCTCGCTTACGGTGAGCGCGGCGCCGGTGGCGCTATCGGACCGTTCGAAACGCTGGTATTCGAGGTCGAACTGATCGAAATCGGTTCCTGAATGGGCCGATCGCGAACCCGACCTTGAGCAGCGGCGCGCTCGCGAATCGCGCGGCGCCGCTGTTGTTCGTCGCGCTGTGGAGCACCGGCTTCATCGCCGCGAAATACAGCATGCACAGCGCCGACCCGTTCGTGTTCCTGTGCCTGCGATTCGCGCTCGCGGCCGCGGTGCTGGTGCCGATCGTACTGCTCGCCGGCGCGGCCCTGCCGCGCCGTCTGTGGACCCACCGGCACGACATGGTTACCGGGGTGCTGGTGCACTGCGGCTACCTCGGCTTCGTCTTCTGGCCGATCAAGAACGGCGTGCCGTCCGGCATCGTCGCGATCATCATCGGCGTGCAGCCGATCCTGACGACCGCGCTCGCGACGCTCTACATCGGAGAGAGCTTGAACGCGCGCAAGGCAATCGGCCTGCTCGTCGGCTTCGCCGGCATCGGCGTCGTCATCGTCGGAAAGTACGGCATCGCGCTCGGCCTCTCCGGCGGTCTCGACCCGCTCGATTTGTTGATGTGCGTCGTCAGCCTGCTGTCGATCTCGGTCGGGGTTTTCTATCAGAAAAAGTTTTGCGATCAGTCGAAACTGTTGCCGGGCACGCTGATGCAATACCTCGCCGCAACCGTGGCGACCGCCGCCTGCGCGCTGCTGTTCGGCGAGGCCTGGCGCGTCGACTGGAATCAGACCTTTGTCCTCGCGTTGGTCTGGCAGGTACTGGGGCTGTCCATCGGCGCCGTCGTGCTGCTGATGTTCCTGATCCGGCGCGGCGAGGCGAGCCGGGTGTCGAGCATGTTTTACCTGATCCCGCCGTTCGTCGTCGTCGAGGCGCATTTCCTGTTCGGCGAAACGCTGGGCGCGGTCTCGATCGGCGGCATGCTGCTCGCGGTCGCCGGCGTCTACCTCGTCAACCGCCCCGGGAGAGCCGCGACGGTGCCCGAGTGAGTCGTCAAGCCGGCGCCGCTGACTTCTCGATGAACAGGGTCTGGGTCGGATAGGCGAATTCGATTCCTTGCTGCTCGAAGCGTTCGTGGATCCGCAGGTTGACGGCTTGCTGAATATCCATGAAAAGGTTGTAGTCCGAACCGTCCACGTAGTAAACCGATTCGAACACGAGGGCAAAATCGCCGTACTTCTTGAAATGCGACCGGTCGAAGCGGGTCTGCGCCTGACTCTCGATGGCTTCGCGGATGATTTCGGGAATTATCGCCAGGCTGTCGCGCGAGGTCTGGTAGGTCACCCCGATATCGAAGGCCACGCGGCGCTCGTTCATGCGGCCGAAATTGCGAATCCGGCTGTTCAGCAGATCCGAGTTCGAAAACACCAGTTGCTCGCCGGACAGGCTGCGCAATCGGGTCGTCTTCAGGCCGACGTATTCGACCGAGCCGAGCAGGTCGCCCACGGCAAGGAAATCCCCGACCACGAAAGGCTTGTCGAGGACGATGGACAGCGACGCAAACAGGTCGCCGAGTATCGTTTGCAGGGCCAGCGCGACCGCGACACCGCCGACACCGAGCCCCGCGATCAGGGCAGTGACGTTGACGCCAAGGTTATCCAGCACCAGCAACAGCACCAGCGACCAGATCACGATTCGACCGATGAACTTGATAACGCTCAGAGTCGTAACGCTGGCCGGGTCTCTTTCCTTTTGCTGTTCGCGATACTCCCCGATCACGGCGCGCAAGGCGGAGGTGGCCCAGAAACCCGACTGGATCAACAGCGCGACCAGTGCGATCAGTTCGATCTGCCGATTCGCCCGGTCGGGCAGACTCAGCGTCAGCGAACCGAGGAATGCGGCGACGATAATCAGGAACAACGCCTGCCGTTGTCTGACGATCGCCAACAGCGCATCCCAGAACAACGTATCGGTTCCATCCACCAGTCGTCTCAGCTGGCGGCCGAGCACCCAGCGTAGAATCGAGACCGCGAACAGAAAGGTACAGGCGATGCCGAGCGCGATCGACCAGGTCAGTAGCGAGTTGCCGAAGACGACGGTGTCCAGGATTTCCATGGCGGCAATCTTGCCATCTTTGGATCGCGCCAGCCAATTGTATCGAGTCCGGCGCCGCTCGGCGAAGCGATGCCCGCCGCTAGCGCGGCCGCGATCCGGACCGCGGAGCGGTGCGCGACGCGCGCCGAACCCGTGACCGGTTTCCCGGTACGAACGGGGACAGCGACTATACTCGGGGGATATGTTCAAGCCGAGAAAATTTCTCGCCGCGCTGGCGCTGTCGGCGCTGCTCGCGAGCCCGGCAGGGTTCGCGCAGCTGTACAAGTGGGTTGACGATCAGGGCAAGGTGCACTACGGCGACAGCCCGCCCGAGGGCGCCGCGCTGAAGCAGATTCGCGGTAACGTGACGAGTTTCACATCGGTCACGGTCGAGCCGTTCGAGCTCGACGAGAAACTGCTGACGACGCGCACCAGGAGCAAGACCGTGGTCATGTACTCGACCAGCTGGTGCGGCTATTGCAAGCAGGCCGCGCGGCACTTTCGCAAGCACCGGATTCCGTTCAAGGAATACGACATCGAGAAGTCCGAAAAAGCCGCGCGCGACTACCAGAAGCTCAACGGCCGGGGCGTGCCGATCATCATCGTCGGCAAGCAACGAATGAACGGTTTCGATGCGCAGGCCTTCGACCGGATGTATTTCGGCAAATCCTGATTGAGCCGCGGCCGCTTTTTCCCTAGAATACGCCCCCTTGCATCGGGGTGTAGCTCAGCCTGGTAGAGCGCTGCCTTCGGGAGGCAGAGGTCGTGAGTTCGAATCTCGCCACCCCGACCAAGCTTTAAAATAAAAATGGCCCTTTGCCCCCGGCTCAGGGCCATTTTTATTTTAAAGCTTGGGCGGCATGGGCGAACTTGGAAATGGTTCGACAAAACGGCAGGATGCCGTTTTGCACGACGCGCAGCGTCGCCCGTAGGGCGCCGGCCAGGGATGGCCGGCGTGAATCTCGCCACCCCGACCAATCCCAAAAATTTACGCCGCCTTCGCCTCAAGCGAGGCGGCGTAGATTTTTTGGGCACGGGCGCTGGTGATGGAACTTACTTAAAAGGTTCGAAAAAATCACCGGTAGGCCGCACTCGCACATCCATGTGCTTCGCGGCACCTGTGTATCCCTGCACATTGCGATTTTTCGGCGCGCGCGAAGCGCGCGGCCCGAAGGGCCGAGCACAGGGATGTGCGAGCCAATCTCGCCACCCCGACCAATTCCCAAATGAAATTATTTTGCTTCGCCCGCATGGGGCGAAAGATTGCATTTGGGATTTTGGTGCTGGATACGGTTCCAACCCAAAGCCATTCCGGGGGCGAACCTCGCTATCCCATTGATTAAACATTGAAAAAATCTCGTACGGCACGCTATATCGGCGTCAAACGCACCATTTCAGTGGCACAATCGTCCTTCTAGCGACCTGGAACGCCAGTGGTTTATGGCGGAAATCTCTTGGCGATACGTTTCTACCCCAAAGAACCTGCCTCGAGGCCGAAATCACCACTGTTCGGATGCAGAAGGCAGTAAAATCAGGCGCCCGGGCGCGACCGAATGGCCGAACTCGGCGTTGCCGTGCAGGTCGTACAGACATGCGACCTTTCCCAGCGATACTACCGATAATCGCGTTGCTCGCCAGTTGCACGGTGTCACTTTATCCGCCACCGCTGGATTCGTCCTTTCGCCTGCAGCTCAATCGCGCGTACTACGGACTGACCAACGACAAACGTATCTACTTTCAGGACGGCGAACGCATTGCCTGGAATCTGATCGACAGGTGGAAGACTTATTGCGCGATCTACCTGTTCGATCCGACCCGCGGCACGAATCAAACCGTTGCAATCGAACCCGGCGGCTTCGCGCTTTCACAAGTTCGACTTGGCTTCGTTCCGTTCTACGAACCGCTCGGCGGTCCTGCGTTCGAATCCGGTGCCATACTTCGCGCCAGCTTCGATTTCATGGATCGATCCACTTACTACCTCTATCGCGTCGAAATG
This sequence comes from Gammaproteobacteria bacterium, assembly GCA_024638385.1. Classification (GTDB taxonomy): domain Bacteria; phylum Pseudomonadota; class Gammaproteobacteria. The sequence continues at coordinate 2,739 of JAHEKJ010000093.1, read as the reverse complement.
CGATTGACGTCGTCCGATCAGCCCCACGTCAATTCGCTCAGTTGCTATCGCCTGTGGGACGAGACCGGCAACCGGTACCCGACGCTCGCCGATATGCGCCGCGCGCTCGGCGAGGTGGCATCGCTCGTGGCGCCGTCCGACTGAGCGCATCCGGCGGCAACAATCTTATTCGTCGAAGAGCGGATTCCGGGATCGGACCTCGCTATCCGGTCAACCTGGCCAATCCGTCACGATTCGGTCTGAAATCGCACTTCAGGCAGGTTCATCAATCAGGGGCCTGAAGTTCCTCCTCGACGCACGGAAAGGCGTCGATGAACGCGTTCAGCGCGGCGCCGGACGCCGGGTACTGCAACTCTTCCGGATGATCGACCGCGTAGAGCGCGAACACTCGCCGCAGGTTGACGATGTTGACGCCGGCGCCAACGCAAAACTGCTGCTCGATATCGCCCCACTGGTGGTGCGTATCGGACGCATCGAGGGTGCCGGCAAGGTAAAACACGCAGGCAAGCTGATGCGTGACTTCGTCGCTGGCGCACTTGGCGAGCAATTGTTCACCGGTAAAGAACCCGGCCCTGACCGGTGAAACCAGCGTTCCCATAAGGAGCGTGATTGCCAGTATTCTGCACGCCATGAGCCTTGTCTCCCGAAGCTATTCGGCGTCATTGTAACGCCATGGGCCGCGAAATCGTGACCCGATAATGCCTCGGCCGAGTGCTCGCGGAGATATAATTGGTGTCAACGAACTCGGCGACCGCACCTGGATCCTGGCAGCATGCATTGGTTTCTAAGCTTTATACTGTTTGCCCTGACGCTAGTCGGCTGTGCCGCCACGCCCTACCCGCTGCCGCTCGACAGCGGCTATCGGTTGCAGTTGCATCGATCCTACGGCCCGCTACCCAATTACACGCGCATCTATTTTCAGAACGGCGCCCGCATCGACGAGGACGACGTCGACAAGTGGACGACCTGGTGTGCGCTCCACGCCTTCGATTCGATGCGCGGCGCGGATTACCGCACGAACATCGAGCCCGGAAATTTCTCGATATCCCGGATTCGAATCCGCTACCACTCGTCGGAAGGCCCGCTGTATTTTCCGACGCGCGGCTTCAGCTTCGGCCTCGGCCGCGATCCCGACGACACCGGTCCACCCGATTACTACGTCTATACGGTAATCATGCAGCTGGCGTCGCCCGACCAGCCCGACGTCAAGTCCCTGACCTGCCGGCGCAAGTGGGCCGTGCGCGGTAACCACTTTCCGACGCTGGCCGACATGCGCCGCGCGCTCGGCGACGCGATCACGCTCGCGGCGCCGGTCGAGTGAACACCGGCGCGTCGAATTGCATCGTCAAATCCCGCGCACTCGGGCAAAATACCGCCCGAATCGATATTGGGCGCTCCCACGTGGAATTCTGTATTCAACTGTCGGCGTACTATCCCGACAAGTCCTACGGCGGCGAGCGGGTCTACGCCGACATGCTCGAGCAGGCGCGCATCGCCGATCGCTGCGGTTACGACGCGGTCGCGATCACCGAGCACCACCTGATCAATATCCTGATGATGCCGGCGCCGCTGCAGTTCGCGGTCAAGCTCGCCGCGGAAACCCGCATCGTCAGGATCATCACCGCGGTCTCGGTATTGCCGCTGCACGACATGCGCGTGCTCGCCGGCGAGGTCGTCTGCGCCGATATCTTCACCGACCACCGGCTGCTACTCGGCGTCGGCCGCGGCGCGTTCGCGTTCGAGATGGACCGCCTCGGCGTACCCCTCGACATCAGCCGCGAAAAGTTCGACGAGTCGCTCGACGTGCTGCAGGCGCTGCTCGCGGAAGAAGAGGTCTCCTGGAACGGCCAGTACTACCGCTTCGAGCCGTTGACGATCATGCCACGCCCGGCAAGCGAGATCCCGCTGGCGCTCGCGGTCATGGCGCCGGAAGCGATTTATCACTGCACCCGGCGGGGATTTCACATTCTGACGACCCCGCTATCGGGCGACCACCAACTGATGCGCGACCAGGTCGACGCCTTCGTTCGCGGCAAGCAGGAGCGCGCGGACGCCGGCGCGAATCAGACCCTGTCATTGTCGCGCGTCGCCTTCCTCGCCCGTGACGACGCCGACTCCCGGCGCAAGATCCAACAGGCGCACGATTATTACAGCCGTTTCGACAACGTCTTCACCGGCCCGGGGCTCGTCGACGCCGGCATGATCCGGTCGCTGCCGCGCGCGATGACGCTCGCGCAGACCGCGGAAAACCTGACCATCGCGACAACCGCTGAAATGATCGACAAGCTCGGTCCCTACGCCGAGGCCGGCGTCGATCGCTTCGTCATGAACATCAACTTCGGCGCCGAACAGGCCGAGGTCCTCGAGTCGATCGAGCGTTTCGCCGCCGAGGTCATGCCGCATTTCGCCAAAGCGCCGGACGCGCGCGCCGGCCGGGCTGGCTGACGTGGCCGCGGTCGACGTCAGCTTTCGCGTTGACGGCTCGGGGCCGCCGCTTTATCTCGTCCATGGCATCGGTGCGCGCAAGACGACCTGGGATCCGCTGATCGCGGGCCTCGCCGACGCGTTTACCTGCGTCAGCTACGATTTGCGCGGCCACGGCGAGAGTCCCGTGCCGCCGACGCCGTACACGCTCGACGACCTGGTCGACGACCTCGAGGCGCTGCGGCAAAAACTCGGTCACGCGCGCATCCACGTCGCCGGACATTCGCTCGGCGGCATGATCGGGCCGGCCTGGGC
>JAHEKJ010000092.1 GCA_024638385.1 Gammaproteobacteria bacterium | reverse complement strand
CAGGCCAACGCGCTGGCCGAAACCCAGAGCCCGGAAAACGTCGGTCTCGCGCTGCTGTACGCGGCATCGCGATTCAACGCCTACGTCGTATCCAAGCACGCCGACATGCTCGAGGACTTCGAGCGCGACCTGCCGCGGGCACGCAAGTTCTTCACCGGCCAGTACGCCGAAATGCTCGATGAAAATCTCGAGGACTACCGGCAACTCTATAGCAAATACTCGCACCTCACGCGGAAGCAGTGAGCCCCGCCGGCAAGTCCGGGCACTCCGACCGGATCGCCGGGCCATTCTCTGCCTGCCACGCATCCAGGCAACGTTCGCGCGCCGGGCCGTCGAGTTTACCGATGGTTTCGACGTGTGCGAAAAAGGCCGCGAATTCGAGCCCCAGCGCATCGAGCATGTGGCGAAAAGCGGCGGTCCGTGAATGATAAGCCGATACCGAACCGAGCCTGGCATTGTTGAGGCCGTCGGCGAAAAAGCGCGTGAAACCGCCATCGATGGCATACTCGTCGGCGAGCGCGGCATGCGCCGCCCGTGCGTCGGCCAGCAGCGCTTGCTTGCGTTCGCGTTTGGCCGAATCGTCGAGCGCCGTCGCGTAGAGCGCGTCGAGCCGCGCGCGAGTATCGCCAATCAGCGCAATCACCGCGGCGCGGTAAGTCACCCAGTTGCGATAGCGCGCGATTTCCGACGCGTCGGCCTGCGCGTCGAGCCACAGTTCGGTGCCCGCCTGCTGCACCGCCGTTGCCAGCGATTCGTTGAAGGCCGTATCGTCGTCGACATAGATACGCTGATGGGTCAGCTCGTGAAACAGCAGGCCGGCGAGGCGATACTCGGGCCAGGCGACGAAGCTCGACAGCACCGGGTCGTCGAACCAGCCGAGCGTCGAGTAGGCCGCGACCGGGCCGATGTAGATTTCGAAGCCGTCGGCCTCGAGCTCGGCGGCGTAGGCCAGCAGGCGTTGGTCGTCGAAATAGCCGCGGTAGCTCGCGCAGCCGATGACCGGGTAGCACCAGCTGTGCAGCCGGGTCGAAAACTCGGGCGCCGCGAACAGGTTCCTGACGACCCAGGGTCGGCCGAGCTCGACGTAGCTGCGGTAGCTGCCGTTGTCGGGCAGCGCCAGGCGCTCGCTGGCGAAGCGGCGGATCGCGTCGACGCGCTCGAGACGCGCCCGCAGGTCGCGATCGAGCGTCTCGTCGGCGAGCAGCGTCTCGATCTCGACCCGCTGGTTCATCACGGCGAGATGGCCGCGCGCGTTGTGCCAGTAGTAACCGAGGTCGGCGCAACCCGCGATTAGCGGTAAAGCAATCGAAATCAACCAGCGCATCGAGTATGCTTCCTCCAGTTTATGATTCAGATCGAAGCACTCGATCCGGATAATTTTTACTCGGAGTAAAAATTATAGCGATTGAGCGGGTAGGGAGGGAGATGATCATTTCCAGCGCCTTCGATGGCGGCAACATCGATTGCATCGACGCGCGCGATCCGGCCGGCGTCCGGCTCGCGATTCGCAAGGACAATCAATCGGAATTCTACCAGTGGTTTTACTTTCGCGCGGCGGGCGTGCGCGGTCTCGATTGCCGCTACGTGATCGAAAACGCCGGCGGCGCGGCCTACCGCAAGGGCTGGCAGGACTACCGCGCGGTCGCGAGCTATGACCGCGAGTTCTGGTTTCGCGTGCCGACGAGTTTCGACGGCGAGCGGCTGGTAATCGAACATCACTCGAGCGAGGATCAGGTTTACTTCGCTTACTTTGCACCCTATTCGATGGAGCGCCACGCCGACCTGCTCGCGTTCGCGCAAACCAGCGAGCGTTGCGGCGCCGAGACGCTCGGCACCAGCCTCGACGGTCAGACCATCGACTGCCTGCGTTTCGGCGAGCCAGGCGAAGATCGCAAGACCCTCTGGATGGTCGCGCGCCAGCACCCGGGCGAAACCATGGCCGAGTGGTGGATGGAGGGCCTGATCAACCGCCTGGTCGACGACAGCGACCCGGTCGTGCGCGCGCTGCTCGAACGCGCGGTGCTCTACCTCGTACCGAACATGAATCCCGACGGCTCGCGCCGCGGTCATTTGCGCACCAACGCGGCCGGCTCGAATTTGAATCGCGAATGGCAAAATCCGACGGCCGAAAAAAGTCCCGAGGTGCTCTGCGTGCGCAATCGCATTCGCGAGACCGGCCTCGACTTCGGCCTCGACGTGCACGGCGACGAGGCGCTGCCGTTCAACTTTCTCGCCGGCACCGAGGGCATTCCCGGCTGGAGCGATGAGCGGCAACGTCGACTCGAACTGTTCAAGCGAACGCTGGCGAACCTCAATCCCGACTTCCAGGTCGAACACGGCTATCCGCCGAACGCGGCCGGCGAGGCCAACCTGACCTACTGTTCGAACTCGCTCGCCGAGGAATTCGGCGTGCTGGTCATGACGCTGGAAATGCCGTTCAAGGATGCCAGCGGCACGCCCGACCCGGTGCAGGGCTGGTCGCCCGAGCGCTGCTTCCAGCTCGCGCACTCGTGTCTCGACGCGCTGCATCTGTGCTGGGAGCAAGTAATTGACTAGGCCCTGCCATGCAGCGTAGACGATTCCTGCAAGCCGCCGCCGGAGGCCTGATCGGCGGCGCGTTGCTGCCTCGCGGCGCGCTCGCCGCCGCGGACGACCGCGCGACCGTGCTGCTGCGCGCCGCCTCCGGCTTATACCGACTGCACCCGACGAAAACCGGGCCTTCGACGCTGATGCAGTTCAACGCGTCGATTCCGGGCCCGGTGCTGCGCATACCGCGCGACCGCGAGACGGTCGTTCGCTTCGACAACGCGCTCGACGAACCGACCTCGGTGCACTGGCACGGCCTGCGTATCGCCAACGCGATGGACGGCGTGCCCGGCATGACCCAGCCTCCGGTCGAACCGGGTCGGAGCTTCGACTACGTGCTGAATCCGCCGGACGCCGGAACTTACTGGTACCACACGCACCTGCGTTCGTGGGCGCAGATGGCGCTCGGTCTCGCCGGCGTGCTGATCGTCGAGGAGGATACGCCTCCCGCGGTCGATCGCGAGATGGTCATCGCGATCGACGACTGGCGCATCGACCGCGAAGGCCTTTTCGACGACGCCAGCCTCGGCCGCCTGCACGACTGGTCGCACGCCGGGCGCATCGGCAACCTGATCACGGTCAACGGCAAGACCGGCACGCGCTACGAGGTCCGCGGCGGCGAGCGCATTCGGCTGCGACTCGTCAACATTGCCAATGCGCGCACGATGTCGCTAAAGATCAACGAGCCGCTGCTGCAGGTCGTCGCGATCGACGGCCAGCCGGTCGAGCCGTTCGCGCCACGCGACGGCCGGATCACGCTCGCGGTCGGCCAGCGCGTCGACGTCGTCGTCGACTTCGCCGGCGCGCCCGGCCATTCTTCGACGATGGAGTTACTCGTGCGCGACGACGCCTATGCGATCGCGAGTTTCGACTACGGCGCGACGATCGCGCGGGAGTCGCCGCTCGAATCGCCGCTGCGCTTGCCGCCGAATCCGCTGCACCGTGTCCGGCTACCCGAGGAATACCTGCAAGTACCGTTGCGCATGCAGGGTGGCGCGATGAGCCGGTTTTCGGGTGCCACGGTCGACGGGCGGGAAATGACGGTTTCCGAGCTGGTCGAGCGCAAGCTGGTCTGGGCGATGAACGGCGTCGCCGGCCTGCCGCGCGAACCCCTGTTTCGGGTCGAGCGCGGCACCGCCGTCAGTCTCGAGCTCGACAACGAGACGAGCTGGCCGCACGCGATGCACGTTCATGGCCACCACTTCGTGCGCGCGAGCGCGCCGGGCATCTGGCGCGACACGGTCTTGCTCGGACGCGGCGAACGCGACGCCTTGCGCTTCGTCGCCGACAATCCCGGCCGCTGGTTGATTCATTGCCACATGGCGGAACACATGGCCGGCGGCATGCTCACCTGGTTCGAAGTGACCTAGCTCAATCGAAGGGAGTAATAATGGAGACCATCAATATTCAATTCACGCTGTTTTCCGCGTTCTACTCGCCGCTGATCGCGACGATCGAGTGCGGTTTTCTCGAGCGCGAGGGCCTGAAACCCGAATGGTCGGTGTCGCCGCCGGGCAGACCGGCGACCGAGTCGATCATGGACGGCAGCGCGCAGGTCGTGCAATCGGCGCCGAGCCAGGCCTTCAACGCGATCAAGCGCGGCGATTCCGAGTATCCGCTGCATTTCGCGCAAATCAACGAAATGGACGGTTTCTTCATTACCGCGCGCGAAGCCGATATCGATTTTTCCTGGGAACGGCTCGAAGGCGCCGAGGTCGTCATGTTCGGCGGCGGCCAGCCCAACGCGATGTTCCGCTATGCCTGCCACCGGGCCGGCATCGACTACGACAAGATCGAGGCGATCACGCCGGGCGGCCCGGACGCGATCGACCAGGCGTTTCGCGAGGGCCAGGGGCAGTACGTACAGCAACAGGGGCCGTATCCGCAGCAGCTCGAGTCCGACGGGCTCGGCTACGTCGTCGCCCAGGTCGGGCCAAAAATCGGGCCGTGCGCGTTCTCGAGCCTGGCCGCATCGCGCGCCTGGCTCGAGACCGACATGGCGCGCGCGTTCACGCGAGCCTATGCGAACGCGCGCGAGTACATCAGCGAGACGCCGGCGGCGGAAATCACCGCGGCGTTGCAGGCCCGCTTCGCGGCCGTCGACCCGGAGGCGCTGACCCGGTGCATCGCGGAATACCAGCAGCTCGGCTGCTGGACCCCGCACGTCGAAATCACCCGCGGTGCCTTCGACGTGATTCTCGATATCTTCAGCTATACCGGGGACATCACCGAGCGCTACCGCTACGAGCAGGTTTGCTGTCCGCCGCCGGCTACAGGCGACGCGGCAACTGGGCGCGGATAGCGTCGAGATCGAACTTGACCATATCCTTGTCGACTTCGCCGGCGACCAGCTCGGCGCAGGGTTTGCTCAAGGCCGCACGCAGCAGGCCGAGAAATCGGGGCGGCGCAACCAGGTAAAACCGGTGCAGGTCGCCCTTGACACGGATCTTTTCGAGCTCCGCGCACAGCTCGCGCGCGAACACCTGGGCTTCGTGGTCGTGCGTGCTCTGCTCGTGGCCCATCGAGTGCCGTCCGTGACCGCCGGAATTGAAACCACTGCCGCCGCTGTCGGTGACGAGGTCCTGGTCGCGCAGGCGGCTATTGGGATGGATGAAATCGCGTTCGTCGCGCAACGGTTCGTCGGGAAACGGGGTGCACAGGAACCGGGCGCCGCTGCTATCGGCAACGAGGATGTAAATCGACATGAGCCTGCCTCCGCTGGATGTTTGCCCATAGGATAAAACAAAACGAGGCGAAATTTTCGATTGAGTTGCCTCGCGCCTGGCGGTTGGCGAGGCCCGGGTTGAAATACGTGTTGACTTGCGTGCCGTCTCGACATAGTTTTCATGCAAAATATTCATCGCCAACAAAGGGCTAATCGACATGGTTAAGAAAGCAGCCGCAAAATCCGGCACCGATAAGATCAAGACTACGGCGGCCACGCTCGCCGAAGAAATCGAGCACGCTACCGATTCGATGCTGCGCGAACTTCAGGAAGGATTCGAAGTCGTGCGTAAGAAAGCCGCCGTCGCCGGCAGGGCGGCCGCCGAGGCCACCGCCTCGGTGCAGGAATCGATAGCCGAGGTCGCCGTCGACGCGAGTTCCTCGGTCAAGGATTCGCTCGCCGAGGCCAGGCTCGCGGATAAATTCCATCGCTTCGCCGACGAGGTCGAGGAAGTGACCGATGGCGTCATGAAAGGTTTGAGCGAGCGCTTCAACCAGTTGCGCGATTCGGCGCTTGGCGCCGCCGCCGCGTCGAAAAAGAAGGCGACGAAAAAGAAAGCCGCGGCCAAGAAGAAGGCGGCAGGTAAAAAGAAAGCCGCAACGAAGAAAAAAGCTCCCGCCAGGAAGAAAGCCGCGCCGAAGAAAAAGGCCGCGACGAAGAAGAAGGCCGCGCCGAAGAAAAAGGCCGCGACGAAGAAGAAGGCCACGCCGAAGAAGAAGGCCACGCCGAAGAAGAAGGCCGCGACGAAGAAGAAGGCCGCGACGAAGAAGAAGGCCACGCCGAAGAAGAAAACTTCGCCGAAGAAAAAGGCCTCGACCAAAAAGAAAACCGCGCCGAAGTAACCGCCGCAGCCACCGCGCCGGAGCCGGGCGACCGCTGCGGCGCGCTTATTCCTGGTCGATCAGGCGCACGACGTATCCGCCCGAGCGCTCGTCGAAGGACAGCCCGAGCAGGCCACGGCGCTCGGCTTCCTCGAGCAGGTCGCTGAACGACCGCGCGCCGTAGTAACGCTCGTTGAAGCCGGGGCGCCGGCGCTTCAGCGCCTGCTTGACCATCGAACCCCAGATCTTGTCGCTGTCGCCGCGCTCGGCTTGCAGCGCCTCGACGGTTTCCATCACCTGGCCGACGGCTTCGTCGAGTTTTTCGTCGTCGTTGCGCTCCGCTTCGTCCGGTTCCTTCCTGGCGCCCTTCGCGCTCTTCGCGGCGGCCTTCTTTTTCGCCGGCGGCTTGCGTTTGCGCGCCTTGCTCGATTCGTCCTCGCGCGCGAGATCGTCATAGAAAATGAACTCGTCGCAGTTGCTCATCAGCAGGTCCGAGGTCGACGTCTTGACGCCGACGCCGATCACGGTCTTGTTGTTTTCGCGCAGCTTGCTGACCAGCGGCGAGAAATCCGAATCGCCGCTGACGATGACGAAGGTATCGATATGGTTCTTGGTGTAGCACAGGTCGAGCGCGTCGACGACCATGCGGATGTCGGCCGAGTTCTTGCCCGATTGCCGCGTATGCGGAATCTCGATCATCTCGAAGGCCGCGTCGTGCATCGTCGCCTTGTACTCCTTGTAACGCTCCCAGTCGCAATAGGCCTTTTTCAGCACGACGCTGCCCTTGACCAGCAACCGCTCGAGCACGAGGTTGATGTCGAACTTCTTGATCCGCGCGTCGCGGACCCCGAGCGCGACGTTTTCGAAATCGCAGAAGATCGCGAGGTTTTGGTCTTCGCTGTTGGCGGACATGGATAAGACTCCCGGTGGCCGTGGCTGGATCCGGCTCCAGCCGCAAGAACAGGGCGCGGGACGAGTCGCGCCGGTCGAATTGCGGGATTGTATCAACTCCGCCGCGAGAAGGGGCGCCGAATTCGTCTTCGTCTCAGCCACTGCGACCCGTGTCGAGATCTCGGACTCGGTCGAAGCGATCGAGCGGATTCGGCCCGGGATGGTATTGCGGTAAGCGGTTTCGGTACGGCAGGAATGCCGTCAGTGGGTCATCTTCGACATGATCGTGTAGATCGCGCGATCGAACACCGACGACGACTCGATCGGCTTGACGCGGCCGGCGCGCATCTCGGTGGCAAAGCCGGCTATCGTCATGTTGCGCACCTTGACGCCCTGACGGTTGACGAAGACAAAGTTGCCGGTGACGTTGCTCTTCCACGACAGGCGCGCGACCTGGCTCCTCGAATCGGATTCGGCGAACTCGACCCACGAGCCGATCTCGAGCGTGCGGGCCCGCTCGAGGCAATCGTCGTCGCCTTCGATCTGCGCGAAATCCTCGGGATTCTCCGAGTCGAGCACGATTTCCTCGTCGACCTTGATCTTGCCCTGCTTGACGCTGGCGGCAAAGCGGTTCAGGTCGTCGATGACCTCGCTGGTGTCGGTCGCGTCGATGAGCGTGATCGAGTCCTCGCCGGCGGCGATTTCCTCGACCTCGATGTCGCCGGTATTGTCGGCCGAAAAGTCGAAGTCGATCGCGCCGCCGGGTTCGCCGTCGGGCCAGACCGTCGTGTCGTCGACCCGCGTGACGATGTTCTTCGATGTCTGCTTGACGATCTTGGCGTGCTCCTGGGCGAGCAACTGGAAGATCCGGTTCTGCACGTCGGCGTTGATCTTGATCAGGTCCATGCCTTTCGACAGCGCGCGCAACAGCGCCGGGATCGTCTTGATGATCTTGGCGCGATCCTCCTCGCTGTGCTTCGGGATCAGCGTCCAGACGAAGGTCGTCGAGATGCGCTTGAGGTTGCGCCAGTGGTTCGAATCTTCACCGAGCGACAGGCAGGCGTTGAACAGCACCTGGGTCCAGGTCGTCTCGAGAAAATCGACGACCTCGAAGCTCAGTTCGCGCCCGCCGCTCAGCTTGTGAATCAGGTCGGCAGCGGCATCCTGCGCGTGTTGAATCTGCGCGTCTTTCTGCGCTTCCTGCTGCCACAGCGCCTGCTCGGTCTGCTCGATCTGCCTGGATTCGTCGCGCAGGAAGTTCTCGAAGTTGATGTAAGCCTCTTCGAATACCGCAATGTCTTCCTCGAACTCGTTGATCAGCAGGTTGACGATTTCCTCGATCTTGCCAATCAGAGCCGTCTCGTCCTTGTGGCTGTCGCCCCAGCCGAGCGATGCGCGGGAGATGCTGTCGAGCAGCTTGCGCGCGGGGTGTTTCTTCTGGTTGAAGAATTCCTTGTCCAGAATCGCGACCTTGAGGATCGGAATCTGCAGCCGCCCGATCAGCACCTTGATCGGATCGGGCAGCGCCTCGTCGTCGAAAAAGAAATCGAACAGCATCGACACGACGTCGATCGTCTGGCCATCGGACGCGTTGACCCGGTGTTCGTTTTGCTGGCGGAATGCAACCAGTTGTTGCTGCGTGCTGGCCTTGAGGGTCGCCGGGTCGATCGCGGTCGGCGGCTGCGACGGGATGACCGTCGCCTGCAGGTCGGTCAGCGCGGCGACGAAGCCCGCGCCGCCGGTCACGCTGCCCGCGACGCCGTTGCCGACTGCGCCGCCGCCGACTGCGCCCGCGCCGCCGCCACCGGCGACACCACCGCCGACTGCGCCCGCGCCGCCGCCGCCGGCGACGCTACCGCCGACTGCGCCGGCGGCGCCGCCACCGCCGACAACCGCCCCGCCGGGAATGCCACCCGGTGCGGTCGCGGCCGCCTGCTGTAACGCCGCGAACAGATTACCGCCGTCAGTGGCGGCCGCGGCGACCGGCGCGCCGGTCGTGCCGAGGGCAACCGAGGTCGGCAGCTTTTCGCTGGCGTTCTTGATGCGGTTGGCCATGAAACGCGTGGTCTGTTTCCTGCGTTCCTGGTCGGGGCTGAACTCGGGCAGCACGCCCTTCTTGACGAACAGGGCGTTGACTTCCTTGTAGAAGTGGCCGAGATGGTTCATGACGTAGCGTTCGAACAGCTTGTAGAAGATCAGTTTGACCTGGATGTCGGTGTCGAGCAGCTCGGAGGCCGCGTGGAAGCTGTCGCAGATTGCCTTGGGATCGAACGGGTTCTCGTCCGGGTCGAGCGCCTTGCGCCGCAGCACCGCCTTGAGACGCTCGGTGACCGCGAACAGGTCGTCCTCGAAATGCGGTCGCGCGCGCGAGATCATGTTGTCGATCGCGATGTTATCTTCGAGATCGTCGAGTTCGACCAGCGTCAGCTCTTCGTCGTCGTCGCTCGCATCGGCTCGGGATTTGCCGGCGATGCAGCGGTCGAAGTACTGCTGCAATTCGTAGTCGAAGTGTTTCTGCAAGCCGTCGCGCTTGATGCGGATCTCGCGCATGGCTTCGAAGTACATGTTGCGCTCGTGGTCGTTGGTGACCTTGTCGGCAAGCTCGAACAGCGCGTCGTCGACGCTTTCCATCAACACCCGCACCAGGTCGTTCAGACCGTCGATGGCAAACCGCCTGACCGATTTATAAACGTTTTGACCGCCTGTGCCGGAACTGACCACTTCGAGTTTGGGTGCCGCCATCCTGATCCTGTATGTCTCGTTTGCGCCGCTGGTCTTCCTGGCGACTCCGTCGCAGATGGTTGACGCGGTTCACACTAGCCGGCCCGGGCTGTGATCCGATTCACAGGTTTCCCGGCCCCTCTAGAGAGCATAGTTGCTCGGCGGCCGACCCACCGACCGCTCGTACCGGTTCTGCTACCGTCCGTCGGCAATGGCGCCCGGCGCCGGGCCAGGCTTTACTGGCCGGGCGTTATCCGGAAGAATGTCGCGATTCGGATTCAGGCGCCCCGACCCATGCTGCCAACTCACCGCGCGCTGGCGATCGCGTTACTGCTCGCCACGCTGTCGCCGGCCCAGGCGAAGCCGGAACGTATCGTCTCGCTCGGGCTTTGCACCGACCAGTTGCTGTTGCTGTTGGCTGAGCGCTCGCAGATCGCGTCGCTGTCGGCCCGGGCCGTCGATCCGAGGATGTCCTATCTTGCCGACGCGGTTGGCGACATCCCGCTCAACAATGCGTCGGCCGAGCAGGTTATCGGCTTCGCGCCGGACCTCGTCATCGCCAGTGAATTCGTCGGCAGCGACGCCGTCCGCCTGCTGCGCCGTCTCGGCTACGACGTGCGCCGCCTGCCGGTCGCGACGTCGATCGACGAAATCTATCGCCAGCTCGAAACGGTCGCCGACTGGACCGGAAATCCCGGGCGCGCCGCCGCCGCGATCGCGACGATGCGTGAACGCCTCGCGCGAATTCGCGCTCGCCATGGCGATCGCCCGAACCGGCGAATCATCGCCTACGCGCCGAACGGCTATACCGTCGGCAGCGGTACGCTCGAGCACGATCTGTTCGCGGCCGCGGGCTATCGCAATCTCGCCGCCGAAATGGGTATCGTCGGCTTCAGGCCGATCTCGCTCGAGACCCTGCTGGCGGCCGATCCGGACGTGCTGCAGATTGATCGGCGCCTGTCGCCCGAGGCGTCGCTGGCGAGTTCGCGCCTCGAGCACCCGGCGCTGGCGGTACTCGCCGGACGGCGCGAGGTCCTGGATATCCCGACCCCGCTGCGCATCTGTCCCGGGCCGATGGTCGTCGACGCCGTGGAATTGATGGCGGTGCGGCGATGAGCACGCCGGCGCTCGACGCGCGACTGCTGTACGCGATCCTGCTGCCGGCGCTCGCACTCGCCTTCGCACTGGCGCTCGGCGTCGGTCCGGTCGAGCTCGATCTCGGCCAGGCGCTGGCCGATGCCTGGCGCGACGAGGCGTCGATCGAGTCGCTGATCCTGCTCGAAATCCGGTTGCCGCGCGCGCTGCTCGCGCTCGTCATCGGTGCGACGCTCGGCCTCGCCGGGGCCGCGTTGCAGGGACTCTTGCGCAACCCGTTGGCCGAGCCGGGCATCATCGGCGTGTCCAACGGCGCCGCGTTCGGCGCCGTCGTCGTTTTCTACTACGGTTTCGCGGGCGTCGCCTGGTTCGCGCTGCCGCTCGGAGGCTTCGCGGGCGCGCTGCTCGCGGTCGGCTGCCTGTTCGCGCTCGTCGGGCGCGGCCGCGCGACCGTGACGCTGATTCTCGCCGGCATCGCGATCAACGCGATCGGCGGCGCGCTGATCGCGCTCGCGCTGAACTTCGCCGCGAGCCCGTTCGCGGTGCAGGAAATCGTTTTCTGGCTGCTCGGCTCGGTCGCCAACCGCAGCGTCGACGACCTGCTGATCGCGCTGCCGTTCATGCTGCTGGGCTGGGGCATGTTGCTGTATTGCGGGCGGTTTCTGAACGCGTTGACGCTCGGCGAGGAAACCGCGAGTTCGCTCGGTTTCGATGTCTCCCGGCTGCGACTCGTGCTCGTGCTCGGCGTCGCCGCGAGCGTCGGCGCGGCGGTGTCGGTGGCCGGCAACATCGGTTTCGTCGGTCTGGTGGTGCCGCATCTCGTACGTCCGCTGGTCGCCTACGAGCCGCGCCGGTTGCTCGCGGCGAGCGCGGTGCTCGGCGCGATTCTGCTGTTGTGTGCCGATGTCGCGGTGCAACTCGTCTCCGCCGAGACCGAGATGAAGCTCGGCGTCGTGACCGCGCTGGTCGGCGCACCGTTCTTTTTATTGTTGATCCTGAAGTCGAGGAGCGCATTGCAATGAACCTGCTCGAAGCCCGCGATATCGGTTATCGCATTGATGGCGTGACGATTCTCGACGCGATCGACTTCGAGCTTGCCGCGGGCGAGCTGGTCGGATTGATCGGGCCGAACGGCGCCGGCAAGAGCAGCCTGCTGCGCCTGCTGACCGGCATCGTGACGCCCGCTCGCGGCGAAGTCCGGCTTGCCGGCGAACCGCTATCGAGGCTTTCGCCGCAGCGGCGGGCGCAGAGTCTCGGCTATCTCGTTCAGGATGCGCGCGCGCACTGGCCGTTCCCGGTCGACAAGGTCGTCGGTCTCGGCCGCTTGCCGTACCAGGGCTGGTGGCAGCGTGACGACGCCGCCGATCGGGCCCGCGTCGAGCGGGCGCTCGAGTTGACCGAGACGCTCGCCTACCGCAACCGCATCGTCACGACGCTGTCGGGCGGCGAGCAGACGCTGGTCATGCTGGCGCGGATCTTCGCCGGCGAATGCAGCGTGATACTCGCCGATGAGCCGGTCGCGGCACTGGACCCTTATCACCAGCTGCACGTCATGGAAGTCCTGCGGCAGCATGCCGCCGGCGAGCGCGCCGCGGTCGTCGTGTTGCACGATCTCGCACTCGCCGCGCGCTTTTGCGACCGCCTGTACCTGTTGAGCCACGGCCGGCTGGACTGCAGCGGCGCGGTCGCCGAGGTGCTGACGCCGGCAACGATCGCGCGGGTCTACGGCGTCGACAGCCGCGTCGAATGCGACGCCGCCGGCGTCAGCGTGACGCCGCTCGCACGCATCGGCAACCGCCATCCCTGAACCGGGTTGGCGGCGCACGGCTTGCAATTCCGGCCGTGACTCCCCATTTCTGTCGGCAGTGGCATTTCACCGCCACCGGAGTATATTGACGAACGATTTCACGAGGACTCGCAATATGAGCAATGACGTCAAGGAAAACATCAAGAGCCAGTCGACCTGGAAACGCGGGCTGTACATGCTGCTGTACGCCGTTTTCTATATGCTCGCCGAAATCGTGCTGGCCGCGGTTGTCATCTTCCAGTTCCTGCTCCAGCTGTTCACCGGTGAGACCAACGAGCGGCTGCGCAAGCTGGGACAAAGCATCAGTACCTACGCTTACCAGATCCTCGTGTTTCTGACCTTCAACAGCGAATATCACCCCTATCCATTCGGCGCCTGGCCGACCGGCGAGCCGCGCCCGGCAAGAATCGCCGACCAGACCGCGGAAGCAGACGACTGACGGCCGCGACCGGAGGCAACCGATCGATCGAACTCCGCAACGGCCGCCACCGCCGGCTTACCCGGCACGACTGCCGCCGCCGGCCGGCCGGGCATATCCCCGCCTCGAGCCGGGGCCAGTGTTTTACCTGCTTTCGCGCGTCGAGTGACGTGGCTCACGGCCCGTGCAGCTTTTCCGGCAAGTCGACGATTTCTCGACTAGAGTCGTGAGCGGGGGAGTCGTGCCGGCAGGCAAAATATCATGAAACGAAATCCGTCGGACCCGAATTCTCGAAGACGACTCGGTGTTGTGTTGGAGTTGCAATGAAGTTGACCACCAAGCTGAACCTGGTTCTCGCGTTCGCCTTCGTGCTCGCGCTCGCGCTCGGCGGCGCGCTGGTCTACTGGCTGACCGACGGCGATGCAGGCTCGAGCCTGTTCGGTTTCGTCGTCGGGCTCGCGGCTTCGTTCGGCCTGTTGTGCGTCGTCTTCAACCTCGCCTTGCGTAAAATCGTGTTGACGCCGATCGCGCGCGTCAAGGGCATCGCGAATCAGGTCAGCGACGGCAACCTGCGCGGCGCCGAGCTGAAGGTCGGCGGAGACGACGAGATCGCCGACATGCTGAACGCGATCAACCGCATGCGCCGCGCGTTGATCAAGGTCGTCCAGCTGTTGCGCAAGCACGCTCCCGGCACCCGCGACGCCGCCTGAGTGCGCGCCGCGCCGGCGGCCGGGTCATCCACGACTGGCCCGGGCTCGACATCGGCGTCGACGAGGATTTGCACATCAGGACCGACCCGCGCAGCGTGATCCGCGAGCTGTCGGACAGGCGCCTCGGCGTCGACGACCGCGACGCGGTTCTTCCGGGCTTCGGGGGCCCCGCCACGGTCGACGCGTTTCTGCCTTGAAGACCGAAGCGCGGCGCGTCGAGCGATTCCGGCCGGCCGGGGCGACGGGGCAATAGTTTGTATTAAACCTGCGCGCGTCGCCGCGCCGCGCCTTGTGCGCGATCCCCCGCATGGCTATGATTCGGGCTAAGCAACCCGATTCGCGAGGTCGATCATGAAAGTTTCCGTACTCGGTGCCGCCGGCGGCATCGGCCAGCCCCTTTCCCTCCTGCTCAAGCTGCAGCTGCCGGCCGGCAGCGAACTGTCGCTCTACGACGTCGCGCCGTTCACGCCGGGCGTCGCGGTCGACCTGAGCCATATTCCGACCGACGTCAAGGTCGCCGGCTTCGTCGGCGACGACCTCGAGGCGGCGATGCAGGGCGCCGAGATCGTCGTGATCCCGGCCGGCGTGCCGCGCAAGCCGGGCATGACCCGCGACGACCTGTTCAACATGAACGCCGGTATCGTCAAGAAGCTCGTCGGCGCCGGCGCCAGGGCCTGCCCGAACGCGTGCTTCGCAATCGTCACGAATCCGGTCAACTCGACCGTGCCGATCGCCGCCGAGACGCTCAAGGCGGCCGGTGTGCACGACCGGCGCAAGGTCTTCGGCGTGACCACGCTCGACGTGATCCGCGCCAACACCTTCGTCGCCGAAATCGCCGGCAAGAGCACCGCCGACGTCGACGTCAACGTGATCGGCGGCCACAGCGGCGTGACGATCCTGCCGTTATTGTCGAGCGTGCCGGGAGTCAGGCTCGAGCAGGCCGATATCGAGAAGCTGACGCCGCGCATCCAGGAAGCCGGCACCGAGGTCGTCGAGGCCAAGGCCGGCGCCGGCTCGGCGACGCTGTCGATGGCGCAGGCGGCGACGCGCTTCACGCTGTCGCTGGTGTCCGCGCTCGGCGGCAAGTCGGTGACCGAGTGCTGCTACGTGCAGACCGGCGACGATCCGACGAGCTATTTCGCCCAGCCGGTCGTGCTCGGCAAGAATGGCGTCGAATCGATTCCCGAACTGCCGGCGCTGAGCGATTACGAGCAAAAGCTGCTCGGCGAATTGCGCGGCGTGCTCGACGGCAACATCAGCAAGGGCATCGAGTTCGCCAACGCCGAGGAATAGCCTCGAAATTCGGGTAGTAAGGCGGATTGCTCGCGGCAGGTCGAGGGGGACAGAGCAGAATTTCCGCATCAGGAGCCAGCGGCTCTCACGTTCGAGCGGCGGAAATTCTGGTCTGTCCCCGATCATGCGTAGTC
>JAHEKJ010000091.1 GCA_024638385.1 Gammaproteobacteria bacterium | reverse complement strand
GCCGAGTCCGATCTCGATGAATTCGAAGCCTGGCCGATCGTCTCGCTGGGAGTCAATTTCCGGTTCTGATCGAAGCCGAGTCTGTTATCATAAAGAGCAGCCCCCGGAGGGCTGCTTTTTTTTGAGGTAGTGATGGCGCGGATGGTCAATTGCGTGGTGCTCGGTGAGGAGGCTCCCGGGCTCGAACGGGTGCCGTATCCCGGCGAACTCGGCCAGCGCATCTACGACAATGTATCGGCAGAGGGCTGGCGCCAGTGGATCGAGCGACAGACCATGATCATCAACGAGAACGGCCTGTCGACGATCGATCCGGCGAGCCTCGAAATTCTCGAACAGCACATGCTCGGTTTCCTGTTCAAGGAGGGCGACATGGGCGATCTGCCGGCGGGATACCGGCCTCCCGGCGCTAAGAAATAGTCCCGGCCCGCGCCTCGAGCGCCCAGTTCGGCCGGGTTACGAAGCGCAGCTTCGAATGCGCCGATTTCAGCGCGGCCCAGGTTGCCTCGAACGACGGTGCCTGCGCGAAGATGAACCCCAGGTAGCTCGCGCCTTCCGGCAACGGCAGCAGCTCGTAACCGGGACTGACGTGAATTTCTACGTCGCGCACCCACGGGGTTTGCAGCGCATCGGTCAGGCCCTCGACGCGCTGCAGGATGCCGCGGTCGACGATCGGTATCATCAGCACCCCGGCGCACGCGTCGGCGGCGACCTCCGGCAACTGGCCGCACATGCCCTGGATAACCACGCTCTCGAGCGATTGCCCTACCGTGAACTCGATCAGCTGTCCGCACTGGCCGCCGATCGTGCGCGCGGCGAGTTCCAGCAGTACCGGACCGTCGGCCGTCAGCCTGGCCTCGGCGTGAATCGGCCCGTGCGCGAGGCCGTAAGCCGCGGCGCAGCGCGCGACCTCGTCGACGAGCGCCGCGGCGGCGGCCGCGTCGAGGCGGCTCGGCGTCAGGTAGTAGGTTTCCTCGAAGAACGGTCCGGTCAGCGGTTCCGGCTTGTCGAAGATCGTCAGCAGGCGGAAACGCCCGTCGACGATGAAGCCCTCGACCGCGTATTCGGGGCCGTCGAGATAAGCCTCGACGAGCACGTGTTCGCGGGCGAAACCGCGCAGTCCGGCATGCTCGAGGATGGGTTCGATGCGGCGGCAGGCGGCGACCAGCTGCTCCGAATCGTCGACCCGGATCACGCCGCGGCTGCCGGCCAGCGCGAGCGGTTTGACGACCGCCGGATAACCGGTCTCGATCGGGGTTTGTCGCGCCGCGGCGAGCGCGACGACCTGGAAGCCCGGCGTGCGACAGCCGGCTCGTCTGAGCGCCTCGCGGCCGAGATCCTTGCGCTGGGTCAGGCGCGCCGCCGCGGCGCTGTTCTGCGGCAGGTCGAGGTTTTCGGCGATGCGGCTGCCCAGCGCGACGCAGGTGTCGTCGGTGGCGAGCACGCAGGCGACGGGGCGTGCGCCGATCGCCGTCAGGACCTGTTCTAACGCGCTTTCGGGATCGTCGAAATCGACGGTAACCCCGGCGGCGATTTCCGGCACCAGCGAGTGTCGGCTGTTGGATACGACCAGGATCGGCCGGCCGAGCTCGCTTGCGGCGGCCGTATAAGCGGAAATCCGGTAGCTTCCCGAGGGCGCGACCAGAACGACGAGGCCCGGCATTTCGCCAGGCCTCGAAGAATCGGGCGCCAGGGTCGGAAGCTTTCTAGGCGCAGCCACCGCCGGCCGAACCGCAGCCGCCGCAAACGCCCGAGCCGCCGGTTTCGGCGAACACGTTGTTGAACACGAAACGTTCGCGACCGACTTCCTGGATGTAGTCGATCTGCGCGCCGCGCAGGTAGTTGAGCGCGACGACGTCGACGAGGATCTTGAAATCACCGAAGTCGAGCGCGGTGTCGTAAGGGGACTGATCATCCGTGAAGGTCATGCCGTAAGACAGGCCGCCACAGCCGCCGCCGCTGATGTAGATGCGAATCGACGAGACGTCCTCGTCGGTCTGCGAAATGATCTCGTGGAGCTTTTCCTGCGCCGACGACGTCACTTCGAGCTCGTCGGTGGAAAGATCGGCCGCGAACGCGCCGCTCGCATCGCCCGCGGGCTGCGCCGGTTTAGGCGGAGTGTAAATACCTACGTTATCCATCGGGGTGCACCTGCAATTGCCAGTCGGCGGATTATACAACATGGGCCGTGGCAAGGGGAAATCAAGCGAAGCCCGCCGTTGTCGGCAGCGGATGCCGTTCTGGTGGGCGATTTTGTCGTCTTTTGCCGTGATTATTGGGGTTTTTTTTCGTACTATCGCCTTCTTTTTCGAGTTCGAGGACACCACATGTTTGCCAAAACGATGAATATCGCCGATTTCGACCCGGAACTCTGGGAGGCGATGGAAGCCGAGGCGCAGCGCCAGGAGGATCATATCGAATTGATCGCCTCGGAAAACTACACCAGTCCGCGGAGTATGCAGGCGCAGGGCTCGGTGCTGACCAACAAGTATGCGGAAGGCTACCCGGGCAAACGCTATTACGGGGGTTGCGAGTTCGTCGACGTCGCCGAGGCGCTCGCGATCGAGCGCGTCAAGCAGCTCTTCGATGCCGACTATGCCAACGTGCAGCCGCACTCGGGCTCGCAGGCCAATGCCGCGGTCTACTTCGCGCTGCTCAAAGCCGGCGACACGATCCTCGGCATGAGCCTGGCCGACGGCGGTCACCTGACGCACGGCTCGTCGGTCAACTTCTCCGGCAAGCTGTTCGACGCCGTGCAGTACGGGCTCGATGCCGAGACCGGCGAAATCGACTACGGCCAGGTCGAAGCCCTGGCGAAAGAACACAAACCGAAGATGATCGTCGCCGGTTTCTCGGCCTATTCGCGCATCGTGAAATGGGAGCGTTTTCGCGAAATTGCCGACAGCGTCGGCGCCTACCTGTTCGTCGACATGGCGCACGTCGCCGGCCTGGTCGCGGCCGGGGTCTACCCGAGCCCGATTCCCTACGCCGACGTCGTCACCAGCACAACGCACAAGACGCTGCGCGGCCCGCGCGGCGGCATTATCGTCGCCCGCGCCAACGCGGAGATCGAGAAAAAACTGAACTCGATGGTATTCCCCGGCACCCAGGGCGGGCCGCTGATGCACGTCATCGCGGCCAAGGCGGTCGCATTCAAGGAAGCAATGAGCGACGACTTCGTCGCCTACCAGAAGCAGGTCGTCGTCAACGCCCAGGCCATGGCCGGCGCGTTCATCGAACGCGGCTACGACGTGGTTTCCGGCGGCACCGATAATCACCTGTTCCTGCTGTCGCTGATCAGCAAGGGCCTGACCGGTAAGGATGCCGACGCGGCGCTGTCGAAGGCGCACATCACGGTCAACAAGAACTCGGTGCCGAACGATCCACAATCGCCGTTCGTGACCTCGGGCCTGCGCATCGGCTCGCCGGCGATCACGACGCGCGGTTTCGACGAGGCCGAATCGCGCGAACTCGCCGGCTGGATCTGCGACATCCTCGACGACATGGGCAACGAGGCAGTGCTGGCCACGGTCAAGGAAAAGGTCGGCGAGATCTGCAAGCGCAAGCCGGTCTACCGGGAGTAAGCCGGTCGCGTCATGAAATGCCCGTTTTGCGGCACGCCCGACACCCGCGTGGTCGACTCGAGGCTGGCCTCCGAGTCGACCCAGGTGCGGCGACGGCGCGAGTGCGTGTCCTGCGAAACGCGCTTTACGACCTACGAGTCGCCGATGCTCAACATGCCGATGGTGATCAAGAGCGACGGCAGCCGTGACGCCTTCGACGAGGCGCGCCTGCGCGGCGGCATGCTGCGCGCGCTCGAGAAACGCCCGGTCACGGCCGAGCAGATCGAGGACGCGATCAGTCACATCAAGCGGCAGCTGGTCGGCGTCGACTCGCGAGAAATTCCGTCGCGCCAGATCGGCGAGATGGTCATGCACGAGCTCCGACGGGTCGATCACGTCGCCTATCTCCGGTTCGCGTCGGTCTATCTCAGCTTCGAAGACATCGAGGCCTTCGAGGAAGCGATCAAGGCCCTGGCGGCCGAACCGACGCCCGAGGAACATCGCCGCCAGGTCCCGCTGATCGACGAGGATAGCTAGCCGTGCTGCCGGGCAGGGACCAGCGCTGGATGGCCGAGGCGCTGCGCGCGGCGCGCCGCGGTCTGTACAGCACGCCGCCGAATCCCTGCGTCGGCTGCGTCATCGTCGAAGGCGACCGGGCGATCGCGACCGGCTGGCACGAGTACGCCGGTGGGCCTCACGCCGAGGTCAACGCGATCGACGCGATCGCCGTGCCGCCGGGCGCCGAGTTTTTCGTCTCGCTCGAACCCTGCTCGCATCACGGCCGCACGCCGCCCTGCGTCGACGCGTTGATCGCCTGCCGTCCGGCGCGCGTGGTCGCGGCAATGGTCGATCCCAATCCCGAGGTCGGCGGTCGCGGGCTCGAGCTGTTGCGCGCTCAGGGTATCGAGGTCGCTAGCGGCGTGCTCGAAGCCGAGGCTCGCGCACTCAACCGCGGTTTCGTCAAGCGCATGGAACAGGGCAAGCCGTTCATCAGCGTCAAGATGGCCTGCTCGCTCGACGGCAAGAGTGCGCTCGCCAACGGCGTGAGCCAGTGGATAACCGGCGATGCTGCCCGCCTCGACGTGCAATTCCTGCGCGCGCGCGCGTCGGCGATCCTGAGCAGCGCGCGCACCGTGCTCGCCGACGATCCGTCGCTCGACCTGAGGCTCGACGCCGACGCGCTCGGCCAGGCGCGCGCGCCGCGACAGCCGGTGCGGGCGATCGTCGATTCATGCCTCAGCCTCGGCGGCGACGAGAAGATTTTCTCGCGCGCTGGCGAGATCTGGATCTACACGCTCAGCGACGACGCCGCGCGAAGCGCGCAGCTCGAGGATCGCGGCGCGACGGTCATCCGGCAGGATGACGACGGCAGCGGCAGAGTCGATCTTGCCGCGTTGTTCGACGATCTGGCCAGGCGCGGGGTCAACGAAGTGCACACCGAATGCGGCGCGGGCCTCGCCGGTGCGCTGATCCGCGAGGGCCATGCCGACCAGATCGTATTATATCTCGCGCCGCACCTGCTCGGCAGCGGCGCGCGCGACGCCTTCGACCTCGGCGAAATTCGCGAGATGGCCGCGCGCCGCAATGTTACCATCCTCGATAACCGGCAGGTCGGCGACGATATGCGTCTGATCCTGTCCCTGGAGTAAAAAAAGTGTCAACCATCGTCGCAGTCGTCAAATCCAGTCTCGCCTGTATCGCCGCCGACAGTCTGACCACCTTCGGCGATACCCGCCAACCGGCGGAGTACGTCGCCGATTCGGAAAAGATAATCCGCTTCGGCGAAGATACCCACATCGGCATCGTCGGCAGCGCGGCGCATCACCTGGTGATCCGTAATCTGCTCGAACACCACGCCGACAAGATCGATTTGTCCGACCGCGCGCGGATTTTCGAAACCATGCGCCAGCTGCACCCGATTCTGAAAGAGGAGTATTACCTCAACAGCAAGGAAGAGGATGACGACGCCTACGAGTCGTCGCGGGTCGATGCGCTGATCATGAACGGCAACGGGATTTTCGGCCTCTATGCGCTGCGCGAGGTCGACCAGTACACCCGTTTCTGGGCGATCGGTTCGGGCGCCGATTTCGCACTCGGCGCGATGCAGGCGATCTATGCCGAGCGCGACGACCCGGTCGCGATCGCTACCGCCGGCATCGAGGCCGGCGCGGCCTTCGATACCGGCTCGGCGCTACCGATGACCCACTACACGCTCGAGCTCGGCTGATGTTTACCGGAATCGTGCAGGCGGTCGGCAGCATCGTGCGGCGCGAGCAGCGCGACGGCGATCTGCGCCTCGTGGTCGATGCCGCCGAGCTGGATCTCGATTGCGCAACAGCGGGCGACAGCATCGCGGTCAACGGCGTCTGCCTGACCGCGATCGAACTCGACGGCCGGCGGTTCGCCGCCGACGTATCCCGCGAAACCCTCGACAAGACCGGTCTCGGCCGGCTCGAGGATGGCGATCCGGTCAACCTCGAAACCGCGCTGACGCTCGAACGCGCGCTCGGCGGGCATCTCGTTAGCGGCCACGTCGACGGTCTCGCGACGCTGCTCGAACGCGAGACGGCCGCGCGTTCGATCCGCTTCCGCTTCGAGGTCGCGCCCGAGTTGCAGCGCTACATCGCCGTCAAGGGTTCGGTGACGCTCGACGGCGTCAGTCTCACGGTCAACGCGGTCGACGCCAATCGCTTCGATGTCAATATCGTGCCGCACACGCAGGCGCAGACCATTTTCCGTTTCTACGAAGTCGGTCGACGGGTTAACATCGAAGTCGATTTGCTCGCGCGTTATCTCGAGCGACTGCTCGACGGCAACGCCGAATCCGCGGCCGAACGCGACCGCCGTTTCCTGCAAACCCTGATAGAATCCGGATTTATGGAAGATGAACAAGCCCGCTGAAATGAACAAACCCGTCGAACTCGACATGAAGCTCAATTCGACCGAGGAAATCATTGCCGATATCAAGGCCGGCAAGATGGTCGTTATCATGGACGACGAAGACCGGGAAAACGAGGGCGACATCATCATGGCGGCCGAGGCGGTCACGCCGGAGCACATCAACTTCATGGCCAGGTACGGTCGCGGCCTGATCTGCCTGACGCTGTCCGAGCAGCGCTGCCGGCAACTGCACCTGCCGCTGATGGTCGGCGACAACCGCGAAAAAATGGCGACCAATTTCACCGTCTCGATCGAGGCCGCCGAGGGCGTCACGACCGGGATTTCGGCAGCCGACCGGGCGACCACGATTCTCGCCGCGGTCAAGGCCGACGCGACGCCGGAGAGCATCGTCCAGCCGGGCCATATCTTCCCGGTCATGGCGCGCAAGGGCGGGGTGCTGTTCCGCGCCGGGCATACCGAGGCCGGCTGCGACCTCGCGCGGCTCGCGGGTTTCGAGCCGGCCGCGGTCATCGTCGAGATCCTCAACGACGACGGTTCGATGGCGCGGCGCAAGGACCTCGAGATCTTCGCCCGCCGGCATCACCTCAAGATCGGCACGATCGAGGATCTCATTCGCTACCGCATCGAGAACGAGCACACGGTCGAGCGCATCGTCGAATCGCGCTTTCCGACCGATTTCGGCGAGTTCAAGCTCTACGCCTTCGAGGACAGCATCGCGCAGGAGCTGCACCTCGCGCTGGTCATGGGCAACATCGACCCGGAGCGGCCGATCCCGGTGCGGGTGCATGTGCAGAATACGCTGAGCGATGCGCTCGCCGGTACCGAGGGCCGCGGCTGGCCGCTGCGCGACGTCATGCAAACCATCGCCCGCGCCGGCGAGGGCGTGATCGTGTTTCTGCGCCAGGCGGAGACGCCGAAGGACATCGTCCACCGGATCGAAAGCCTGATCCAGGGGCATGCCGATGACGAGCGCGGCGACGATCAGCGCACCTACGGGATCGGCGCGCAGATACTCGCCGACCTCGGCGTGCGCAAGATGAGCCTGTTGAGCGCGCCCAAGGTTTTTCACGGCCTTGCCGGATTCGGCCTCGAGGTCGTGGACTACTACAAGTCGAAGGATTGAGACGTGGCTGAAACCAACCGGATCGACGGCGACCTGACGGTCGCGCAGGCGAAGATCGCGATCGTCGCCGGTCGCTTCAACGATTTCATCGTCGAGAGCCTGTTGCGCGCCGCGCTCGACACGCTCGCGCGCGCCGGCATCGCCGACGGCGACATCACCGTCAGCCACGTGCCGGGCGCGCTCGAAATTCCGCTCGCGGTGCAGGAGTACGCCGCCGCGGGCCGGCAGGATGCCGTGATCGCGCTCGGCGCCGTGATTCGCGGCGCGACGCCGCATTTCGATCTGGTTGCCGGCGAGAGTGCGCGGGCGCTCGCCGGCCTCGCGCTGGCGCACTCGGTGCCGATCATCAACGGCATTCTGACCACCGACACGATCGAGCAGGCGGTCGAGCGCGCCGGTACCAAGGCCGGCAACAAGGGCGCCGACGCGGCGCTGGCGGCGCTGGAAATGATCAGCCTGCTGCGCAAGATCAGGGAACCCCGGACCGGCGGTGAATGACAAGGCGCGCGCGATAAAGCAACGCAAGCATGCCCGCGAAAAGGGCATGCAGGCGCTTTACCAATGGCAACTCTCGGGCGAAACCCTCGACTGGATTCGCGATCATTACCTCGCCGAGCAGGGCGTCGCCGCCGGTGACCAGGCCTATTTTCTCGAGCTGCTCTACGAGATACCGCCACGCGTAAGCGAGCTCGACGCGCATTTCCGCAAGCACGTCGCGCAATTCGAGGATCACCTCGACCCGATCGAAACCAGCATCCTGCGGATCGCGACCTACGAATTTCTGCAGCATCTCGAGATCCCGTACCGCGTCGTCATCAACGAGGCGGTCAACCTCGCGAAGCGCTTCGGCGCCGACGACAGCCACAAGTTCGTCAACGGCGTGCTCGATCCGCTGGCGGGCGAGCTGCGCGCGCTCGAAAAGAATTCGAAGGGCGGCGATGGCGCGGGATGAATTCTCGCTGATCGAGGAATTCTTCGGCGCGCTCGGCGCGCCGTCGGCGAACCTGCGGCTCGGCGTCGGCGACGACGGCGCGGTCGTCGAGTTGCCGCCGGGACGGCAACTGGTCGTGGCGCTGGACACGCTCGTCGAGGGCATCCATTTTCCGACCGACAGTGCCGCCGCGGATGTCGCTCACAAGGCACTCGCGGTCAATCTGAGCGATCTCGCCGCGATGGCGGCCGAACCCGACTGGTTTCAGCTATCGTTGACCCTGCCGCGCGTCGACGCCGGCTGGCTCGAGGAGTTTGCGCGCGCGCTCGACGCGACCGCGCGCGCCCACGGAATCGCGCTGATCGGCGGCGACACCTGTCGCGGGCCGCTCTCGGTCAGCGTGCAGGTCGCCGGAACGGTGCCCACCGGCGCCTACGTGACCCGTGCCGGCGCGTCGCCGGGCGACCTGGTCGTGGTCTCGGGCCGGCTCGGCGACGCCGGACTCGGACTCGCCTGCGTCGATGGCCACATCGAACTGCCGGCGCCGCTCGCCGAAGACTGCCTGCACGCGCTGAGGCGGCCGCGGCCGCGGCTCGAACTCGTGCCTTTTCTGCGCGCCCATGCCAGCGCCGCGATCGACCTGTCCGACGGCCTGCAGGGCGATTTGCGTCATATCCTGCGCGCCAGCGGCTGCGGCGCGCGGCTCAGGCGCGATGACTTGCCGGTCAACGATTACATCCGCCGGCAGGGCGCCTGGGAATATGCGCTCGGCGCCGGCGACGATTACGAGATCTGTTGTTGCATACCGCCGGCCGGGCGCGAAGCGATCGACGCGTGGAATGCCGCGCAGGCCGACTGTCCGCTCAGCGTGATCGGCGAGATTACGCCTGGCGACTTTCTGCTCGAGCACGACGGTGCGCGCGTCGACCTGGCGCAGGCCAGCGGATTCCGGCATTTTGGCTAAGCCGTCGCCAGCCATGCTGCGCAACCCGCTGCACTTCCTTGCCTTCGGGTTCGGCGCGGGGCTCGCACCGAAAGCGCCCGGTACCTGCGGCACGCTGGCGGCGATCCCGCCGTATCTGCTGCTGGCGCAACTCGACTGGCCGCTCTATTTGCTCGCGATCGGCCTCGGCTTCGGCGGCGGCGTTTACCTGTGTCGCTATACCAGCGACGCGCTCGGCGTGCACGATCATGGATCGATCGTCTGGGACGAATTCGTCGGTTTCTGGCTGACGATGACCGCGCTACCGCCGACCTGGCCGTGGATTCTGGCCGGATTTGTGCTATTTAGGTTCTTCGATATCGTCAAACCCTGGCCGGTCAGGATCGCGGATAGAAAGATGCACGGTGGATTCGGAATCATGCTCGACGACCTGCTCGCCGGCGGCTACGCGCTGGCCTGCCTGCAGGCTGCGCGCTGGTGGCTGGAGTAACCGGCGCGATGCCTCGACTGCTCGTCATTGCAATTTTGGTGCTGGCGGCGGCCGGCGTCCGGGCCGCCGACGTCAGCGTCAAGGTCATCGCGCTGTTTACCGACAAGGCCCTGCTGCAGATCGACGGCGAGCAGAAGATCGTCAAGGCCGGCGATACCTTCAAGGGCGTCTTGCTCAAATCGGCCTCGGGCCGCGGCGCGGTCGTCGAGATCGATGGCCGGGTCGTCAAGCTCGGCCTGAACCAGTCGATCGCGGGCAACTTCAAGCCGCCCGAGCGCGCGACGATGAAGGTCTATCCCGACGCGCTCGGCATGTATCTGGTCAACGGCAAGATCAACGGTCAGTCGACCCGTTTCATGGTCGATACCGGCGCAACCTACGTGACGCTGTCCGGCGCCAAGGCGAGCCGGCTCGAGATCGACTATCGGCGCGAAGGCATTCCCGGGTCGGCGCAAACGGCGTCCGCGGTCATCCCGGTCTGGCAGATCAGGCTGGATTCGGTCAGCATCGGCGGCATCCTGATCCGCGACGTCGAGGCAACCGTAATCGATGGCGATCAACCGCCCGACGTGTTGCTCGGCAATTCGTTCCTGCGCCATACCCGCATGACCCAGGCAGGCTCCGTGCTCGAAATCAAAAAGCGTTTTTGATCGCCAAACGCCTGCCGCCCGGCGCCGAATCTTGTAGAATACCGCGCTTCCCGAAACGGAACCGCGACCTCGCCGATGATCAAGACCCGCTTCGCCCCGAGCCCGACCGGCGTGCTGCACGTCGGCGGCGCGCGCACCGCGCTCTTTTGCTGGCTGTTGAGCCGCAAGACGGGCGGCAAGTTCGTGCTGCGGATCGAGGATACCGACCTCGAGCGCTCGACGCCGGAGTCGATACAGGCGATTCTCGACGGCATGGCCTGGCTCGGGCTCGACTACGACGAGGGACCCTTTTACCAGACCGAGCGATTCGACCGCTATCGCGAGGTCATCGATACGCTGCTCGATCAGGGTCACGCCTATTACTGTGAATGTTCGCGGGAGCGGCTCGACGCGCTGCGCGCCGAGCAGATGGCGGCGAAACAGAAGCCGCGCTACGACGGTCGCTGCCGGGAGCTCGGGCTCAGCCCGCCGGCGGGCGAGGCGATGGCGGTCCGGTTTCGCAATCCGCGTGACGGCGAGGTCAGTTTCGCCGACCACGTCAAGGGCGTCGTCCGCGTCAGCAACGCCGAACTCGACGACCTCGTCATCGCCCGCAGCGACGGCAGCCCGACGTATAACCTGTCGGTCGTGGTCGACGACATGGACATGGCGATCACGCACGTGTTGCGCGGCGACGATCACGTCAACAATACCCCGCGGCAAATCAACATCCTCAAGGCGTTGGGCGCGCCGCTGCCGGAGTACGCCCACGTGCCGATGATTCTCGGCAACGACGGCAAGCGGCTGTCGAAGCGCCACGGCGCGGTCGGCGTCATGCACTATCGCGACCAGGGATACCTGCCCGAGGCGATGCTCAACTATCTGGTCCGGCTCGGTTGGTCGCACGGCGACCAGGAAATTTTCGGCCGCGACGAAATGATCGAACTGTTTTCGCTCGATGGCCTCAATGCGTCGGCGGCGTCGTTCGACACCGACAAGCTGAACTGGATGAACCAGCAATACCTGATGCATGCGCCGCTCGCGCGCGTCGTCGATCTCGTGCGCGAGCGCCTGCAGGTGCTCGGTATCGACTACGCCGACGACTTCGATTTCGATGCGGTGGTCGAGGTGTATCGCCAGCGGGCGACGACGATCAACCAGCTCGTCGACAGCATTCGCTATTGTTTCGAGGAGTTTGCGGGCTACGACGAGAAGGCGGCACGCAAGGCGCTCGGCGCCGACGCGGTCGAGTCGCTCGAACGCCTGCATGCCGCTTTCACTGCCCTCGACCACTGGGAGCGTGAAACGCTGCACGAGGCCATCGACGGCGTTACCCGTGACCTCGGCGTCGGCATGGGCAAGGTCGGCCAACCGTTGAGGGTCGCGGTTACCGGCGGCGGTTTCTCGCCGCCGATCGACCAGACCGTGGCGTTGCTCGGGCGCGAGCGGACGCTCGCCCGAATCGAGCGCGCGATCGCATTTATCGGCGCCGAGAAACCGTAAATACGGCATTGATTCTTCATATTATTCAGTAACATGCTATATAAACTTGAGGAAGCGCTATAGCGGGCATGGTAGACTCGCCCCGGTTCGCCGATGATTGCCGGCACGATTCCGGCCGGGTCACCGGAATCGGCCCGACTCGGGCGCCTCGCGGGTTGGCGATTACGGCCCAGCATTCGAAACGGAAACCAAGTGTCGCGTGAAACGATCAATTGCGTAGTGATGTTTGCCGACGTGGCCGGCAGCACTGCCATGTACGAGAACATGGGGGACGATCTCGCGCGCGAACGCATTTCGAAGGCGCTCAATACGCTGATCTCCATTTCGCGTCGGCATAACGGCAACCTGGTGAAGACCATCGGCGACGAGATCCTGGTGTACTTCACCGACGTCGACATGGCGGTCTACGCCGCGCGCGCGATCCAGGAAACCATGGAGGACGACCGCTCGCCGGAAACCATCGGCGTTTCGATCCGGATCGGCATGCAACACGGCAGCGCGATACTCGAGAACGACGATATTTTCGGCGACACCGTCAACGTCGCCTCGCGCATCGCCAGCATGGCCAAGGCGCGCCAGATCCTCTGCACCCAGGAAATCGCGTTCATGGTCAAGGGCGCCGAGTTGTCGAACAACATGCGTCCCTACGATCGCATTCGCGTCAAGGGTCGCAACGAGCACCTCGACGTCTACCTGTTCGCCTGGGAAGAGGACGGCGACCTCACGAACATGGCGACCGCGAGCAGTTTCACCAACCCCGCGCGCTACGAGCAGGCGCAAAACCTGACCCTTAAATACAACGGCAGCGAGTCGGAAATCCCGACCGGCACCGCGTCCTTCATCCTCGGCCGCGGCAAGGACTGCGAGATGGTCGTCAACGGCGACCTGATCTCGCGCCATCACTCCAAGATCGAGCATCGCCGCGGCAAGTTCATCATTACCGACCAGAGTACCAACGGCACATTCGTTCGCACCACCGAGGGGCAGGACATTTTCCTGCGGCGCGAGGAATTCACGCTGTTCGGTTCCGGCTACATCAGCCTCGGCAAGAAGGTCGATCTCAACGATCCCAACGTCATTTATTTTATTTGCGAATAGGGCCGGCTGAATTACCCCGGCGCGAAGAACGCGATATACTCTCCGCAGTTAACCTTGGAGAGCCTCGATGAAACCTGGATCCAACAGCTTCGACACCCTCGATACGCTCGATGTAGACGGCAAGCAGTATCACTTTTTCAACCTGCAAAAGCTTGCCGCCGACCATCCTGAAATCGAACGCCTGCCGTATTCGCTCAAGGTCCTGCTCGAAAACATCCTGCGCTTTGAGCAGGGCGGTGAGGATGCCAGGGGCGACGTCCGCGCTTTTGCCGACTGGGTCGAAGACCGGCGATCGGACCGCGAGATCGCGTTTCGGCCGGCGCGCGTGCTGATGCAGGATTTTACCGGGGTGCCGGCAGTCGTCGACCTCGCCGCGATGCGCGACGCCGCCACCGATCCGCAAAGCATCAACCCGCTGATACCCGTGGATCTCGTCATCGACCATTCGGTCATGGTCGACGAGTTCGCGTCGCCGAAAGCCTTCTCGGTCAACGTATCGCTCGAGGTAAAGCGCAACGACGAGCGCTATCGTTTTCTCAAGTGGGGCGCCAGGTCGTTCAAAAACTTCAAGGTCGTGCCACCGGGCACCGGAATCTGTCACCAGGTCAACCTCGAATATCTCGCCCGCACCGTCTGGCAGCAGGAAGCCGACGGCAAGACCTACGCTTTCCCGGACACGCTGGTCGGCACCGATTCGCATACGACGATGGTCAACGGCCTCGGCGTGCTCGGCTGGGGCGTCGGCGGCATCGAGGCCGAGGCCGGTATGCTCGGTCAGCCGGTATCGCTGTTGATCCCCGAGGTCGTCGGCTTCGAATTCAAGGGCCAGCTGCGCGAGGGCATCACCGCGACCGACCTGGTGCTGACCGTCACGCAGATGCTGCGCGCGCACGGCGTGGTCGGCAAGTTCGTCGAATTCTACGGCGAGGGGCTCGCCCAGTTGCCGCTCGCCGACCGCGCGACGCTCGCCAACATGGCGCCCGAATACGGCGCGACCTGCGGTTTCTTCCCGGTCGATGCCGAAACCATTCGTTACCTCGAACTGACCGGGCGCGACGAGTCGGTAGTCGGGCTGGTCGAAAGCTATTGCCGCTCGCAGGGCATGTGGTACGAGCCGGACAAGGCCGACCCGGTCTTCTCGAGCTCGCTCAGCCTCGACCTGTCGTCGGTCGAGGCATCGCTCGCCGGACCCAAGCGGCCGCAGGACCGGGTCGCGCTGTCGGGAATCAAGGCCGCGACCGAGTCCATCGTCGGCGCCGCCGCCGGCGAACGCGGATCCGACGACGAGTTGCAAAACGGCGACGTCGTCATCGCCGCGATTACGTCGTGCACCAACACGTCCAACCCGAAGGTCATGATGGCGGCCGGGCTGGTCGCGCGCAACGCCCGCGCCCGCGGCTTGACGACCAAACCCTGGGTCAAGACTTCGCTGGCGCCCGGATCCAAGGTCGTCACCGAGTACCTGAACGCGGCCGGGCTGCAGGAAGACCTCGACGCGATCGGCTTCAATCTCGTCGGCTACGGCTGCACGACCTGCATCGGTAACTCGGGTCCGCTGCCGTCGCCGATCGAACAGCAAATCAGGGACAAGAAGCTGACCGTCTCGAGCGTGTTGTCGGGCAACCGCAACTTCGAAGGCCGTATTCATCAGCACGTCAAGGCCAACTGGCTCGCGTCGCCGCCGCTGGTCGTGGCCTACGCCCTCGCCGGCAGCACCGCGGTCGACCTGACTCGCGATCCGCTCGGCACGGACAAGGACGGCGAACCGGTCTACCTGCGCGACGTCTGGCCAAGCAACCAGGACATCGCCGACGAGGTCATGAAAGTCAACGAGGGGATGTTCAACAGCCAGTACGCCGACGTCTTCAGCGGCGACGAAACCTGGCAGTCGATCGAGGTCGACGACTCGGTGACCTACGACTGGGACGACAAGTCGACCTATATTAAGAATCCGCCTTATTTCAAACTCGACAACAGCCACCAGCTCGCGCCGGTCGAGGGCGCGCGCATCCTGGCGATGCTCGGCGATTCGATCACCACCGACCACATCTCGCCGGCCGGCGCGATCGCGCCCGACAGCCCCGCCGGCAAGTACCTGGTCGAACGCGGCATCGA
>JAHEKJ010000203.1 GCA_024638385.1 Gammaproteobacteria bacterium | reverse complement strand
ACGATGCGCGCATCGTCGAGCGCCTGGCCGAGCTCAAGGACCGGATCCGGCAGCGCGCGTTGAGTCCGGCCGAGCTGCGCGGCTACAGCATCACGCTGTCGAATTTCGGCGCGATTGCCGGGCGTTACGCGACGCCGGTGGTGCTGCCGCCGACGGTGGCGATCCTCGGCGCCGGCAAGGCGCGCGAGCAGGTCGTCGCGCGCGGAGGCGAAATGATGATCCGCAACATTTTGCCGCTGGCGCTGACCTTCGATCACCGCGCGGTTACCGGCGGCGAGGCCGCGCGCTTCATGAAGGCCGTGATCGACGACCTCGAGGCCTGACGCGATGCGCTTCGGCATTTTTTCGATAATCCTGTTACTGGTCGCCGGCTGCGGCGTAAAAAGCGCGCGCGACGACGCGGCCGGCGTGATTACCCGCGCGGGCACGATCGTCGCGCGCGAACATGTCAGTTCGGACGAAGCGCGCGACAATGTAAATACCCGCACCAGCGTGCACGCGTCGGTATCGAGCGGCGGGGGGATCTCGATCGGCATCGGCGTGCTGTTGTCGTCGATCCTCGCCGGCGATTCGTCGCGCCAGCCGATACGTTACGAGGTCGAGTTCGACGAGGACGACAGCATGACGATCTACCACGACAGCCCCGATTTCGCCGTCGGCGACTGCGTCGAAATTCGCGTGCACCCCGACGAAAAGAAGCACCCGCCGGCGATGCAGCGCATCGACTGCGAATAAACCGGCCGAATTTCAAAGGGGTCAGTGTCGATTGGTTTGTGCTTTCGATCAATCGACTCTGGCCCCACCGATCCGGAGGGGGTATGGGCGACGACAAGATTTCCGACAACGAAGCAATCGATGCCGCGCTGCACCTCGACGGCGATCCCGACAAGGTCAGGGAATTTTACGAGGATTGGGCTCGCAGCTATAACCTCGATACCTCGCAATCGGAATATTCCGGACCGGCGATCGCCGCGCGCCTGCTGCGCGAGCACCAGAATCCCGGAGACGTCAGCGTGCTCGACGCCGGCTGCGGCACCGGCCTCGTCGGCATCGAATTGCGCAAGCTCGGCTACGAACGAATCGACGGTTTCGACCTGTCGCCGTCAATGGCCGAAGAGGCGGCCGCGACCGGCGCCTACCGCGACGTGCACGGCGATATCGACCTGATGCGGGCGGCCGGGACTTTCCCGGACGCGGCCTACGATGCCGTGTTGTCGATAGGCGTATTCACCCTCGGTCACGTGCCGCCCGGGGGGCTCGAAGTGTTACTGAAACTGGTTCGGCCGGATGGCTTGTTGCTGGTGTCGACCCGGGTTCAATACTACGAGCAAACCGGGTTCCAGCGGGTCGCCGACGACTTGCTCGCGAACGGCGAAGCGACGCTGGTTCGGCTGGTCCGGGATGCGCCGTACAACAATGACGGCGACGCGCACTACTGGGTCTTCAGGCGGAGCGGTCGCTGACGTCGAGTGAGTTGTAGTGGCTCACGCGGTTGCGGCCGAGGTGCTTGGAGTGATACAGCGCCTGGTCGGCCTCTTCGATGAGTCGTTTGCCGAGCGCCTCGAAATCACTCGAATCGTCGGCTTTCGGCAGGCAGGTCGAGACGCCGAAACTGGCGCTGACTTCGCAGTCGAGGTCGTCGACCGATTCGATCGCGGCGCGGAAGCGCTCGGCCGTAGCCAGCGCGTTCTTGTAGTTGGTATCGGTCAGCAAGACCGCGAATTCCTCGCCGCCGTAGCGGGCGACGAAGTCGGTATCGCGCGCGAGCCCGGCGACCGCCTGCGCGACGGTGGCGAGCGCGCGGTCGCCGGCGACGTGGCCGTAGGTGTCGTTGTAGTGCTTGAAGTGATCGAGATCGAACAGCACCAGCGACAGCGGAACCTTCAGGCGCTGGGCAAACTTCAGGTTATGCTCGAGTTTCTGGAAAAAGCAATTGCGATTACCGATCCGGGTCAGCGGGTCGGTTTGCGTCATCTCGCGTAGTTGCCGGTTGCGCTCGGCGAGCTCGCGCGCCTGCAGCATGATTTTTTCCTGGGACTGCTGGCGGCTGATCTCGGCCTCGATCCAGATCGCCATCAGCCTGAGCGCATCGTAGTCGATCTCGTCGAATTGTCGCTCGCGCGGGAACGGGCTGGAGAAATTGAGCGTGCCGTAGAGCTTGCCGTCGACGACGATCGGAATGCCGAAGTAGGATTCGAGCTTGAATTGCGCGTAGGCGGGGTGCGCGCTCAGGTCCGACTCGGCGACGTGCTCGTAGGCGACCGGCGCCGCGGCCTCGATCGTGACCGCGCAATAGGTTTCGGGCAGCTTGAACTGGACGTCGTCCGCGAGCGGCACTTCGTCGGGGCATACCTGGTGCACGACGCGATAGCGCTCGCCATCGATATTCGACAGGATGCCGATCTCGAGTCCGAAGCGCTCGCAGCCGAGCGCGAGCAGCTTGCGCGCGCGCTCGGCGAAACCGGACTGGTACGCCGAGGTGATCTCGTAGAGCTCGCGGATGACGCGCTCGTTGGATGACATCTTCATGGTAATTCGGGCCCTGAGCGAGGTTTTCGCCCGGGCTGCATAATGATCTCGAATTCCTTCCTCGTTGCGTTTATCGGCCGGGGCGGCGCAAGCATTAGTTTTTTTCCTGGTTATCAGCACGATAGGGATCGGCATCGGCAAGCCATGAATCGATTGATCCGGTTCGGGATAGCGTTAAAGTACATGCCCGATTGCCACGTTTTGCGGATGGGAGGAATTGCGCAATGTCATCGAAGCCGATCAACGTCACCAGCCACTGCGCGCGCTCGCCGTGGTTCGACTGCAGCTGGAGCGAAAACGCGCACTACGGCGAGTATGCCGGCCGGCTGGTGCTGCATTCGCTCGGCCAGAACCCGGTGGACGAATACTGGACGCTGCGCCGCCGCGCCGGCCTGTTCGACGTGCCCGAACGGCCGGTCGAGATTCGCGGCACCGACGCGATTCCGTTCCTGAACCGGTTGCTGACGCGCCCGGTCGACGGCCTGCGGGTAGGGCGCGGCGCCTACGGCCTGCTGTGCCACCGCGACGGCGGGCTGGTCTGCGACGGCATCCTGTTTCGCCTCGACGCGGATCGCTACTGGTACGTGCACGCCGACGCCGACGTATTCCTCTGGTTCAATGCGCACGCGACCGGATTCGACGTCGAGATCCGCGATCCCGAATCCTGGGTGCTGCAGGTGCAGGGGCCTGACTCGCTCGACGTGCTGGCGCGCGCCTGCGACGGCGGCGCGCCGGCCGAGTTTCGCTACTTCGACTGCTTCGCGGGCGCGATGGGCGGACAGCCGGTACTCGTCAGCCGCACCGGCTGGTCGGCCGAGCTCGGTTTCGAGGTCTATAACCTCGACCCGGCTGTCGACGGGCCCGCGTTGTGGCGGCACCTGCTCGACGCCGGCGACGACGCCGGCATGATGGTCTGCGGGCAAATGTCGATGAACATTCGCCGCATCGAGGGCGGCATTCTGAATTACCCGACCGACATCGACTGGCGGACGACGCCGTTCGATGCCGGTCTCGGCGCCTTCGTCGATCTCGACGGCCGCGAATTCATCGGCGCCGACGCGCTGCGCAAGGCGCCGCGCGACACGCGCCTGTTCGGATTCAGGTGCCCGCCGGCGAGCATTCGATTCGGCGAGCCGCTGATGCGCGACGGCGTGGCGGTCGGCCGCGTGACCGCGTCCGACGTGTCGCCGTACCTCGGTTGCAGTGTCGGATTCGTGCGCCTCGACGCGGCGGCGACGCGCGCCGCCG
>JAHEKJ010000090.1 GCA_024638385.1 Gammaproteobacteria bacterium | reverse complement strand
TCGACGGCGCCGACCGCAACAGCAGCGCGATCCATCAGATCGACACGCGGGTCGAGGTCACCGAACCGGCGGGCTCCGACACCTTCGTCGTGACCCACCTCGGCGGCAAGGAAGTGATCGGCCGCTTTCGCGCCGACGTCGACGTGCACCCCGGCGATAACTTTTCATTCGCGATCAACATGGAGAAAGCCGTCGCCTTCGACCCCGAGACCGAGCAGCGCATCGGTTGAGTCGGCATGGCTGGCGATTCGCCCGACGTCGTCATCGTCGGCAGCGGCATGGGCGGGGCGACGCTCGCCGCCGGGCTCGCGCCGGGCGGGGCGCGGATCACGATCCTCGAACGCGGCGACTACATCCCCGACGACGCGCCGGCGCGCGATCCCAACCGCGTCTTCCGCAACAGCGCGTTTCGTTCCGACGAGACCTGGCTCGACGCCGACGGGCGACGCTTCGAACCCGGCAATTACTATCAGGTCGGCGGCAACTCGAAGCTCTACGGCGCGGTCCTGATCCGCTACCGCGCCGAGGATTTCGCCGAGATGGCGCACGCCGAGGGCGTCTCGCCGGCCTGGCCCTTTGCCTACGACGAACTCGCGCCGTGGTATGACCGGGCCGAAGCGCTTTACCGGGTGCGCGGCGCCGGCGACGAGGACCCGACCGAACCGGCGCGCGACGGCCCCTATCCCTACCCGCCGGTGCCGGACGAGCCCGCGGTCGCCGCGGTACGCGCGCGCTTGCGCGCCAGAGGCCTGCATCCGTTCAGCCTGCCGCTCGGCATCGACCTCGAGCGCTGGCTCGCCGCCGGGCAAACCGGCTGGGACGGTTTTCCCGACACCCGCTGCGGCAAGCAGGACGCCGAGAATTGCGGCCTCGCCGCGGCGCTCGCGCACCCGAACGTCGAACTCGTCACCCGCGCGCAGGCGACCGGCCTCGAGCTCACGCCGGACGGCAAGCGCGTCGCCGCGGTGGTCTACCGCCGCGACGGCGCCGAGCACCGGCTCGTGCCCGCCATCGTCGCGGTTTGCGCGGGCGCGGTGCAATCCGCCGCGCTGCTATTGCGCGCCGGCGCGGCCAACGCCTCCGACCAGGTCGGGCGCTGCTTCATGAACCACAACGCGAGCGCGCTGATCGCGATCGATCCGCGCTTTCGCAACGATTCGATTTACCAGAAGACTTTCGGCATCAACGACTGGTACCTGTCCGACGGCGACGGCGGCCCGCCGCTCGGCAACATGCAACTGCTCGGCCGGGTTCTGCCCGATATTCTGCACGCGCAGGCGCCGGGTTTGACCCGACCGGTGGCCGGCTGGATTTCGCGCCACGCGATCGACGCCTACGCAATTTCCGAGGATTTGCCCGACCCGGCCAGCCGCGTCGTGCTGCGCGGCGGCGAGATTCAGCTGCTCTGGCGGCGCTCGAATATGCAGGCGCACCGTGGCCTGGTCGGCAAAATCAGGAATGCCTTTCGCGCCGCCGGCTTTCCGCTCGTGCTGACGCGGTTGTTCGACGGGCGCGTGCCGTCGCACCAGTGCGGCACGCTGCGCATCGGCAAGGATCCGGCAAGCTCGGTGCTCGACCCCGAATGCCGCTCCTGGGACCACGCCAATTTGTTCGTGACCGACGCCGGCGCGCTACCGACCTCGGCCGCGGTCAACCCGGCGCTGACCATTGCCGCGCTCGCGCTGCGCGCGTCGGCGACGATCGCACAAGAGCTCGGCGGCTGACCTGCGTCGCGCCATGGCACCGGATTTTCATCGCTGCCCGCGGTCGGCAAGCTACCGCGACCCGGGTCTGGCCGGGCAGGTGACGATCCCGCCGGCAAACCCGAGCGCGGTCCGTTCCGCGATCAGGTCGACGGCGACGCCGTTCACTTCGCGGATGCCAGCGCGCGCGCGCAGAAAGCGGCACCGAGCAAGCCGGGATGCGGATGCATGATCACCTGCGTCGGGATGCTCTCCATCAACCTGCGGTGCCGGCCCTTGCTTTCGAAGCGCTCGCGAAACGCGCTCGCCGCAAGCTGATCGGCGTAGCGCGGCGCGATGCCGCCGCCGATGTAGATGCCGTTTTCGGCGCCGAGCGCGAGCGCGAAATCGCCGGCCACCTGGCCGAGGATCGCGAAGAACTGCGCGACCGCCGCCGCCGCGAGCGATTGCGGATCCTGCTCGGCGGCGGCGAAGATCTGCGCCGGTTCGAGCACCTCGGCCGCCTCGCCGCGCACCGCAGCAAGCGCCTGATAGAGGTTTTGCAGGCCCATGCCGGAAACCAGGCGCTCGGCCGACACTCGCTCGAAGCGTTGCCACAGGGCCGCGAGAATCTCCACTTGCAGCGCATCGCAGGGCGCAAAGGCGACGTGCCCGCCCTCGCAGATGATCGGTATCGGTTCGCCGCCATAGCCGATCAGGCCCGCCGCGCCGAGCCCGGTGCCCGGGCCCATGACGCCGACCCGGAATTCCGGTCGGTCGAGCGGGTCGGGCGGCAAGGCGCCTATTTGCCGGCAGTCGCCCGGCGTGAGCGCGGTCAGACCGTAGGCTATCGCCTCGAAATCGTTGAGCAGACGGACGCGGGCGTCGGCGAATTCGGCCCCGAGTTGCGATTCCGACAGCACCCAGTGATTGTTGGTCAGACGTATCCTGCGATCGACGACCGGACCTGCACCGGCGACGCAGATTACCGCTGGCGCGGCGACTCCGGCGACATCGAGGTAATGACGG
Source organism: Gammaproteobacteria bacterium (assembly GCA_024638385.1). GTDB lineage: Bacteria > Pseudomonadota > Gammaproteobacteria. The sequence goes on along the minus strand of JAHEKJ010000090.1, from coordinate 12,714 downwards.
ATACCCGTGACTGCCGCGTCGAAGTCGGCGCATTTGAGCGTGAACTGGGCGGAGAATCCCGGCCCGTCGCCGTCGGCCAGCGCGAAGCGCGCGTTGGTGCCGCCGACATCGCCGATAAGCATGATCGCGTCAGTCATCGGAGCGTACCCGGGTGGCAGGAGAGGGCAAAGGTCGCATGCTGGCAGTTTTATCGAGCGCGTGTGCGCGGCAGGTAAATATTACCACTTCAGGCGGGCATCGCCGCAACCGGCAGCCATCGGGACGCCGGCAGGGCCGCGGAAAAAATTCGATTCGGGAGTAATAAAGGGGGGGCGCAGTACGCCCCCCAACGAGGAGGAGAGTTCAACCTCCGATGAAACGTCGTTCGTTCAACCGCGGTACTTCTGATTCTTTCCTGCGCGCCGACCGACCGGATTCCCGGCAACGGCTCGTCGGTGATCGGCTCGACGCGGGTGGCGAAGAAATCGAGCCCCGGCGTGTTCTTCGGCTTGACGCCGTTTTCGGCCCGGTTCTCGACCGGGACGATCAGCACGTCCTTCTGCTTGCCGAGCGCCTTCAGCGCCTCGTGATCAGGCACGCGTCGGTCGCGACAGACGCTGCCGGCGACAACGACAGCACGCCGAGCGCGGTAAATTTCAGTTGCGTCGAGAATTTCATATCGTTACCCCCGGTAAGACGGCGCGTGGAAAACGATCCGCTGTTTTCCACGGCCTTCCGGTTTGTGCGTCGATGACGCTTGAGTTGTCGCGCGCAGGCGCTAGAACTCGTAGTTCAGCCTGATCCGCACCGCGTCGACCTGGTCGTCCGCATCCGCCGCGACGTCGTCCGACGACGAACTCGACATGGCGTAGGTGATGTAGAGCGTGTCGATTTCGGCGATCTGCTGGCGATAGCTCGCGTACACGGTCGTCAGCGACGGATCGTCGCCGGCGTCGTAATCGGTGTCGACCACGTAAGCACCCAGCACGAATTCACCGATCGTGATATTGGCGCCGAAGGTGGTCGACTCGCGATCGTTTTCTTTGTCGTCGAGCGAGGTCACGTTGAGGATGTAACCGACGTCACCGACCGACGAACCGAAGGAAACGCCGAAGCCGCTCAGGTCATCGACCCCGTCGTCGCGGGTTTCGAAACCGATGCGCAGGTCGATTTCGCCGTTGTTGTAGACCGCAACCGGACGAATGCCGCCGAACACCTCTTCCCCGTCGCCGCCGCCGTACTGGGAACCCAGTTCGAGCAGCCAGTTTTCGACCGACTGGATACGCAGGCGCAGACCGCCGCTGAATCGACCTCGAACCGAGTCCATTTCATACGGCACCGGGGCGTTACCGGAACCGCCGTCGGTCGCATGCTCGATGATCGTGTCGCGGCCTTCGGGAAACAGGTGGGTGTTCTCGTAATGACCCACGCGAACGTTCCAGACGCGGGTCTTGCCGATCATGATCCACGAGTCTTCCGTTACCGTGCTGCCATCGACCTTGGCCAGCACTTCGCCCTTGGCGGATGCGAAATAGTCGCCCATGTCGCGGCGCCCGTCGATCTGCAGCTTGACGCGACCACCCTGACTGTATTGGGTATCTTCCAGATCGGTCGAGATCGCATCGTTATCGATTTCGACGTTGCCGCTGAAATTGATACCCGGTTGCGGGGTCTGTGCCTGCAGCACCCCGAATGGACTGGCAAGAATAGCCCCCATCACTATCGTGTTTGTCAGTTTTGACATTTTCTGATTGCCTCTCATTAGTGTTTAAGATGTTCTCCCTCTCGAAATTCGGTCGGCGCCGGCTGCGTCGATGATAACGCCATCGACCGACAAGCAAGCTTTGTGTATATTCCTTTGTTTAACGTTGGCGGCAGTATTGTTTTTATCCGCGTCGACGCCCAACCAACCGAACACCGGCGATTACAGCATGATGCAGAGTCGGTGTCAAAAAATAAATCAAATTTAATTATTTACTTATATTGGCATTGAAAGCGTGCCTGCATGGGGTCGCAATCAGCCATTTCACAGGTTAAATAAATAACTTAGATTTAAATATACTTTTTCAATTCCATCTACTATTCTAGAGCCATCTTTAAACCTTCGGCGACCCGAGAAATTTAAACCGGATCATCGAAATTATGCCAATCGATAGTTCTGAAATCCGCGTCGGTCGATTCGATCGCGGATCGAATCAAAGCGGCATGCGCGATTACAACGAACGCTTGTTGTTATCGTTATTGCGTCGCCACGGCGCCATGGCGAAAGCCGAAATCGCGCAGTTGACCGGCCTTTCGGCGCAAACCGTGTCGGTCATCATGCGTGAACTCGAGAGCGATGGCTTGTTGCGCCGCGGCAAGCCAACCCGGATACGCGGCAAGGTCGGCCAGCCCTCGGTGCCGATGTCTCTGGTCGCCGAGGGCGCCTATTTTCTTGGCCTGAAAATCGGTCGTCGCAGCAGCGACCTGATCCTGATCGACTTTCTCGGCAACATCGTCGATGTCGTCCATCGGACATACACCTATCCCGTTTTCGACGCTACGGTGCAATTCGCGCTCGAAAGTCTCGACCAGATCCGCAATCGCCTCTCCGCGACGCAGCGCGAGCGAATTTCCGGCCTCGGCATCTGCATGCCGTTTCTGCTCTGGGACTGGGGCGAATCCATCGGCGCGTCGCGCGCCAGCATGGACGACTGGAAAACCCGCAACATCGGCGAAGCGATTGCCGCGCAAATCGACTACCCGGTTTACCTGCAAAACGATGCGACCGCCGCCTGTGGCGCCGAGCTTGTCTTCGGCCAGGCCGCCAAGCAGGCGGATTTCGTCTACTTCTACCTCGGCTATTTCGTCGGCGGCGGTGTCGCCCTGAACGGCAATCTCTATCCCGGCAAGACGGGAAACGCCGGCGCCCTCGGATCGATGCCGATTCCCGGACCCGGCGACGAGTTGCGCCAGTTGATCGATATCGCCTCGATCGCGCAACTCGACCAATCGATCAGGCAGGCTGGCGGCGATCCGGCAACGCTTTGGGATTCGCCGCCTCGCTGGAACGTGAACCCGGACCTGCTCGATCCATGGATAGAATCCGCCAGTGACGGGATCGCGCGGGCTATCTGCGCTGCCGCCTCGGTCATCGATTTCGAACTCGCGTTGATCGACGGCTGGTTGCCGCCAGAGACTCGCACCGCGATCGTTGCCGCGACGCGACGCCACCTCGGCAGCCTGCCTGGCCGCGGAATCGATTTGCCGGAAGTGCGCGAAGGCAGCGCCGGCTACCGCGCCCGCGAACTCGGCGCCGCCAGCCTGCCATTGTCGAAGCGTTTCCTGGTCGACCCCAGTGCGTCGCTGAACCGGCAGTAATCGCCTCCCGCCCGGACCCGCGGTGCGCGTCACGGTCGCCGCCGACGTTCAGCGGATTCATCGATCGGCCAGACTACATCCACTCTCTCGAGCCGGCGCACAGCGCCCCGAAACTCGTCGATAGTTTGTAGCACGAGTCTCGTTTTGCAACCGTTTCAAGCCGAAACGAAAATTTCTGAACATTTCGAACCATAATGCGAAGAAAACGAAAGCCATTTATTGACAAAACGAAAAAACGAAGATAGATTTCCACGGCTAACGCAAAGAATCACAACCAGGAGGATTCCTCATGTTCAAAAAAATTGCACTCATCGCCGCGGTCGCGACGCTCGGTGCACAAACCGCCCATGCCGGCATGGCGGAGGCGAAGAAGTGGGTCGACAACGAGTTTCAGCCTTCGGTGCTGTCGAAAGACGAGCAGATGAAGGAAATGGAATGGTTCGTCAACGCCGCCAAGCCGTTCGTGGGCATGGAAATCAACGTGTTGTCGGAAACCATCCCGACCCACGAATACGAGTCCAAGACGCTGGCCAAGGCGTTCGAGGAGATCACCGGCATCAAGGTCAACCACCAGTTGCTCGGTGAAGGCGAAGTGGTACAGGCAGTGCAAACGCAGATGCAGACCAAGCGCAACCTGTACGACGCCTACATCAACGACTCCGACCTGATCGGCACGCATTCGCGCCTGCAGCTCGCGGTCAACCTCACCGACTGGATGAACGGCGAAGGCAAGGACGTTACCAACCCGATGCTCGACGTCAACGACTTCATCGGCAAATCGTTCACCACTGGCCCCGACGGCAAGCTCTACCAGTTGCCCGACCAGCAGTTCGCCAACCTCTACTGGTTCCGCAAGGACTGGTTCGACCGTCCCGACCTGCAGAAAAGGTTCAAGGACATGTACGGCTACGACCTCGGCGTGCCGGTCAACTGGTCGGCCTACGAGGACATCGCCGAGTTCTTTTCGGTGCACGTCAAGGAGATCGACGGCGTCCGCGTCTACGGGCACATGGACTACGGCAAGCGCGCGCCCGACCTCGGCTGGCGCATGACCGACGCCTGGCTGTCGATGGCCGGCGCCGGCGACAAGGGCCTGCCCAACGGCGTACCGGTCGACGAGTGGGGTATCCGCATGGAGAAGGGATCGTGCAACCCGGTCGGCGCGTCGGTAACCCGCGGTGGCGCCGCCAACGGCCCGGCCGCGGTCTACGCGATCCGCAAGTGGGACGAGTGGCTGCGCAAGTACGCCCCGCCGGGCGCCGCGAGCTACGACTTCTACCAGTCGCTGCCGGCGCTGTCGCAGGGTAACGTTGCCCAGCAGATCTTCTGGTATACCGCGTTCACCGCGTCGATGGTCGCGCCCAAATCGGCCGGCAACAATACCGTCGACGACAGCGGCAAACCGCTGTGGCGCATGGCGCCGTCGCCGCACGGCCCTTACTGGGAGAAAGGCCAGAAGCTCGGCTACCAGGACGCCGGTTCGTGGACGCTGTTCAAGTCGACCCCGGTCGACCGGCGCAAGGCGGCCTGGCTGTACGCGCAGTTCGTCGTCTCCAAGACCGTCGACACCAAGAAGAGCCACGTCGGCCTGACCTTCATCCGCGACTCCACCATTCGGCACCAGTCGTTCACCGACCGCGCGCCGAACCTCGGCGGCCTGGTCGAGTTCTACCGTTCGCCCGACCGCGTGCTGTGGTCGCCGACCGGCATCAACGTGCCCGACTACCCGAAGCTAGCGCAGATCTGGTGGCAGCAAATCGGTGACGTCAACTCCGGAGCGTTCACGCCGCAGGAAGCAATGGATCGCCTCGCCGGTGAAATGGACGCGGTCATGGCGCGGATGCAGGCCGCCGACGAGCGCGCCGGCACCTACGGCGGCTGCGGCCCGCGGCTCAACGAAGAGCGCGATGCGGCCTACTGGCTTGCCCAGCCGGGTGCGCCGAAGGCCAAGGTCAACGAAAAGCCGAAGGGCGAAACCGTCAACTACGACGAACTGGTCAAGCGCTGGAAAAACTAGCACGCCGGCATTTGACCGCACGGCGCTACCCGGGCCCGCGGGTCCGGGTAGCGGCCTAACTTGAATAAACTGTGTCGATCGAAACGACATGAACACAGAAATCAGCAGGCGCCAGCATTCGATCATGGATTTCATCCGCCAGCACGGCTCGGTGCAGGTCGACGAATTGTCGGATCACCTCAACGTGACGCCGCAAACGATTCGCCGCGACCTTAACCAGCTCTACGACCTGAACCTGCTACAGCGCGTGCACGGCGGCGCGGTGATCAAGGATACGGTCGAGAACCTCGGCCACGGCGCACGCAAGATGCTGATGGCCGGCGAAAAGGATGCGATCGCGCAGCGCGCGGCCGAATTGATCCCCGACAATTCGTCGCTGTTCATCAATATCGGCACGACCACCGAGCGGGTCGCCGAGCACCTCGTCGACCACAAGGGACTGCTCGTAATCACCAATAACATGAACGTCGCCAGCACCCTGTGGCCTTCGTCGAACCTCGAGGTCATGATCGCCGGCGGCAGCATTCGCCCCAACGACGGCGGCATCGTCGGTTCGAGCACCGAGGAGTTCGTCGAACGCTTCAAGGTCGACTACGCCGTGATCGGTTGCTCGGCGATCGATCCCGACGGCGAGCTGTTCGATTTCGATTTGCGCGAGGTCCGCGTGACCCAGGCGATCATCCGCCGCTCGCGCGCGGTCATCGTCGTCACCGACTCGATGAAATTCGAGCGCCGCGCGCCGGTGCGCATCGCCGACCTCGGCGACATCGACACGCTCGTGACCGATGCGGGAATCACGCCCAAGGCGACGCAACTTTGCGCCAACAAGAACGTCCGGCTCGAAATCGCCGGTGACGAAACAACCGGCTCCGCGGAGGCGAGCGATGGCGATTGAATTGCGCAAGGTCAGCTTCCGCGTCGGCGCCGAAACCCATATTTACGAAACCAGCCTGTCGCTCGAACCGGGCGAGTTCAACATCCTGCTCGGCACGACGCTGTCGGGCAAGACCACGCTGATGCGGCTGATGGCGGGGCTCGAGCGGCCGACCAGCGGCGAAGTCTGGACCGGCGGCGAGAACGTCACCGGCGTGGCGGTGCAAAAGCGCAGCGTCGCGATGGTCTACCAGGCGTTCATCAACTACCCGAGTTTCTCGGTCTACGACAATATCGCGTCGCCGCTCAAGGTCGCAGGCCTGCCGAGGGACGAGATCGACCGCGAGGTACGACGCTTCGCCGACCTGCTCAAATTGACGCCGATGCTCGGACGCCTGCCGAGCGAGTTGTCGGGCGGGCAGCAGCAGCGCACCGCGCTCGCGCGCGCGCTCGTCAAGGGCGCCGATCTCGTGCTGCTCGACGAGCCGCTCGCCAACCTCGACTACAAGCTGCGCGAGGAATTGCGCGACGAATTGCCGAAGCTGTTCGCCGACACCGGTGCGACCGTGGTCTACGCGACCAGCGAACCGCTCGAGGCGCTGATGCTCGGCGGTTACACCGCGACGCTGAAACAAGGCCGCGTCGTGCAGTTCGGCAAGACCTCGGAAATCTACCGCAAGCCCGACACGCTCGAGGGCGCCGAGGTGTTCTCCGACCCGCCGGTCAACACCGCGGCGATCGAAAAGCGCGGCGACAAGGCTCATCTCACCGACGCCGTCAGCTGGGACTTGCCCGACGCGGTGCGCGGCCTGCCCGACGGCACCTACAAGATCGCGCTGCGGCCGCATCATCTGTTGCCCGACGGCGGCGACGGCGTCGGTGTCGACGGCGAGGTGCAGATCGCCGAGATCTCCGGCTCCGAGAGCATCGTCCGCGTCAACGTCGCCGGCAACAACTGGGTCAGCGAGGCGCACGGCATCCATTCCTACGAGTACGGCGCGAAGGCGCGATTTTATTTCGACCCGTCGCGCTGCCTGTACTTCGACGCCGACGAAAAGCTGATCGCCGCCTGAGGACACGAAGATGGCCCGAATCGAATTCGACAACGTCCGGCACGCCTACCCTCCGCCACCCGGACAGGAGCCGGTGTACGCACTCAAGGAGGTCAACCAGGTCTGGGAAGACGGCGGCGCCTACGCGCTGCTCGGTCCGTCGGGCTGCGGCAAGACGACCTTGTTGAACACGATCTCGGGCCTGCTGACGCCGTCCGAGGGCAGAATCTCGTTCGACGGCGAGGACGTCACGCACCTGCCGACCTCGCAGCGCCACATCGCGCAAGTGTTCCAGTTCCCGGTGGTCTACGACACGATGACGGTCTACGACAATCTCGCCTTCCCGTTGCGCAACCGCGGCGCCAGCGAAGGCGTCGTAGCCGCGCGCGTCGAGGAGATCGCCGCGATGCTCGACCTGACCGATCGCCTGAAGAAGCGCGCATCGGGGCTGACCGCCGACGGCAAGCAGAAGATCTCGCTCGGCCGGGGACTCGTGCGCGACGACGTCAACGCGATCCTGTTCGACGAGCCGCTGACGGTGATCGATCCGCACCTGAAGTGGCAGCTGCGCTCGAAACTCAAGCAACTGCACCAGCAGATCGGCGTGACGATGATTTACGTGACCCACGACCAGGTCGAGGCGCTGACCTTCGCCGACAAGGTCGTCGTCATGTACGACGGCGCGGTGGTCCAGGTCGGCACGCCGGTCGAACTGTTCAACCGGCCGAACCACACTTTCGTCGGCTACTTCATCGGTTCGCCCGGCATGAACGTGCTGCCGGTCACGCTCGACGGCGGCCAGCCGGTGTTTCACAACCATCTCCTCGGCACCACGTATCCGGCCGGCGCCGATCTCGACGGTAAACTCGAGATCGGCGTGCGGCCGGAATTCGTTCGCTTCAGCGACGACGGTATCCCGGTCGAGATCGACAAGGTCGAGGACCTCGGCCGTTACCAGGTCGTGACCGCGCTGCACGAGGACGAAACGATCAAGATGATCGTCGGCGAGGACGAGCGGATTCCGGCGGAAAGCCCGAAGATCGCTTTCGATCCGGACTTCACCCGCATCTATCACAACGACTGGGTCATCGGGGAGCAGGCGTCATGAACAAGACCGTCAATCCGAAGGCCTGGTGGTTCGTCGTACCGGTGCTGGTGCTGGTCGCGTTCAACGCGTTCATCCCGTTGATGACCGTCGTCAACTACGCGTTCCAGGAAACCTTCGGCGACAACGTGTTCTTCTGGGAAGGCACGACCTGGTTCGAGCAGGTGCTGCGCTCGGATCGCTTCCACGCGTCGCTCGGCCGGCAGCTGATGTTCACCGGAATGATCCTCGCGATCGAGGTGCCGCTCGGCATCGCGGTGGCGCTGACGATGCCGCGCAAGGGGCCGTGGGTATCGGTCTGCCTGGTGCTGATGGCGCTGCCGCTGTTGATCCCGTGGAACGTCGTCGGCGCGATGTGGAATATCTTCGCTTTGCCCGACATCGGCCTGCTGGGCTACACGCTGAACTCGATGGGCTTCGACTACAACTTCACCCGCCAGCCGGTGTCGGCGTGGATGACGACCGTAGTCATGGACGTCTGGCACTGGACCTCGCTGATCGTGCTGCTGTGCTACGCGGGCCTGAGTTCGATCCCGGACGCCTACTACCAGGCCGCGCACATCGACGGCGCGAGTCGCTGGGCCGTGTTCCGTTACATCCAGCTGCCGAAGATGAAGCGCGTGCTCACCATCGCGATCCTGCTGCGCTTCATGGACAGCTTCATGATCTACACCGAGCCGTTCGTGCTGACCGGCGGCGGCCCCGGCAACACGACGACGTTTCTTTCGATCGACCTGGTCAAGATCGCGCTCGGCCAGTTCGACCTCGGCCCGGCGGCTGCGATGTCGCTGATCTACTTCCTGGTCGTGCTGTTGATCTGCTGGGTCTTCTACACCGTGATGATGCGCGGGGAGGAGCAATAACATGGCGCACCCGAGAAAATGGCTCGTGCCGACGCTCTACATCGTCTTCCTGATGCTGCCGATCTACGGCCTGCTGGCGATGTCGTTCAAGACCACCAACGAAATCCTCGGCGGTTTTTCGTTCTTCCCGCAGGATTTCACGCTGGATAACTACAAGGTCATCTTCACCGATCCGACCTGGTACAACGGCTACATCAACTCGATCATCTACGTCGTCATCAATACCGCGATCTCGGTGACCGTCGCGCTGCCGGCGGCCTACGCGTTCTCGCGCTATCGCTTCCTCGGCGACAAGCACCTGTTCTTCTGGCTGCTGACCAACCGCATGGCCCCGCCGGCGGTGTTCGCGCTGCCGTTCTTCCAGCTGTACTCGGCGATCGAGCTGTTCGACACGCACATCGCGGTCGCGCTCGCGCACTGCCTGTTCAACATCCCGCTCGCGGTCTGGATCCTGGAGGGATTCATGTCCGGCGTGCCCAAGGAGCTCGACGAGACCGCCTACCTCGACGGCTACCCGTTCTGGAAGTTCTTCATCCGCATCTTCATCCCGACGATCGCCGCCGGCATCGGCGTCGCCGCGTTCTTCTGCTTCATGTACTCGTGGGTCGAGCTCTTGCTGGCAAAGACGCTGACCTCGGTCGAGGCCAAGCCGATCGCGGCGACGATGACACGCACCGCGAGCTCCTCCGGCTACGAGCTCGGCCTGCTCGCCGCGGCCGGCTCGCTGACGATCATCCCGGGCGCGATCGTGATCTACTTCGTGCGCAACTACATCGCCAAGGGCTTCGCCCTCGGGCGGGTCTGAGGAGGTCGCAATGGGCTTGTCGTGGATGGCGTGGACCTGGCCGACGGCGATGTTCTTCGTCGTCGTCGCGCTGTCGATCATCGCGATGGGCGTGTGGGAGCGCTTCGATCCGGGCGGCAACCCGCGCCACGGCATCTTCGGTATCGACACGACGCGCGGCGACCGGCTGTTCATCTCGTGGCTCGGCACCGGCTTCATCGGCCTCGGCTGGCTCGGCTTCTACGGCACGCCGCTGTGGGGCGCGCTGATAATCGCGATCCTGTGGTGGATCTTCGTCTTCCGCAAGGTCTGACGGCGGCGCGTTCGCGGGAATGATGCAAGGCCGATAACAGCAACGATGGAATTACGCAAGCGCAACCTCGAGCGGCTCGGGAGCGAGACCTTCGACGTCGCCATCGTCGGCGGCGGCATCAACGGCGCGGTCTCGGCCGCGGCGCTGGCCGCGCGCGGCGCGAGGGTCGCGCTGATCGACGCGCGCGATTTCGCCGGCTTCACCAGCCAGCATTCATCGAACCTCGTCTGGGGCGGAATCAAGTACATGGAAGGCTACGAGTTCGGCCTCGTCGCCGGCCTGTGCCGCTCGCGCAACGAGCTGCTCGACAGCTTCCCGTCGACGGTCAAGGAAATCCGTTTCCTGATGACGCTGAACCGCCGGTTCCGCTTTCACCCGCTGGTGATCTATCTGTCGACCTGGCTCTACTGGCTGCTCGGCCGCGGCCGCACGCGAATTCCGCGGATGCTGTCGGCGAAACAGATCAAGTCCGTCGAGCCGGTCGTCGATACGCGCGAGGCGCGTGCCGGCATCGTCTACTCGGACGCGTTCCTGCACGACAACGACGCACGCTTCGTGTTCAACTTCGTGCGCAGCGCGATGGACAGCGGCTGCGTCGCGGCGAACTACGTCGAGGCGCGCGAGTTCGCGCGTGCCGGTGACGGCTGGCGGATCGAGGCCGAGGACAGGATCGGCGGCGCACGTTTCGCCATTCGCGCGCGGGTGCTCGTCAACGCCGCCGGCGCCTGGGTCGATTCGCTCAACGCCAAAGCCGGCGTCGACACCGACTACCGCCACGTGCTGTCGAAGGGCATTCACCTGATCGTGCCGCAACTGTCGACCAACCACCGCGTGCTCGCATTCTTCGCCGACGACGAGCGCCTGTTCTTCGCGATTCCGATGGCCAACCGGACCTGCATCGGCACCACCGACACCGCGGTCGACGAGCCGGTCACCGCGGTTACGGCGGCGGACCGCGATTTCGTGCTGTCGAACATCAACGCGCGCCTCGATCTGCCGGTGCCGCTCGACCGCGATGACGTCATCGCCGAGCGCTGCGGGGTGCGCCCGCTGGCGGTGCGCCGCCAGGCCGACGGCGACCTCGACGTGCAACAACTGTCGCGCAAGCACGTGATCGAGACCGCGGTGGAGCAACGGCATGTCAGCATCTTCGGCGGCAAGCTGACCGATTGCCTCAACGTCGGCGACGAGATCAGCGACTGCGTCGCGCGGCTCGGCGTCGAACTGACCGAGCCCGACGGCAAATGGTACGGCGAGCCCGGCCCGGCCGCGCGCGATGCGTTCATCGCGCGCGCGGCGAAGCTCGGCGTCGACCGCAACGTCGCCGGCGATACCGGCGAGGCGCTGTCGACGCGGCTGTGGCGCCGCTACGGCGCCGACGCCGAGGCGATGCTCGATGCAATCGAGCGGAATCCGGCGATGGCCGAACCGCTGGTCGAGAATACCGGCATCCGCCGCTGCGAAATCGCGCACCTCGCGGAAAAGGAAATGATCGTCACGCTCGAGGATTTCCTGCGCCGACGCTCCAAGGTCGAGCTGCTGGTGTCACGCGATCGCCTGCGCCAGTCGGCCGGCCTGTTCGAAGCCTGCGAGAAACTCTTCGGCCCCGCCGCCCGCAGCAAATTCAACGACTACTTCGACACCCAGAATTGCTCACCGGAGTCGGACCTCGCTAGTTGATCGATTTACAATGATTAATACCTGAAAAAATACCGATTTCAGGTCTAAAAACGATCTTTTCGGGGGCAAAAAAGGCACGTTGACGATAACTTGCGATTATCATCGTTCGGGAATTTTGTTAAAAGCATCATTTCGACGGTAAAAACATGCGTTTAAGCCGGAAAAACGACCAAGAACAGACATCAATCAGAATCATATCAATGAGTTAGCATGGTCCGACCCCGAACCGGGGATTTGGAGGAGAAGATGGGCGATTACATACTGAGCATCGACCAGGGTACGACCAGCTCGCGGGCGATGCTGTTCGATACCGGCGGCCACGCGCAGTTCACCGCGCAACGGGAATTCACCCAGCACTTTCCGCGCGACGGCTGGGTCGAGCACGACGCCGACGAAATCTGGGAGACGACGCTCGCGGTCGTGCGCGAGGCGCTCGACAAGGCCAAAGCCGACGGCGGCAAGATCGTCGCGATCGGCATCACCAACCAGCGCGAGACCACGGTGGTGTGGGATCGCAAGACCGGCAAACCGGTCTACAACGCCATCGTCTGGCAGGATCGGCGGACCGCCGATTTCTGTGACCGCCTGCGCGCCGACGGTCACGAAGACACCGCCACGGCGGCGACCGGGCTGTTGCTGGATCCGTATTTCTCCGGTACCAAGGTCAACTGGATTCTCGACAACGTCG
>JAHEKJ010000089.1 GCA_024638385.1 Gammaproteobacteria bacterium | reverse complement strand
CCGGCTTCGGCGATCGTCGTCAACCGGGTCCTCGGGCTCGGCCTGGCGGCGCCGGCGACGCGCGCCGAGGTCGACGCGATCGTCGCGGCCTATCGCGACGCCGGGATCGAGCAGTATTTCGTCCAGGTTCACCCCGCTGCCGGCCCGCCGGAACTCGCGTCCTGGTTGCGCGCCGCCGGCCTCGCAGCCGACCGCGGCTGGCAAAAGTTTGCGCGCGACCCGGTCGCGGTCGAGGTTCCCGAAACCGAGCTGTCGGTACGCGAGATCGGCCGCGAGCACGGCGACGCGTTCGCCGAGATCGTCTGCAACGGTTTCGACCTCGGCGACGCGGCGACCCCGTGGCTGGCGAAGCTGCCCGGCCGTGACGGCTGGCACGTCTTCATGACCTTTGCCGGCGACGAACCCGCCGGCGTCGGCGCGCTGTTCGCCCATGAAGGCGTCGGCTGGACCGATTACGGCGCGACCGCGCCCGGATTCCGCCGCCGCGGCAGCCAGGGCGCGGTGATGGCGGCGCGCCTCGAGCGCGCGCGCGAACTCGGCTGCCGGAAGATCTTTACCTGCACCGGCGTCGCCGTGCCGGGAGATCCTCAGCATTCCTACGGCAACATTCTCAAGGCCGGGTTCGAAGAAGCCTATGTACGCGAAAACTACGCACCCGCGGCGGCCTGACGCCGATTCGGCGGGCCCGGGCACGGCGCCGCGACCGGCCGCGCGATGGACTTGACGCGCAAACAGGAGTAGAAATGTCGCCTGAGAACGAGTGCGGGAAACCTCGCGGTTCCCGCGAATCGAAACGAACGCATCGACAACAACCAACCTGAGGACAATCCGATGAAGAAAATCGACGATCTCAAACGCGAGCTCTCGGAAGGCCGTATCAGCCGCCGCGAGTTTATCGCGCGCGCTTCGGCGATGGGACTGATCGCCGCGGTGCCGGCGATCATCCTGAGCGAGGAGGCGCAGGCCGCCGCGCCCAAATCCGGCGGGCATTACAAGCAGGCGCTGACCGGCGGCGCGACCACCGACGTGCTCGACCCGGCGCAGACGCTCGACTCCTACATGATCAACGTGAGCTTCGGCCAGCTGCGCAACAACCTGACCGAGATCGCGCCCGACGGCCAGCTCGTCGGCGAACTCGCCGAGAGCTGGGAAGCCACGCCCGACGCGGCGACCTGGCGCTTCAAGATCCGCCGCGGCGTCGAGTTCCACAACGGCAAGACGCTCGACGTCAACGACGTGGTCCAATCCTTCAACCACCACCGCGGCGAAGATACCCGCTCGGCGGCCAAGGGCATCATCGCGCCGGTCACCGACGTCAGGGCCGAGGGCAAGGACACGGTCGTGTTCACGCTCGAATCGGGCAACGCCGATTTCCCGTTCCTCGTCAGCGACTATCACCTGGTGATCTGCCCGGCCAGGTCCGGCGGCGGCATCGACTGGCAGTCGGGCGTCGGCACCGGCGGCTACAGCCTCGAATCTTACGAGCCCGGCGTCAACACACGGGTCAAGCGTAACCCGAATTACTGGAAGGCGGGCCGCGCGCACTTCGACTCGATCGAGAACCTGTTCGTCGCCGACGCGGTCGCGCGGACCAACGCGGTGCGCAACGGCGAGCTGCATTCGATGTCGAACCTCGACCTGCAAACCGTGCATTTGCTCAAGCGCGTGCCGAACCTGAACGTGTTCTCGACTACCGGCAACAAGCACGTGACCATGCCGATGCATGCGGACGTCGCGCCGTTCAACAACAACAGCGTCCGCCTGGCGCTGAAATATGCGATCAACCGTCAGGAATTGCTCGACAAGATCGTCAAGGGCCAGGGCGAGGTCGGCAACGACAGCCCGGTCGGCCCGGCCAACATCTATCGCGCGAGGCCCGAGGAATTGCCGCAGCGGCCCTACGATCCCGACCAGGCCCGTTTCCATCTGAAGGCGGCCGGCATGGAAGGCCTCAAGGTCAAGTATCACATCTCCGATACCGCCTTCGAGGGCGCGGTCGACGCCGCGCAGCTGTTCGCCGGGAGCGCGAAGCGCGCGGGCATCACGATCGACGTCGTGCGCGAGCCCAACGACGGTTACTGGTCCGACGTCTGGCTGAAGAAGCCGTTCTCGGGAAGCTACTGGGGCGGACGCCCGACCGAGGACTGGATCTTCTCGCAGATCTATTCGGCCGGCGCCGACTGGAACGAGTCGCGCTGGAACCATCCGCGCTTCAACGAGCTGCTGGTGCAGGCGCGCAGCGAGCTCGACAAGAAGAAGCGCCGCGATCTCTACGTCGAGATGCAGCGCATCGTCCACAGCGAGGGCGGCTCGATCATCCCGGTGTTCATGGCCTACACGCACGCGGCCAGCGGCAAGATCGGCATGGCCGATCAGATCGCCAACAACTGGGAGCTCGACGGCCACAAGAACGGCGAGCGCTGGTGGTTCAAGTCATAGCCGGGCATTGACCGGCATACCGGGCGGAGGAATTGCGATTCCTCCGCCTTTTTTTGCAAGGTTGGCAACCGTTAGCCGGATTTCTGATTTTTGCCGGCTGACCTCGAATCGCGACCGAGGCCGGGCATCGACGAACAGGAAACGACATGGATAATACTGGCGAGACCTCGAAACCGGTGCTGATGGATCCGGCGATACCGTTCAGGGTCGTCGTTTTGCACGACGTGCCGCCCGAGTCGACCGAGGTTAAAACGCTCAACGAGGTATTTGGCTGGGGGCGCGAGTCTCGGGGCGAGTATCTGTACTATGGCGAGATCGATGACCGTGCCCTGCGAGACGACGGAACCGGCGACCTGACCACGGCGGCATATCATGGGTCGGTCGAAGTATCGTTTGGAGAAGTCGACGTCGACGATGCGAGCTACTATCTTGAGACTTACGGTGACGGCAAATCGCTCTTCAGCCTCGATTCGGTCGCGGGCCTGTCGGCGACACAGGTTTGCGAGCGGTTGGGAGACGACCAAGACGCCGATCTGATAATCGCCGTCGATGACGATTCGTTTGCGATCATTTTCGTCGAGACCTGGCGACCGACCGTGACGCTGCGCCACTCTCGCCTTGACGGCGAGCGGGTCACCGAGATCAACGTCACCGGACACGGTGACGAAGTTTCATTCGAGTGGATGTTGCGGCGCTTCGACGAGCTGGTGGACCGCTACCGGGAAATCCCGATGAACCGCTTTACCGGGGCGATCGAGGAGTAGGGAGGGCCGTCGTCGATTCGACGGCCGGGTTTCAAATCAATACGGCGGCGCCAGCCGGCGAAAGCCGTGCGCCAGTACGATCAGCATGAACAACAGGTTGCGCGTCAGCGCGAACGGGAAAAAAACGGTCGGCGGACTATCGCGGCGACCCTCTACCTTGCAACGTTGGAGCCGGTCGCCGAGCGATTCGATCCAGGCGACCGATCGCGGCCAGTCGGTTAGGCGTGTCAGCCATGCCGGCGGTAGGCCATTGCGGCCGGCGCGGGCACCAACCATGCCGCCGACGATCGCGGCGACGGTGTCGGTGTCGCCGCCGCAGCGTACCGCCTCGGTGATTGCGACCTCGACGTCGTCGTAGTGCCGCATCCAGATTTGCAACACCACGGCGAGCGTGCCGTAACAGTATCCGGAAACACCCTTACCCATGTTGTTGGCGGCGCAGAATTGGCGCGCGCTATCACCGGCTTCGGCGCTTTGGGCTGCGCGCTTTATTAATAAACTCAATTCTGCGTCGGCCTTCATCCACGCGGCGAAATGACGCGTCGCATCTGCCGGAGTGATCGACTCGCGCCGCAAAGCCAGCGCGGTGGCCGCGGCGACGACCTGCGCCGCGCGTTCGGCCCGGGGGTCGGCGTGCGTGATCCGGCTGCAGATCGCTACCATGCATTCGCGCAGGCGTGCGTCGTCGTTGGCCCAGGCACCGAGGATCGCGCTGCGCATCATCGGGCCGTTGCCGGCACTGTTGACGCCGCTGTGGGTGTAGGGGAATCCGAGCCAGAGCTTGAGCGCGCTGCGCAGCGTGCCGAGGCCGATGCCTGCGGGCAGCGCCAGGAACCACCAGCGCAGCCGCCAGGCGAGGTTACGGCCGAAGCCATCGGCATCGCCGCCCGACGCGATCAGCGCCTGCGCGACGAAGCAGGAGTGCTCGGTGTCGTCGGACATCATGCCGCGGCCGAACAGGAGCCGCTGTTTCAGCGGGCCCGGATTGAGGCGCTCGATCCGGCGCGCCGAGACGCCTTCGAACGGCAGGCCGATCGAGTCGCCGAGAGCGCAGCCGAGCAGGCTGCCGACGATGGCCTCGCGGATATCGGGAAGACGGGAATGAGAGGTATCGGTCATGGCTTACTCGAGAATAGCGGATTTTACGTGAAACGGACGGCGGGGCAGGCTAGCTCACCAGCAGGCCGCGGGTCGAGGCGATACCGATCCTGGCGATGCAGCCCGAATTGAACGCGATGGCGTCGGCCTCGATGCCGTCGGAGAAAATGACGCCGTGTTCGGGCATCAGCGATTCGAGCGTCAGCGGCTGGTCGTTCGACACCTCGCCGAAGACGAGGTCGACGCCTGTGGTATTGCTCGGGAAAGGCTCGCGCACGGCGAACTGGAGTCGCTGCGAATCCCAGGCGAAGCCTTCGGCCAGCGGGTGCGAATCGACCCCGGCGACGCCGATCGCGCCGGCGAGCACCGACTGGAACCAGCCGGTCGAGCCGAAACCGGTCGACACGATGATCCCCGACGAGCTTTGTAATTCGGACCGGTCGCTCCAGTCGAGGCGATAGCGTGCCGAGATGTGCGATTTCGGCCCGATGAAGAGGTCGTTGACCGCGAGCATGCGTTGCCCCAGGTTGGTCGTGGCTTCGGCGAAGGTGACCTGCTTGCGTTCGCCTTCGCCGTCGAGCGTCTTCGCGAGCGCCGACTCGAGGTCACCGATCTGAAACGGCAAAAGCTTTCCGTCGAAGCGCGCCGGGTCGGGGTTGACGCCGATGACCGGCTGGCCGTCGAGGTATTTCAGGGTGTTGGCGACGAGACCGTCCTGGCCGACGACAATGACGATGTCGTTCTTGCCGAACTGGTAGCTGGGCAAGAAGCCGCGATCCAGTATTTGCAGCGGACCGAGCGGCCGCAGCAGCGACTCGGCGGCGCGAATCCGCGCGTTATAGAGGTCGTGCTCGTCGAGGTAGTCCTGCGCGTCGACCTGGTTGTGCTCGAGGTAGAAACGCGCCTGGGGCCAGGTGTTGAAACGTTCGATCAACTCCTGCAGGCGCGTCTTGCGCGTGACCAGGATGAAGCGATGCTCGCTGTTGCGGTTCATTTGGCGCGGGCCTTTTTCATCATCTGGCCGAACAGGTCGGGCGTGATGTTGAGCTCGCCGATCTTGCCGGCATTTTGCGCGAGGCTTTCGAACGCTATCGCCATCAACTGCTCCGGCTGCATGTTCGCGAGCGCCATTGCTTTCAGGTTTTCGACCGGCAATTCGGTGAAGGCCTTCATTTTGCTCGCCACAGCGTAGGCTTCGGCGTCGGCTTCCTCGCGACTGTTGGCGGCAACGAGGCCAACCAGATCCTGGCGCTGGGTTTCGTTGTCGATCTCGGACTCGATGCGCTCGCGTTCGGTCGCGGCGCGGCCGCGCAAGAGGTTGCGTTCGTTCTGAATTCGGGATTCCTCGATCTCCTGCTCCTTTTGCTGAATGTCGTGCTTGGTCTGCAGCTCGGCTTCCTGGATCGTGCGCTCCTGTTCGACCGACGATTTACGTCGCGCGTAGATCGCGTCGTCGGCTTCCTTGAGGATCGCTTCGCGAGCCTCGGCCTCGAGCGCCCGGCGGGTTTCCGGTGTCGGCGAGATCGCGCTGACGGTGGTTTTCAGGATGGCGATACCCATGGCCTGCAGGGATGCGTCGGCCGCCATTTGCTCGCGCAGTTCAGCGGCGAGGCGGGTGTGATCGGCGAGCGCCGCGCGCAGCGGCATCGACTGGACGCGTTCCTGGACGATTGCCTGGGCCGCCTGGATTACGCGGTCGCCGAGTTTCATCGGGTCGTCGGACACATAGGTCAGACCGTCTTTCGCAACCGTGAAGTTCTGCATCTCGGCGATTTTCTCGGCATCCTCGATGCGAAACGTGATCTGGCCCTGCACTCGCACCTCCTGGAAATCGGCGGTTTGCAGGGCGAATATGAAAGGCGCTTCCTGGGCGTTGATCGGAATCGCGGCGATCGACGTTGTCGCGGCGTTGTAGAAAAAGCTCAGACCCTTTCCCTTTTTGGTCGTTGCGCCATTGACGGTGCGGATGACGTAGGTCGACGAGTCGGCCTTGTAGTAGCGGATTCCCAACATGTTTTTCCTTTAGTGACTGTTAGACACTAATGGATAGTGGCTAACAGTCACTAATTTGTCAAGCGCCAGTCGTTAAAAAGTGACAAAAAGTCACAAATTAAGGACTTTTAGGCTAGAATTGCGGCGTTCGACAGCCGGAAAATGCCATGAATAAACGCGCCAGTTCCGCCCGATCGACCCGCCACGGCATCGAAACGCCATTGCTGACGGTCGATCCGGTGCTGTTCACTTACCACGAAAAGTCGCTCAAGGTCCTGCTCGTGCATCGATCGTCGGGACCCGAGGAAGGCCGCTGGGGCTTGCCCGGCGGCATCGTCGACATCGATATGGACGACGATATAGAGGCGACGGCGCGTCGCAAGCTGGTCGAGAAAACCAGCGTCCAGCCGCCGTACCTCGATCAGCTTGAAACGATCGGCAACCGCGCGCGCGATCCCCGCGGCTGGTCGGTCACGGTGTGCTATACGGCGCTGATCGGACACCAGGCCTGCGCGCGGCACGTCGATACCGTATCCGACGTGCGCTGGGTCGAACTCGGCGCCGCCGGCAGGATGAAACTGGCTTTCGATCATCGCGAGATCATCGATATAGCGCGCGAACGCCTGCGGCAGCGCGCGCTGTACTCGATCTCGCCGGGTTATGCACTGGACGAAGAGTTCACGCTTGCCGAGCTGCAGCACCTGCACGAATTGCTGATCGGTAAAACGATCCAGAAGCGGTCGTTTCGCCGGCGCATCGAGCAGGCCGATCTGCTGATCGACACCGGCAAGAAACGCCGCGAAGGCGGGCGCCCGGCGGCGCTTTATCGCCTCAAGCCGGCGTCTTCCGGGTATCGCTTCGTCAGAAATCTCGAAGCGCCGTAACGGTCGGCCCGGCCCTCGACTCGGGCGCTAGACGAAAGTTTGGCCGATTCGATTCCGGGACCCGGCGGCCGGTCAGGCCGGCGGCACGTCGAGGCCGGCTTTGCGCAAGCCCCCCATCAGGCCTTCGATCAACTCGGACGGCATGCCGCGGGCGCGAAACGGCGCGCGCGGATCCTCGCCGTAATGCGGCCGCAATCCGAGCACCCGCGCGAGCGTCGCCTCGGCCCTGGCCTGCTCGCCGTTCATCGCGTAGGCCGCGGCGAGGCTCGCCTGCACCATGTAATTGTTCGGCAGGTTCATCCTGAGCGCATAGTCGCGCGATTGCTTGTATTCGCCGCGCAGAAAGTGATCGAGATGCCAGGTCTGCCACAGCCAGCTCTGGTGCTTGGGATTCAGCTGCATCGACTTTGCGACCCAGTCCTTGGCCAGATCCCACTGGCCGGCGTAGCCCATCCAGGTGCCGAGGTCGGCCAGCATAAAAGCATCGTTCGGATTGAGACTGATGGCGCGGTCGGCGAAGTTGCGGAATTCGGTCAGGTCCTGGCTCGTCATCTGCGTCAGGATTGCGAGCGCATAGTAGGCGTCGGGATTGTCGGGATCGATAGCGATCGCCCGGTTGGCGGCGTCACGCGCAAGTCCGGTCCAGTCGGGCGGGGTATCGATCGTGTACTTCTTGCTTTCGATATAACTGAACGCGAGACGCGACCAGGCCAGCGAGTAGCCGGGATCGATTTCGACCGCGTTCTCGAGGCAGGCCCGCGCCTTGCGATGGCGGTCGGGCTCGAAGGTTTCGTAAAACCAGTACGACAGCAACACGCATTCGTAGGCCGCGAGGCTATCCGGCGCCTTGCCGCGTATCGCCTTTTGCACCTCGACGTTGAACAGCGGCGCGTCGGCGGAGCCGATTTCGGCGACCACCTTGCTGGCGATTTCGAGCTGGACGTCGAGGATATTGTCGGCATTCAGGTCGCGATCGAAGGGCCCCGGCGCGTCGAGTTGACGACAGGTTTTCGCGTCGGTTACGGCCGTCGTAACACGCAGATTGTCCTGTGAACGTTGCACCGTCCCTTCGAGGATGTAGTCGGCTTGTAGCTCGTCGCGGATCGTTTCGCAGTTGGCGTTGTCGGCAAATTCGCGCACTGAACTTGGCGCGATCACGAACAGGTTCGAAAACTTCGACAGGTGCGCATTGATGTCCTTGGTCAGGCCGTCGCTGAAAAAGGCATCGTCCGGATTGCCGGAGAGGTTTTCGAACGGAATCACCGCGATGCGTGGGCCGCTCGGTATCCCGTCGGTTTCATC
Source organism: Gammaproteobacteria bacterium (assembly GCA_024638385.1). Taxonomy (GTDB): domain Bacteria; phylum Pseudomonadota; class Gammaproteobacteria. The sequence continues at coordinate 6,967 of JAHEKJ010000089.1, read as the reverse complement.
GTCACGCAACGCCGTCCAGGTGACCGCAGACAGGATCGCTACGACGACCATGGCGACAGCGAGGATCGATTTGTGCCGCCTGGCGCTGCGTCTGAGCGGGCGCGCCGCGGCGGCGGGCCAGCACCAGATTTCGATCGGCTTGCTGATGTTCTTCAATCGGTGCCGGCCGGCAAAGGCGAATTCGACGTCGAGCTTGCCGCGGATCTGCTCGGCGACCTGGCCGCTCAGGCAAATACCGCCGGGCGGGGCGAGCGCTTCGAGCCGCGCCGCGACGTTGACGCCGTCGCCGTAGATTTCGCCGCGGTCCTCGATGACTTCGCCGAGGTTGATGCCGATACGGACCTGAACCTGCTGCGCCGGTGGAACGTCGCGATTGCGCGCTTCGAGTTCGGTTTGTACGCGCAGCGCGGAGTCGACGCAGGAAACCACGCTGGCGAACTCGGCCAGGATCGCGTCGCCGGCGTAACGCAGCACGCGTCCGCCGAGCTGCTCGATGGTGTCCCGGGAGAAGTCGAGGAATTCCATGACGACCCGATGGGTGCCGAGTTCGTCGTCGCCGGTCAGGCGGCTGTACCCGGCCACGTCGGCATAGAAGATCGCCGTCAGTTTACGGGTAGCGTTCGTTTCGTTCATCGGCAGGACTCGATTTGTCAACGAGAGGCGATACGGCGACCCGTCGGCTAGAATAGCGCGTTTGCAGGTTTCGATCTATCGCTTCGGACCGGGCCGGTAAAAACCAGGCGCGGATCGCGGAGTCGATTTGCGAACAGCGGAAACGATTGCTCTGTGGCCCTGATTGATTTTATGCTGCGCACTTTGCCGGAGCAGGAAGACGATATGAGCGAAGCCAAATGCGCGATCAAGTGCGCGCCGGACGGGCCCTACCTGGTCAAGGCCGACGACGCGGCCGCCGTGACACTGAGGGTGCAGACCGCCGATGGCGAGTCGGTATCCACGATCAGCAGCGGGGCGCTGTGCCGCTGCGGCGGCTCGAACAACAAGCCGTTTTGCGACGGCAGCCACAAGACCAACGGCTTCAGCGAAGCGCGGCAAGCCAACGGCGAGGACGACCGTCGCCTTAGTTATGTCGGCGCGCAGATCACGATCCACGACAACCGCGGCATCTGCGCCCATGCCGGCTATTGCACCGACAACCTGAAGTCGGTATTCAGGATGGGCGAGGAGCCGTGGATCGACCCCGACGGCGCGTCGGTCGAGGCGATCATCGACGTGATCGAAAATTGTCCGTCGGGAGCGCTCTCCTGCAGCGTCGACGGCCAGGAGTACCGCCGCAAGGCGCCGGGGCCGGAGATCACCGTGATCAGGAACGGCCCGTACAGGGTCTGCGAGGTAGAGCTCGCCGACCAGCCGCTCGGCGACGGCGCGACCTCGGCGCGCTACACCCTGTGCCGCTGCGGCGCGTCGAAAAACAAGCCCTTTTGCGACGGCAGCCACTGGGACATCGGTTTCAGCGACGCCGCCGAGTGATCGGGTGCAGCCCGGCCGGCCGTCGGAGTCGGCGGCGTCGCGATGAAGCGAAATTCGGCGGCCGTCGCGCCGCCGGCGGTTCAGCCCTGGCCGAGATGCTGCGCGAAAAACTCGAGCGTGCGCGACCACGCGAGCTCGGCGGCCGCCTCGTCATAGCGCCCGGTCGAATCGTTGTGAAAGCCGTGCTGCACGCCGGGATAGACGAACGCCTGGTAGGTAACTCTGTTCCGCTTTAACAGCTTTTCGTAGTCCGGCCAGGTCGCGTTGACGCGCGGGTCGTTTTCGGCGAATTGCAGCAGCAGCGGCCCGCGGACGTTGCCGACGACGTCATCGTTCGCCGGCGTGCCGTAAAACGGCACCGCGGCGTCGACCAGGTCAGGGCGGGTCGCGGCGAGCATGTTGGTGATGTAACCGCCGAAACAGAAGCCGACCACGCCGAGCTTGCCGTTGCTGAGTTCGTGGTCGTGCAAATAGCCGGCCGTGGCGATGAAATCCTGCTCGATCCGGCCGCGGTCGAGCGACCTTTGCATCTCCTTGCCGGCGTCGTCGTTGCCGGGGTATCCGCCGAGCGGGTGCAGCGCGTCGGGCGCGAACGCGAGGTAACCCTGCTTGGCGAGCCGGCGCGCGACATCCTCGATATACGGATTCAGCCCGCGGTTTTCGTGCACGACCAGCACCGCCGGACCCTTGCCGCCGCGCTGGCGCGGCCGCACCAGGTAGCCGCTGCCCTGGCCGTGGCCGTCGGGCGAGTCGAAGGTCTCGTAGCTGGCGAGAATATCGGGGTCGTTGAAAGACACCTGCTCGGCGAGCGCGTAGTTCGGCAGCAGCGCGCCGGTCAGCACGCTCAGGCTCAAGCCCGCGCCGGCCAGCGTCGCAAGCCTGGCCATGAAGGTGCGCCGGTCGATGTCGCCGTGGGCGTACTGGTCGTACCAGTCGAAGGCTTGCTGGGGTATTTCGATTCTTTCTGGCTGGGTCATTTCTACCTCCGGTAGCGGATAAATTGCGGTCGAGTCATTCGGGCAATGTCATCTGGTTCGGCGATCAGGGTGACGGTCACTCGATTCCGCGACGGGAGTCGTCCGGCGGAACGCCGAACCAGCGAGTCGGCAGCTGCTGTCACCATGCAATGAGCCAAGGGTCTGCGTAATCGGGTGCGGCAAGAAGCCCGCCGAATCGATCGTCATGGGGTTACCGCGCCTCGCCGTGATTCACGCCGCGTCACTTTCGGTCTCTCTTCTTGCGGTAAAAAAACAGCAGCATCGCCACGACGGCGATGATCGCAACGACGACGGGACGCGGAATCAGGTCGACCGCTTCGGGCAGTAAATGCCATCCCGGAAAATCGAGATTCGCGACGATTTTCGTCAGAATAACGAGGCCGAGCACGGCGGGAATTGCGTACTTCGCGGCAGCCCACAGGATGCCGCTGCCCAGCAGTGCCTTTCCTTCCGATTTCGAAATCAGCCAGGTAAACACGGTAGCGGTAAAGAAAGCGGAAAAGAGCAGCCCGATGGTGCCGATCGTCTCGTCGGCGAAGTCGAGCACGCGCACGCCGACGATTTCGAGGTTCACGGAACTGTAGCTGAGGGCGGAAAACAGCCCGAGGACGAGCACGACGGGGGTCAGCAAGAGTACGGCTTTCGTGCGTGAAAGACCGGATTGTTGCATCAGCGCGGCTGCATTCACCTCGAGCATGCCGATCGCTGAAGTGAGCGCGGCCGCGAACAGCAGGGCGAAGAACGCGATGCCCAGCAGGTGCCCGTTCTGGATGGAAGTAAATGCCGCCGGCAGCGTCGTGAACGCGAGTTCCGTCCCCAGGGTCGGCTGCAGGCCGAAGGTAAACACGAACGGGAAGATGATAAATCCCGCGAGGAATGCCACGCCCAGATCGGCTATGGCAATGATGAACGAGTACTTGACCAGGTTGACCTGCTGATTCAAATAGGCGCCGTAGGTTATGAGCGCGCCGAATCCGACGGATAGCGAAAAAAAAGTCTGCCCGAAAGCTGCACTCCACAACAGGGGATCCAGCAAGACCGAGAAGTCCGGTTTGAAAAAGAACCTCGCACCGTCGGCGAATCCCGGGAGCGTCACCGCCACGCCGGCCAGAATCAACATGATGAGAAAGATGAAGGGGATCATCACGGTGACGAGTTTCTCGATTCCCTTGCGCACGCCCAGCAGGATGACGCCCGAAGTTATCAGCGCGGTGAGCACGAAGTAGTAGACTGGCTGCAGCGACGACGTGAGTGCTTCGAACGTTAGACTTTCCCCGCTAAGGGCATTAACGAAGAATGCCAGCGTCCAGCCGGTAATGACCAGGTAATAGCTCAGGATGACGAGAACGACCGCCCAGATGAACCAGCCGATGTACTTGAGCCTGGGCCTGACCCGCTCGAACGATGACACCACGTTTCCGCGGTATCGCTTGCCGACGGCCAGTTCGAGGATCATCAGCGGGACGGCGAAGCAGAAAACGGCCAGCAGGTAAGGTACGAGGTAAGCACCCCCGCCGTTTTGCCCGACGACCGACGAAAACCTCCAGATATTACCGATGCCCACCGCCGAGCCGATGGCGGCGAACAGGAATGCCGTTCTCGATGACCAATGCTCCATTCAGTAATCTCCGGCCTGATCGGTGTTCGTGTTAACGGAGCGGATTCCGGCAACGGTCGGTGTCGATTGCAGCCCGGTCAATCGTATGCGCCGCCGTATTTCGCTGTTCAGAGCGACGACTACCAGAGTCCCGGGGTTCGGGCTACTGTCACCGTGTTCAAACCACCCGGCAACGCAGCTCGCCGATGCCGTCGACGTGGCCCTCGAGCTCGTCGCCGCGCGCGACCGGGCCGACGCCGGCCGGCGTGCCCGATAATATGATGTCGCCCGGCGCGAGCGTGAACAGGCCGGACAGGTAGGCGATCATTTCCGGCACCTTCCAGATCATGTGGTTGAGGTCGCCTTGCTGGCGCACTTCGCCGTTGACCTTGAGCCAGATCGCGCCGTCGGCGGGGTGGCCGATTTCACTCGCGGCGACCAGTTCCGAGGCCGGCGCCGAGCGATCGAAGGCCTTGCCGATTTCCCACGGCCGGCCGGCTTTCTTGCACGCGGCCTGCAGATCGCGCCGGGTCATGTCGAGCGCGACGCCGTAGCCCCAGACGTGGTCGAGCGCGGATTCGAGCGAAATGTCGCGGCCGCCCTTGCTCAAAGCGACGCTCATCTCGATTTCGTGATGCACGTCGCTCGACTTGTCCGGGTACGGAAAGTCGGCGCCGTCGGTCAGCAGGTCGTCGGGATTCTTCTGGAAGAAGAAAGGTTCCTCGCGGTCGGGGTCGCCGCCCATCTCGATCGTGTGCGCGGCGTAGTTGCGCCCGACGCAGTAGACCCGGCGCACCGGGAAGCGCGCGTCCGAGCCGCGGACCGGCAGGCTCGCCGGGGTGGGAGGGTCGATCACGAATTGGGTCATTGCAGTACTCCTTTCAAATGAGGGTTTCGAATTCGATTCGGCGGCTAGCGGCGCGCGGCGTAGTAATCCACCTTGCGCTCGAGGTGGGCCAGGAATTCGGCGATCGTGAACGCGCCGGCGAACAGCACCAGCAGCACCGCCCAGAAATGCTTCATCAGGAAGTTCGCCGAGTAGAGCTCGAACAGCGCGCCGAAGCCGACGATCGAGATCAGCAGCTGGCCGATGATGACGCCCTTGACCGCGCGGATGAAACCGATGCGCACGCCGCCGAGGATCTCGGGCAGCGCCGCCCAGACGTAAATCTTGAAGAACGCGTCGCGTGGCGTCGCGCCGAACGAATGCGCCATCTCGACCAGCGAACGGTTGATCTGCAGCACGCCGGCGCGGGAGTTCAGCACGATGATCCAGATCGCGAACAGCGCGGTGGTGATGATGATCGCCTTCATGCCGAAGCCGAACAGCACCATCAGCACCGGCACCAGCGCGGTCAGCGGCGCGCTCAGGAACATGTTGACCCACGGCAGCAGCAGCTCGTCGAGCAGCCGGCTCTTGCCCATTAAAATTCCGAGCGGGACGCCGATCAGGATCGCCGACGAGGTGCCGACGAAGAACGCGTAGCCGGTATCGGCGAGCGCCTTCAGGAACACCGGCGTCGTGCCGATCTCCATCAGCGTCGCGAAGATCGCCGACAGCGGCGGCAGGAAGAAGGTGACTTCGAGGCGGCCGACGATTTCCCACAGCAAACCCCACAGGATCAGCGACGACATGCCGGGGAGTTCGTAACCGAAAATTTTCATGCGCCCGGCCTATTCGACGTAGCTGCGCAGCGACGCCCAGATGCGGTCGACGATGTCGAGGTATTCCGAATCGCGGCGGATGCTGTTGACGTCCTTGTGGCGGAAACCCTCGGGGCGGATGATCTCGGACACCCGGCTCGGCCTCGGTAGCAGGATCGCGACCTGGTCGGACACGTAAACGGCTTCCTCGATCGAGTGGGTTACGAAGATGAAGGTCTTGTCCTCGTTCTTGACCAGGCCGAGCAGGTCTTCCTGGAACTTGCGCCGGGTCTGCTCGTCGACCGCCGAGAAGGGCTCGTCCATCAGCATGACTTCGGCGTCGACCGACAGCGCGCGCGCGAGGCCGACGCGCTGGCGCATGCCGCCCGACAATTCGTGCGGGTAGCTTTTTTCGAAGCCCTTGAGCCCGACTTCGCCGATGTATTTCGCCGCGATGTCCTCGCGCTCGGCGCGCGCGACGCCGCGCAGCTCGAGGCCGAAGGCGACGTTGCGCATTACGCTGGCCCACGGCAGCAGCGCAAAGTCCTGGAATACGAACGCGCGGTCGGGTCCGGGTCCTTCGACCGCCTTGCCGTTGACGATGACTTCACCGCTCGTCGCCGGCAACAGCCCCGCGATGATCTTGAGCAGCGTCGTCTTGCCGCAACCCGACGGGCCGAGCAGCGAGGTCAGCTGGCCGCGCGGGAAGTCGAGCGACAGGTCCTGCAAGGCCTCGACGTCGCCGTAGTTCTTGTAGACGTTGCGCACGCTGACCGCGTTGTCGACTTCGCCGGCTGGTTCGTTCATGACGATGTTTTCCCGTTGTCTCAGTTCACTCGGCGACGAAGCCATGGCGGGTCCCCTTGAACAGATAATCTTCGATGCGCTCGAGCACGTTCAGGAACAAGACCGCGAGCACGATGATCGACGCGATCGCGGCGTACATGCTCGGATAGTCGGCGATCGAGCGGCTGTAGGTGATGATGTCGCCGACGCCGGTCGGCGTGATCTTGAGCTCGGCCAGGATCGCGCCGATGAAGCCGGCCGACACGCCGAGGCGCAGGCCGGCGAAGATGATCGGCGCCGCCGCCGGCAGGATGATCTTGAGAATGATGTCCGCGCGCGTGCCGAGAAAGGCCTGGCCCATCTCGATCATCGACGCCGAGGTGTTGCGCACGCCGCCGGCGGTGTTGAGCACGATCACCGGCATCGCCATGATGCAGACGACGAATACCTTCGA